>NZ_JBKFAV010000063.1:0-22198 GCF_053345825.1 Methylobacterium sp. C33D
GCCACGGCGGCGGCGAGGTCCGCGGGCCGGTCGACGAGGCCCGGATCGTACACCACGTCGAGGCCGGCGAGCTCGGCCGCGATCGCGGCCTCGTCCATGAACTCGCTGATGATGACCTTGGGCATGGCGCGCCTGTGTCCCGGTTCCGCGTGGTCGTCCCCGCTAGAGCCGTTTCCGGCCGCGTGGCAACCCGGAGCCCGGCGCCGTCGCCCTCAGGCGACCGCGCGGACGGCTTGCTCTGTCGGGAGCGCCGCCCGGGGCAGGCGCTCGATCAGGCCGGGGATCTCCGCGGGCGGCCGGGCCGGGCTGTACAGGAAGCCCTGCGCGCTGTTGCAGCGCCGCAGCCGGAGGAGCTCGGCCTGCTGCTCGGTCTCGACGCCCTCCACCGTGACGTCGATGCGCAGGTCGCGGGCGATGACCATGATCGCCTCGATCACCGTCAGGCATTCGGGGCGGCTGCTCAGGTCGCGCACGAAGGCGCGGTCGATCTTGATCTTGTCGACCGGGAACTGCGTCAGGTAGCTCAGCGAGGAGTAGCCCGTCCCGAAATCGTCGAGGGCGATCCGCACGCCGAGCGCCCGCAGGGAGCGGAGATTGTCCAGCACGTGCGGGGTATTGGCCAGGAAGATCGACTCGGTGATCTCGATCTCCAGGCGGTCCGCCGCGAGGCCGGTCTCGCTCAGCACCGCCGCGACGTCGGCGAAGAAGTCGGGCCGGCGGAAATGGACCGACGAGATGTTCACGGCGACGCGCAGGCGCGCCGGCCAGGTCAGCGCCTCCGCGCAGGCGCGCCGCAGGGCCCAGCGCCCGATCGTGATTATGAAGCCCGTTCCCTCGGCGATCGGGATCAGCTCGGCGGGCGAGACGGGGCCGAGACCGGGCCGGGTCCAGCGCAGCAGCGCCTCGCAGCCGACCACCGCGCCGTCCTGCAGGCTGACCAGCGGCTGATAGTGCAGCACCATCTCGCCGTCGGCGAGGGCTTGGCGCATCGCCTCGTCGAGTTCGTGCCGGCGCTGGACGCGCACGTCCAGGTCGCGGTCGAAGCCCCGCCAGCGCCCCTTGCCGCCCTGCTTGGCGCTGTAGAGCGCGAGGTCGGCCTTCCGGAGCAGGTCCTCGGGCTCGGTCGCGTCCGCCGGGGCGCAGGCGATCCCGATGCTGACGCCGATCTCCGCCCGGACGCCGTCGATGAGGTAGGGCTCGCGCAGGGCCGCGATCGCGGCCTCGGCCAGGGCCTGCGCGGCCGCGCCGTCCCGGCCGCGCTGCAGGATCGCGAACTCGTCGCCTCCGAGTCGGAACGCCTGCGCGTCGGCCGGGAGCAGGGCGCGCAGGCGGTCGGCGACCTGCCCCAGCATTGCGTCGCCGGCGCCGTGGCCGATGCTGTCGTTGACGGTCTTGAAGCCGTCGAGGTCGAGGTAGAGCAGGCTGACCGCCGCGTCCGGGGCCTGCGGCGCGTCCTGCAGCGCGCTCTCCGGCGCGGCCTGGGGCACGATCTGGGCGGCGGCCGCGCAGGCCTCGGACGCGACGTCGTGGAACATGACCCGGTTCGACAGGCCGGTCATCGGGTCCCGGGTGGCCAGATAGGCGATGTGCGCCTCCGCCCGGCGGGCCTCGGTCACGTCGGAGCCGACGCCCCGGAAACCCGCGAAGCGCCCCTTCTGGTCGAGGAACGGCTTGCCGCTCAGCCGGAGCCAGCGCCGGCCGGCCGGCGTGTCGACGGCGATCAGGTGCTGGTGGAACGCGCTGCCCCGCCGGAGGCGGTCCAGCAGGTCGGCGCTCTGATCGGCCTCGGGGGGCGCCTCCGCCCGGCCGGCCAGAAGCGCCGGGAACGAGGTGTGCTGGAGCGTCTGCACCGGGCAGGCCAGGACGTCCGCCATCCGGGTGGAGACGTGCTGGAAGCGCCCGGTCTCGTCCGTCTCCCACAGCCAGTCGCTGGCATTCGCCTCGAAGGCGTTGAGCAGCAGCCCGATCGTCTCGCTCTGGTCCTCGACCCGCACGCGGTCGAGGATGCGCTGGCGCGACAGGCGGCTCATGCGGCTCACGCTCGTCACCACGAAGACCGCGTAGACGACGAGCAGGAAGCCGATGCTGAGCGCGACCGGCTCCCCGGACCTGGCCAGACCGACGAAGCTGCCGACGATGACCGGGCCCGCGAACAGGTACGAGACCGACAGGAGCGGGCCGACCACGTAGGCGTCCGAGATCAGGCCGGCCACGATGGCGACGACGAGCAGCCGCGCGTCGCCGTCGGAGGGCGCGAACAGCGCGACCGGCAGGGTCGCCCAGGCGAGGCCCAGGGCGAAGGCGAGGCCGGCGGAGATCCGGCAACCCCACCGGACGGTGTGCGCCGAGGCGGTGTCGCCGTGGGTGCGCCAGTAGAGCCAGGTCGCGTAGGTCGCCGCCGTGATCAGCACCGCGACCACGGCGAGCAGGCCGAGGAGGTAGGTGTGCGAGGCCGTGCTCCAGAAGAAGTACGCGACGGCCAGCGCGATGATCAGGTGCGTCACCGCCGAGTAGGTGGCGAGCTTCAGCGTCTCGTCGAGGAGCCCCGCGCGCACCTGCAGGCGGTAGCGGCTGGGCAGCGCGTCGTCGGCGTCGGGACCGAAGAGGCGGCCGAGCAGCGATCGCGCCCGGCGGCCCGGCCAGAATCCGAGCCGCGCACCCGGCCCGTTCGCGCCGGGCGGGCCGGACGCGCCCGCGGAGATCCCGGTCGCCATCCCGGTCGCCATCTCAGGCCCCATCGCGGTCCCCATCGCGGGACGCGACCCTCATCGTCAGGCCGCCCTTGGGCCGCAGCGTCACGCGGAACTGCGCCGCCGGCATCTCCGCCGTCACCGGCCTGAGGCGGAAGGCGGGCAGCAGCGTCGCCAGGATCACGAGGCACTCGGTCAGGGCGAGGCTCATGCCGATGCAGACCCGCGGGCCGGCGCCGAACGGCAGGTAGGCGTAGCGGTCCCGCGCGGCGACCCGCTCCGGCGCGAAGCGGCCCGGGTCGAACGCCTCCGGCCGGTCCCAGAGCAGTGCGTGCCGGTGCAGGGCGTAGACCGGCACGTGGACCGACTGCCCGGCCGGCACGACCGCGTCCCCGAGGCGGACCGGGGCCCGCGTCCGCCGGACGATCAGCGGCGCCGGCGGATAGAGGCGCATCACCTCGAGGAGCACCTGGCGGGTGTAGGGCAGCCGCTCCGCGGCCTCCGGATCGTCGGCCGGATCGCCGCCGAGGCGGGCCATCTCGGCGACGACGCGCCGCTCCACCTCCGGGTGCTCGGCCAGGACCCGGAAGGTCCAGGCCAGCGCCAGGGCGGTGGTCTCGTGGCCGGCGGACACGAAGGTGAGCAGGTTGTCGACGAGGCTCGCCTCGGGGAGCGGCGCGCCGGTTTCCGGGTCCCGCGCCTGCAGCAGGAGGCCGAGGAGGTCGGAGCCGGGCTCGCCGCGGGCCCGGCGGCGCGCGATCGTGCGGGCGACCTCGCCGCGCAGGTAGCGCACCGCCTCCGCCCCGGCCCGGGACCCCGGATGCGGGACCCAGGCCGGGGCCCGCAGCATCTCCAGGGCGATCTTCCAGCTGGTCTGGCCGAGATAGGCGTCCATCGCGGCCCCGAAGGGCCCGACCTCCAGGTGGGGATCGCCCGACACCATCGTGGCGACGATGACGTCGAAGGTCGTGCGCATCATCTCGCGCAGGATGTCCCGCTCGGTCCCGGCCGGACCGGCGTCGCGCCAGCGCGCCCGCGTCGCCGCGGCGGCCCGGGCCATGGCCGGCACGAAGCTCCGGACCCGGTCCGGCCGGAACATCGGGGTCGCGGTCCTGCGCTGCCGTCGCCAGTGGGCCCCGTCGGCGGTGAGGACCCCCGCGCCGAGGGCCGGGGCCAGCGCCCGGAGCATGAACGGCTCCCGCTCCAGCGCCTCGGCCTGGTCGACCATCAGGCTGCGGATGTGCCCGGGATCGCAGACGTAGGTGGTCCGCTGGCCGAGGAAGCGGGTGGTCACCAGGGGTTGTGTGTAGATCTGGCGGGGCCAGGCCTCGATCAGGCTGCCCAGCATCGTGACGAGCACGGATGGCAGCGCGACCGCCTCGGCCACGCCCTCTGCCACGGCCTCCGCGAACGGCGGCCGTCCCGGCGCGCAGACCCTGAACGTTCCGACAGCGGGCATACCGGCTCCCTCGCGGGACCAGATTCGTGGCTCAACGTTAAGTTTTGGCGTCCCGCCGCATCGCCGTCGAGAACTTCCCCCGGCCCCGGGGCGGAAATCGCCGCGTTGCTTACCGGGGGCTTACCGGGATTCCCGCGGCAACGGGGCGAACGCCCGGCGGCGGCCCGCCCTAGCGGTCCCGGGTCTGGATGGCCCGAGCCTCGAGAGCCTCGAGGAGCCGGCCCTCGATCAGCAGGGCCGAGCCGTAGTGGAACTCGATGTCGAAGGCGTGGCGCTGGTTCATCGCCAGCGACGCGCTCTGCATCGCGACGAGGTGGCCCTCCGCGTCGAACAGGCCCGAGCCCGATCCGCCGTAGCCGTCGTTGCAATCGTGGCGGGCGCGGCGGATCGCGCCCTCGCTCGGCGGATCGATCCGCCGGACGGCGCAGGATTCCCGGCTGCTCTGCCCCCGGTAGTTCTCGTGCCCGGCCGGCGAGACCATCGTCACCGGGAGCGCGAGGTCGCCGGTCGGAAGGCCGGGCGGGTCCGGGATCGGCTGCGGTCGCGCCTCGGCCGGCTCGGCGAGGCGCAGCAGAGCCCAGTCGTCGGTGATGTGCAGGCGCCGCGCCTCGGGCTCGATGCCGAGGTCCAGGATCTCGGGCACGAAGGCGTAGTTCCGGCCGGCGATCTGGAAGTAGCAATCGGCGACGGTTCGGGTGACCTCCAGCTGCCGGTTGCGGAAATTGTGCGCGTTCATCAGCACGAGGGACCGGCTCCCGATCAGCCACGCGGCGGCGGCCTTCTGGGGGACCCCGTCCGGGCGCCGACACCACAGGACGCCCGCGCCGGGAAAGCGGTCCAGGTCGGCCCCCGTCAGCTCGCGCCGCCCGTCCTGCTGATAGAGCGCCGCGAGGTGGCGCTGCTCCCTGCCGCTCCCGGCCGCCACGGCCGGCGGCGTCCAGGCTGCCATCCAGGCTGCCATCCAGGCTGCCAGCACCGGAGAGCGGGCCGCGCAGCCCGTGACATGACCCATGGCGTCCTCCCGGAGCGGGTCGCGGACGGCGTCAGCCCCGCGCGCGAGCCCAATGTTCCCGCCTGTCTGGGATGGCGGTCGGCGCCCGGTCAAGACCTCCGTGATCTTACCAGATCACCGGTGTCGTATTGCCGGATCATCCCGAAAAGAAATGTTTCGTTTTGCAAAGACACGCATTACAAGCCGTGCGAATAATCGAGTGGCGCACAACGATAATAAGTCTTTCATAAGCTCAGCGAATACTGGAAATAAGCCGGATATCGCGACGCTGGAGGCGGATCTGTCGTTGAAAGTCGTGTCGCCATCGAATGAACACCACGATGACTGTGAGGCCAAACGGCGTGGCAGTCCGGCGAGGAGACGCAGGATGATGAGGCTCCGGAATTCCGTCTCGGCATTGGCGATCATGGCGCTCGCGCCGGTCGCCATGGCGGGCGTGGCGCAGGCCAACGACAAGCTCGTCGAGAAATCGAAGAGCGACGAGAACTGGGTGATGCCCGGTAAGAACTACGACTCGAACAACTACAGCGACCTGACGCAGATCAACAAGAGCAACGTCAAGCAGCTCAAGCCGGCCTGGACGTTCTCCACCGGCCTGCTCAACGGCCACGAGGGCGCGCCGCTCGTCGTCGACGGCGTCATGTACATCCACACCTCGTTCCCCAACAACACCTTCGCCCTCGGCCTCGACGATCCGGGCAAGATCCTCTGGCAGGACAAGCCCAAGCAGAACCCGGCCGCCCGCTCGGTGGCCTGCTGCGACCTCGTGAACCGCGGCCTCGCCTACTGGCCCGGCGACGGCAAGACCCCGGCGCTGATCCTCAAGACCCAGCTCGACGGCAACGTCGCCGCCCTCAACGCCCAGACCGGCGAGACGGTGTGGAAGGTCGAGAACTCCGACATCAAGGTCGGCTCGACCCTCACGATCGCCCCCTACGTGGTGAAGGACAAGGTGATCATCGGCTCCTCGGGCGCCGAGCTCGGCGTGCGCGGCTACCTCACCGCCTACGACGTCAAGACCGGCGCGCAGGTCTGGCGCGCCTACGCCACCGGCCCGGACGAGGACCTGCTGCTCGCCAAGGACTTCAACATCCACAACGCCCATTACGGCCAGAAGGGCCTCGGCACCTCGACCTGGGAGGGCGACGCCTGGAAGATCGGCGGCGGCACCAACTGGGGCTGGTACGCCTACGATCCGGGCACCAACCTGATCTACTTCGGCACCGGCAACCCGGCGCCGTGGAACGAGACCATGCGTCCCGGCGACAACAAGTGGACGATGACGATCTTCGGCCGCGACGCCGACACCGGCGAGGCGAAGTTCGGCTACCAGAAGACGCCCCACGACGAGTGGGACTACGCCGGCGTCAACGTGATGATGCTGTCCGACCAGAAGGACAAGGACGGGAAGATGAGGAAGCTCCTCACCCACCCGGACCGCAACGGCATCGTCTACACCCTCGACCGGACGGACGGCACGCTGGTCTCGGCCAACAAGATCGACGACACCGTCAACGTGTTCAAGTCGGTGGACCTGAAGACCGGCACGCCGGTGCGCGATCCGGAATACGGCACCCGGATGGACCATCTCGCCAAGGACATCTGCCCCTCGGCGATGGGCTACCACAACCAGGGTCACGATTCCTACGACCCGAAGCGGCAAGCCTTCTACATGGGCATCAACCACATCTGCATGGATTGGGAGCCCTTCATGCTGCCCTACCGGGCGGGTCAGTTCTTCGTCGGTGCGACGCTGAACATGTATCCGGGCCCGAAGGGTGACCGGCAGAACTACGAGGGCCTCGGCCAGATCAAGAGCTACAACGCCATCACCGGCAAGTTCAACTGGGAGAAGATGGAGCGCTTCGCGGTCTGGGGCGGCACCACCGCCACCGCCGGCGACCTCGTCCTCTACGGGACGCTGGACGGCTTCATCAAGGCGCGCGACTCCGACAACGGCGACCTCCTCTGGAAGTTCAAGCTGCCGTCGGGCGCCATCGGCTACCCGATCACCTACACCCACAAGGGCACGCAGTACGTCGCCATCTACTACGGCGTCGGCGGCTGGCCGGGCGTGGGCCTGGTGTTCGACCTCGCCGACCCGACCGCCGGCCTCGGCGCGGTGGGCGCGTTCAAGAAGCTCGCCAACTACACCCAGATGGGCGGCGGCGTGATGGTGTTCTCGCTGGACGGCAAGGGCCCGTACGACGACCCGAACGTCGGCGAGTACGCGCAGCACGCCGCCAAGTAAGGGCCGCGCGGCAGGCCTCCGCGTGAGGCCCGCCCGACGACCTCCCACCCGACGACTCCCGACGGCCCGACGGCCGGCGGGATCGCGGGACGGATCCGAGCGGGCGGGGCGCCGCCAAGCCCCGCCAGTCCGGCCCCGCCACAAGAAACGCTCCGACAACAGGGATCAACGTCCATGCCGCGCCCGCGCGCCCGCATCCTGGCGGCCCGCTTCGCCGCCGTCCTGACGCTCGCCACCCTGGCCGCCGGGCCGGCGGCGGCCCAGGAATCCGAGGCCCATTCCATCCAGTCGGATCCCGGCAAGGCCCCGGCCGCCCCGCCGGCCGACCCCGCGACCCTTCGGATCTGCGCCTCCGAGAAGCAGCCGCCGCTCTCGATGAAGGACGGCTCGGGGCTCGAGAACCGCGTCGCCGCCGCCGTCGCCGAGGCGATGGGGAAGAAGCCCGTCTTCGTCTGGCTCCCGAAGCCCGCGATCTACCTCGTCCGCGACGGCCTGGAGAAGCGGACCTGCGACGTCGTCGTCGGCCTCGACAGCGACGACCCGCGGGTGCTGACCACCCGGCCGTACTACCGGAGCGGCTACGTCTTCATCACGCGCGCCGACAAGGATCTCGACGTGAAGTCGTGGTCCGACCCGCGGCTCAAGACCCTCGACCACATGGTTGTGCCGTTCGGCTCCCCCGGCGAGGCGATGCTCAAGGAGATCGGCCGCTACGAGGAGGACATGGCCTACCTCTACTCGCTGGTGAACTTCCGGTCGCCGCGCAACCAGTACACCCAGATCGACCCGGCCCGCATCGTCAGCGAGGTCGCCAACGACAAGGCCGATGTCGGCGTCGCCTTCGGGCCGGACGTGGCCCGGTACGTCAAGGAGTCCCCGACGCCCCTGCGCATGACGCTGGTCCCGGCCGACACGACCGGCAGCGACGGCCGCAAGGTCCCGCAGGTCTTCGACCAGTCGATGGGCGTGCGCAAGGACGACGAGGCCCTGCGCAAGGCCCTCGACGCCGGGATCGAGAAGGCCCGGCCCGCCATCGCGGCGATCCTCAAGCAGGACGGTGTGCCGGTCGTCGCCGCGAACTGAGGCCGCCCCGCCGAGACCGCCCCACCGAGACCGGCCCGGCCCGCCCGGGCCATCGATCAGGACATCAGGACCCGCTCAAGAGATGCTCATCGTACGTTCGGCCCGCGTCGCCCTTCTCACCCTCGCCGCGGCGATGCCCGTCGCGGCCCGCGCCCAGCCCCAGTCCGGCCCGCAGACCGGCATCGTCTTCCGCAACACCATCACCGGCGAGGCGATGGACACGGCCGAGGGCAAGCCGGGCGGGCGGGACACGCAGGCGGTCAAGACGTTCTTCCAGACCGGCAAGAACCTCTACATCGACGACAAGTCCTGCCTGCGGAACGGCGAGAGCCTGTTCCTGACCTCGTGCTCCGGCTGCCACGGCCATCTCGGCGAGGGCAAGGTCGGGCCCGGTCTCAACGACGATTACTGGACCTACCCGGCGAACACGACCGATGTCGGCCTGTTCGCGACGCTCTGGGGCGGCGCCAACGGCATGATGGGCCCGCACAACGAGGATCTCAATCCCGACGAGATGCTGCAGGTCATCGCCTGGATCCGCCATCTCTACACGGGCCCGGTGAAGGATGCCGAGTGGCTCACCGACGCGCAGAAGAAGACCTACAAGCCCTTCAAGGAGGGCGAGACCTTTGCCAAGGACGCGCCCGGCCAGTGCAAGCCGCTGGACTAGCCGTTCTCGGCAAGTCGCGCCCCGCGGGAGACGGGGCGAACCGGCGGCCCGACCGGCCGCCCCAGGAAGAGACGGAGGAATCTACGATGCGCACAGTGATCACGGCGGCGATGCTGATCGCGGGGGCGGCCTTCGCGGTACCGGCGCTGGCCTATGACGGGCAGACCTGCAAGGCGCCGGGCAATTGCTGGCAGCCGAAGCCCGGCTTCCCCGAGAAGGTCGCCGGGACCAAGTACGACCCCAAGCACGACCCGAAGGAGGTCAGCAAGCAGGCCGAATCCATCAAGCAGATGGAGGAGCGCAACCGGAAGCGGATCGAGAACGCCAAGAAGACCGGCAAGTTCGAGTACGACGTCGCCAAGATCTCTTCGAACTGATTGCGACCGACCCGACCGTCCTGGGGCCGGCCCGCCTTGCGGCGCCGGCCCGCAGCGACGCTCGGCAGCGCACGCCGCATCGACACGCGCAGGCACCGTCTCATGAACACCCTCCGTCCCGGAGACACGATGCTCACCGACTGGCGGGCGGCGGCGGCCCGCTTCGAGGCGGAGGTCGCCAAGGCGGTGGTCGGGCAGGAGCGGGCGATCCGCCTCGTGACGATCGCGATCTTCGCCCGCGGCCACGTGATGCTCGAGGGCGATGTCGGCGTCGGCAAGACCACCCTGCTGCGGGCGGTGGCCCGGGCGCTGGGCGGGGCCTACGAGCGCGTCGAGGGCACGGTCGACATGATGCCGACCGACCTGATCTACCACACCTATCTCGGCCCCGACGGCCGGCCGCGGGTCGATCCCGGCCCGGTCCTGGCCCGGGCCGAGGATCTCTCGGTGTTCTTCTTCAACGAGATCAACCGGGCGCGGCCGCAGGTCCACGCCCTGCTGCTCCGGCTGATGGCCGAGCGCAGCGTCCAGGCCTTCGGCCGCACCTACGCGTTCCCGAACCTCCAGGTCTTCGCCGACCGCAACCGCGTCGAGCGCGAGGAGACCTTCGAGCTCCCGGCCGCGGCCCGCGACCGCTTCCTGATGGAGATCGGGCTGGAGGCGCCCCGGGACGCGGCGGTGCGCCGGAGCCTGGTCTTCGACCCGCGCTTCCACGACACCGACGCCCTCGTCGGCGCGGTCGCGGCGGGCGTGCTCGACCACGCCCGGATCGGCGGCATCGCGGCCGCGATCCAGCACGCCGTCCGGGCGGAGCCATCGATCGAGGCCTACGTGGTGGCCCTCTGGGACGCGCTGGTCCGCCCCGCGGAGGCCGGGATCCGGCTCCCGGGCCTCGACACCGCCACCCTGGTGCAGGGGGGCGCCTCCCCGCGCGGCGTCGCCTTCCTGGTGCGCGCCGCCCGGGTGCGGGCGTGGCTGGAGGGCCGCGAGTGGCTGGTGCCCGAGGACGTGCGGGCGGTCTTCACCGCCGTGATGGCCCACCGCGTCTTCCTCGAGCCCGTCCACGAGCTGCAGCGCGGCGCGATCGTGCCCGCCCTGTGCCGGGCCGCGTTCGAGACGGTGCCGGCGCCGTGAGCGACCCGCGCACGGCCGACATCGTCTATCTGCCGCGCTGGCGGCCGCGCGGCAGCCGGGCCGGCCTCCACCGGGGGCGCGACGCCGGCGGCGCCGGCCCGTTCCGCGATCAGGTGCCGTTCCTGCAACTGCCGGATGCCCGCCGCATCGACCTGCGGGCGACGCTGCGCGACCCGTTCGAGGGCGTGCATGTCCGCCGCTTCGAGGCGCGGACCGCGGTCGAGACCTGGGTCCTGGTCGATCTCTCGGCCTCGATGGGCTTCTCCGGCACGGCCCACCGGGCGCGGCTCACGGGCGATCTCTGCCGGGCCCTGGCCGTCTCGGCGACCCGGATCAGCGACGGGTTCGGCCTGATCGGCTGCGACGAGACCCTGCGCGACGACCTCACCCTGCCCGCGACCCGCCACCGGGGCGCGGCCGTCGCCGCCGCCGAGCGGGTCGCGGGCGCGCCGCGCGCGGGGCGCGGCTGCGCCGGCATGCTCGAGGCCGCGCGGCGGCTCGCCGGGCGGCCGAAGCTCGTCTTCCTCGCCTCCGACTTCCGCTGGCCCGAGGCGCTGATCGCCCGGGTCTTCGCCGCCCTGGCGCCGCACGACACGGTGCCGATCCTGCTCGCCGACCCCGCCGAGGCGGAGGCGCTGCCGGCCTTCGGCCTCGTCGAGCTCGACGATCTCGAGGGCGGCGGCCGCCGCGTGGTCCTGCTGCGCCCGAGCCTGCGCCGGGCCTGGATCGCCCGGGAGCGGGACCGGGTCGCTGCACTGGAGCGCGCCGCCGCGCCCTTCGCGCGCCGGGTCTTCCGCCTCGCCGGGCGCTTCGACGCCCAGGCGCTGACCCGCCACCTGATGACGACCTGAGCATGGGCGCGCGCGGTCCCGCCCTCCTGTCGGCCGGCCACCTCGCCGGCCTTCGCGCCGGCGTCCTGGCCGGCGTCCTGGCCGCGCCCCTCGCCCTGACGGCCGGCCCGGCCGCCGCGCAGGTGCGCTCCGTCGAGGTGCGCAGCCCGCGGCCCTTCGGGATCTTCCTGGGCGACCTGGTCGAGGCGCAGGTGGAGATCCTGGCCGATCCCGACTTCCGGCTGCAGCGCGCGACCCTGCCCCGGCCCGGTCCGGTGACCTACTGGCTCGACCTGCGCGCCGTCGCGGTCGACGAGGCCCCGGCGGCCGGCGGCCGGCGGGTGCGCCTGCGCCTCACCTACCAGAGCTTCTACGCCGCCCTCGACGCCCGCACCCTGGAGGTGCCGGGCTTCCCCCTGACGCTGGCGAGCGAGGCGGCGACCGGCCTCACCACCGCCGCCGTCCAGGTGCCGGGCTGGAGCCTCGGCGTCTCGCCCCTGCGCGAGGTGCAGCCGCAGCGGCGCGAGGATCCGGCCGAGTACCTGCGCCCGGACGGCCGGAGCGGGCGGATCGATCCCGGGCCGGACCTCGCGGCGGCGGCGGGTCTCGGCGCCCTCGCGGGCCTCGCCGCGCTGGCGCTGGCGCACGACCGGGCCTGGGGACCGTTCCGGCAGCGGCGGGGCCGGCCCTTCGCGGCGGCTCTGGGCGCGCTCCGGCGGCAGCGGGCGGGAGCCGATCTCGATCAGGCCTACCGGGCGGCGCTGCTGGCCCTGCACCGGGGCCTCGATCGGACCGACGGCAGGCGGGTGCTGGCCGACGATCTCGGCGCCTTCCTCGCCCGGCACGGGGCCTTCCGGGACCAGGCGGCGGGGCTCGCGCGCTTCTTCGAGGCCTCGCGCCTCGCCTTCTTCGGCGGCCGCCTGCCGGCCGCGCGCGGGGCTTGGCCCCGCGCCGAGGCCGAGGCGCTCCTGGCGCGGCTCGCGGCGGCGGAGCGGAGCGCGTGAGGCCGTGACCGATCTCCTCGCCCGCCTCGGCGCGACCGATCCCTGGGTCCTGTGGCTCCTGCCGCTGGCGCTGCTGCCGCTGGCCCGCTCGGCCCTGCGCCGGACGGCCGTGCCGGCGGTCGCCGCCGCCCCGGCCGATCCCGTCTCGGCCTGGCTCGGCCGGGCGCTGACGCTCGCCGGCGTCCTGGCCGTCGCCGGCCTGATCGTGGCCCTGGCGGGCCCCTACCGGACGGGCGCGCGGATCGAGCGCCTCGGCATCGGCGCGCAGGTCTCGCTGCTGATCGACCGCTCGGGCAGCATGAACGAGACCTTCGCGGGCCGGCAGCCCTCCGGCGCCGAGGAATCGAAGGCCGCGGCCTCCCGGCGCCTGCTGGCCGATTTCGTCGGCGCCCGGGCGCACGACCTGTTCGCCGTGACGGCCTTCTCCACCGCGCCGATGCTGGTCATGCCGATGACCGACCGCCACGACGCCGTGCGGGCGGCGATCGCCGCCATCGACCGGCCCGGCCTCGACTATACCAATATCGGCCGCGGTCTCGGCATGGCCCTGTCGCAGTTCGGAATCGATGTCGGCGCCTCGCGGGTGCTCCTGCTGGTCTCCGACGGCGCCGCGGTGATCGACCCGCGCATCCAGGACCAGCTGCGCGCCGCGGTCGCGCGGATCCGGCCGAACCTGTACTGGCTGTTCCTGCGCACCAAAGGATCGCCCGGCATCGCCGACCGGCCGGCCGGCGAGGACACGCCCCAGGCCGCGCCGGAGCGCCACCTCGACCTGTTCTTCAGGAGCCTCGGCGTGCCCTACCGCGCCTTCGAGGCCGAGGGCGCCGCGGCGGTGGCCGCCGCCATCCGGCAGATCGAGGCCCTGGAGCGGGACCCGATCCCCTACGTCGAGGAGCGCCCGCGCCGGGACCTGACCGGGCTCGCCGCCGCGCTCGCCGCCCTGGGCCTCGCGCTGCTCGTCCTGGCCAAGCTCGCGGAGGCGGACCTCGCGGAGGCGGACCTCGCGGGGGCGTCGGCCGATGCGGAGACCGCGACGGAGGCCGCGACGGAGGCTGTGGGCGCGGCGGCGCGGAGGGCGGCATGAGTTCCGGCGCCCTCCTCGACGGCCCGGCCCCGCGCCGCCGCGCCGCGCTCCCTCGCCTCGGCGTCGGCGCGGTGTGGCGCCGGGTCCGGCCGGCCCTGCTGGTCGCGCTGCCGCTGGTCCTCGCGGCCGCCGCCCTGTGGTTCGCCGTCTCGGGCTGGATGGCGGCGCGCGACGACGACCGGATCGCCGCCCTGGAGGCCGGCCGCGACCGGCCGGTCGAGCCGGGTGCGCGGCCGGCCCTCCTGGCGGCGCGGATCGGCTTCCTCGCCGCCCGGGACCGTCTCGGCGAGACCGAGCCCCTGCTCGCCGGCCTCGACCGCGCCGGCGCGGTGCGGGAGGCGGCCCGGGCGCGGTACGTCATCGGCAACGCGCGGATGCGACAGGCCTTCGCGCTGATCGGCCGGGGCGACCTCGACAAGGCCGCGCCCCAGGTGACGCTGGCGCGGCAGGATTACCGCCGCGCCCTCCAGGCCCGGCCGGAGTTCTGGGACGCCAAGTACAACCTCGACGTCGCCTCGCGCCTCGTGCGCGACTACCCGGATTTCGACCGCAAGACCGGGGACGAGCTCCGCGCCGAGCCGAAGAAGATCTGGACCGACATCCCCGGCCAGCCGCGGGGCGGCCCGTGAGCCCGCGGCGCGTCCTTCCCCTCCTCCGGCCCTCGGTCCTGCCCCCTCTCGTCGCCCGCAACCTGCGCGACGGGCGGTTCCGCGCCCTGGCGGCCGCCCTCGCGCTGGCGCTGGCGGCCCTGGTCGCGCCGCCGATCCCGGTCACCCGCACCGGCGTGTCGGTGCTGGCGGTGGTCGACATCACCGGCAGCATGGCGGTGCGCGACTATCCCGCCGCCGGCGTGTCGGTGAGCCGGCTCGAGACCGTCAAGGCGGCGCTGCGGGCGACGCTGCCCGACCTCCCCTGCGGCTCGCGGGTGGCGCTCGGCCTGTTCACCGACCGGCGGCCGTTCCTGCTGTTCACGCCGGTCGAGGTCTGCGCCGACTTCGCGCCGCTGGACGGCGCGATCGCGGCCCTCGACCCGCGCATGGCCTGGGAAGGGGACAGCCGCGTCGCGGCCGGCCTGTTCCGGTCGATCGCCATGGCGGGGGAGATCGACGCCGACCTCCTGTTCCTCACCGACGGCCAGGAGACGCCGCCCCTGCCCGCCTCCGGCGGCCCGACCTTCGACGGCAGGCCCGGCGCGGTGCGCGGGCTGATCGTCGGCGCGGGCGGCTACGGCCTGTCGCCGATCCCGCGCTTCGACGATCGCGGGCGCGAGACGGGCTTCCTCGGCGAGAGCGACGTCCAGCAGGAGAACCGCTCCGGGCCGCCCCCGGCCGACGCGGAGTCGCGCGAGGGCTACAACCCGCGCAACGCCCCCTTCGGCGCCCAGGCCGCCCACGGCACCGAGCACCTCTCGTCGGTCCGCGAGCCCTACCTGAAGCGCCTCGCCGCCGATACCGGCCTCGGCTACGTCCATCTCGACGGGCCGGGCGGTCTCGCCGCCCCTCTGCGCGCCGCGGCGACGCCGCGCCCGCTGCCCGGCCGCCTCGACCCGCGGCCCGCCCTCCTGGCGGCGGCCCTGGCTCTGACGCTCCTGGCCCTCCTGGCGGCGCCCCTCGCCCGCGCCCTCCGCGTGCTCCGCGGGCGCGGGGCCCACTCTGCTCCAACCCCTGCTCCAACCGGAGCGATCAGGACCTGACCATGCGGATGCCCCTCGCCCTCTTTCCGGCCCTCTTTCCGGCCCTCGCCGCGGGCCTCGCCGTCGTCGGCCTCGCCGGCGCGGCGCTGGCCCACGGGCCGACGCCGCAGAAGATCGACCAGTCGATCACCATCCAGGCGCCCCCGGAGGCGGTCTGGAAGGTGGTGGGCGATTTCGGCGGCATCGGGCGCTGGCACCCGGACGTGGCCAAGGCCGAGGCCAGTGGCGGCAACGTCGAGGGCACGACCCGCCGGGTGACCCTCAAGGCCGGCGGCACCCTGGTCGAGGGGCTGGACGAGTGGCTGGCCGACGGCCGGACCTACTCGTACCGGATGTCCGACCCGGACCTGAAGGCGCTCCCGGTCTCCTCCTACTCGGCGACGCTGACCGTGACCCCGGACGGGACCGGTTCCAGGGTGTCGTGGATCGGCCGCTTCTACCGGGGCGACACCGGCAACGAGCCGCCGGAGAATCTCGGCGACGAGGCCGGGCGCACGGCGATGAACCGCTACTTCGCGGACGGGCTCAAGGGTCTGAAGGCGGCCGTCGAGGGCCGGACAACCCATTGAGGCCCCGCATGCGCCACCGCTGGCTGATCGCGACGCTCGCGGTCGCGGCCGTCGCCGGGACCGGCGCCGCGTCCGCGGCGGACGACCCGGTCTGGGTCGTCAGCCAGCAGGGGGCCGAGCTGGCGCGGATCGAGGCCGGGACCGTGGCCGGGCGGATCCCGCTCGGGCCGGCGCCGGTGGCGGCGGCGGCCGACCGGGCCGGCCGCCTCTATCTGACCCACCCGGACGGGCGCGCCGTGACCGTCGTCGCGCCCGGCGAGCCGCCCCGCCGCCTGCCCGTCCCCGGCCAGGCCTTCGGCCTCGCGGCGAGCCCGGACGGCGCGCACCTGTTCGTCGGCGACTGGTCGGGCGACCGCGTCCTGAAGGTCGCCGCGGCGACCGGCGCCGTCGAGGGCGCCGCCGCGGTGGGCCGCGACCCGGCCCATCTCGTCCTCGACCGGCGCGGGCGGCTCTACGTCGCCGACCGCGAGAGCCGTCAGGTCAGCGTGATCGACACCGGGACGATGGTCCGGGTGGCCGTCGTCCCGACCGGCGAGGCGCCCTTCGCCCTGGCGCTCGCGCCGGACGAGGCGAGCCTCTACGTCGCCAACGTGCGCAGCGGCGATCTCACGGTGATCGACACGGGGACGCTGCGGGCCCTGGCCACGGTTCCGGCCGGCCGGATGCCCTACGGGGTCGCGGTCACCGGCGACGGCCGCCGCATCCTGGTCACCAACCAGCACGCCGCCGCCGTGACGGTGATCGACGCGGCCCGGCTCGAGATCGTCGCCACCGTGGCGGTCGGGCCCTATCCCGAGGGCATCGCGGTGGCCGGTCCGCGTGCCTACGTGGCGAACTGGTTCTCGGACGACGTCTCGGTGATCGATCTCGCCACGTGGCGCGAGACGGCGCGCATCAAGGTAGCGGAGGGGCCGCGCACGGTCCTGGCCGGGGAGCCCGCGCGATGAGCCGCGCCGGCCGCGTCCGGATCGCGTCCGGCCTGGTCCTGCTGGCCCTCGGCGCCTGCGACCGCGGGGCGGACGAGCGGGCGGACGAGGCCGGCGCGGTCGTCGCCACCACCGCCGAGGGCACCCTGCCGGCCTGGCTCGCGCCGACCGACGGGACCGACCCGGCCCGCTGGCTCGCGGGCCGCGAGGCCGGGACGGTCCTGCCGGCCGACGATCCCCGCGTGCGCGCGATGGCGACCGCGCTGGCCGGGGCCCGCGACGGCTTCATCGAGGACCCGCGCATGATCGCCAACCGCACCGTCCAGCTCGGCCAGATGCTGGCCGAGGCCGGCATCGGCGAGGGCTACGGCGCGATCCTCGGCGGGCTCGGCGGTATCGCGGCGGGGCGCGGCCGCCGCAAGAGCCTCTACGGCGAGATGTGCCAGCACTACTACAACGCCCGGATGCAGGGGGCCGACCACGCGGCCGCGCTGGCGCGCCTCGCAGCCCCGCACCCGGACCGCGAGGCGACGCCGTGAGTGCCGCCCGGGCCTCGGCCGACCGCCCGGCGGGGCGGGACGGCCCGCGGGTTCTCGACGCGGTGCTGATCGTCGACGACCACCCGGTCGTGCGGCGCGGCTTCCGCCATCTCGCCGAGGATGCCGGCGTCCGGGCGGTCCACGAGGCCGCGGACGTGGTGTCGGGCTACCGCAGCTTCCACCGCCACCGGCCCGGGCTGGTGGTGACCGACCTGGGCTTCCGCGACCAGGGGCTGTCGGGCCTGTCGCTGATCCGCCGGGTGCGGGCCCTGGAGCCGGCGACCCGGATCCTCGCCTTCAGCATGCACGACGATCCGGTGATCGTCGCCCGCGCCATCGAGGGCGGGGCGCACGGCTTCGTCCTGAAGGACACGGCGGTGACGCGCTTCCACGAGGCGCTGGCGGCCGTGTCGGCCGGGCACAGCTACCTGCCGCACGAGGTCGCGACCAAGGTCGCGATGCTGAATGCCGGGCTCCTGGAATCGCCCCTCGCGCGCCTGACCGCGCGGGAGGTTCAGGTCCTGTCGCTGCTGGGCGCGGGCAAGTCCAGCGAGGCGATCGCCGACAGCCTGTCGATGAGCCACCGGAGCGTGTCGGCCGCCCTCTCGGGCATGAAGCAGAAGCTCGGCGCCGGCAGCCTCGCCGACCTGCTGCACATCGCCCTGTCGCGGCACGGGCGCCCGGTGTGAGGACGGCCGCCGTCAGCGGGGCGGGGCTACCGCGGCACGATCAGGCCGGGAATGATCGATCCCTGCGGGCCGAACGTCGCCTCGGCCTTCCGGCAATTGGCCGCGACGTCCTTCTGGTAGGCCGCGATGTAGCGGGTCGCGGTCAGGTGCAGGTCGCCGGTCTCCAGGCTCGCGGGATCGACGCCCAGGGCCTCGACGGTCTGCTTGAGGCGCGCGGGATCGCTGCGCAGGCCGGGGCATTCGAGGTTCACGAACCCGGCGAGCCCCGCGAGCTTCGCCGCCTGGTTGCGCCGCGGATCGGCGGCTGCCGGGTCCTGCGCCTGCATCGGGGGCTGGGTCTGGGGCTGTGTCGGAGGCTGCGCCTGCGCCTGCGCCGTCAGAAGAGCCAGCAGGCCGGCCGAGACTGGGCCGGAATGACGGACCGCGCGCATCGCTTCTCCCATCCTGTCGCACGAGCAGCGCGTCCGTCGGCCGTCACCGCTGCGCAGAGGCACGCAGGGTTATGCCGCAGGAAAGGAGATTTACAATGCAGACCAAGCTTATAATCGTCTTATTGGCTCTCGGATGCGCGCCTCTGCCGGCGCATGCCGCGCGCCTGACCGTCGACGACAGGGCCTCGCTGTGGCCGCGGGCGAGCGCGACCGACAAGATCGATTTCTCCACCCGGATGGGCCGGGCCTTCCACACGTTGTCGCCCAGGCTGGACGCGGCGTACTTCATGCGCTGCCTGGAGGAGACCGCCAATATCGGAGACACCAAGGACCTGCGGCTCGAGGAGATGGTGCGGACCTGCATCTCCCTCGTCCGGGACGAGGCCGAGTGAGCGGCCGGCCGCGCCCCACGCGCGGCCTCACGCACGATGGGCGACGATGTTGACCAGCCGGTCGAACGGGTCGCGGACGTAGAACCGCTCCACGCCCCAGGGTTCCCGGGCCGGGCCGCACAGCACGGGCAGGCCGGCCCGCCTCACGCGGGCGCGGACGTCCGCCAGATCGTCGACCTCGACCGAGATGTCGGGAACCGGCGTGCCCGAGCCGCCCGTGCTGGCCACGCTGATCTGCGGCGTCGCCGAGATCCCGGGCGCCGCGAAGGTCAGGATCCAGCCGTGATCCATGACCACCTCCAGGCCGAGCACGTCCCCGTAGAAGGCCCGCGCCGCCTCGACCTGCATCGCCCGGATGTCGGTGACGATCCGCCTCACGGCCATGGCCCGGTCCCCGCTGCGCGCCGCCTATCAGAGGGCTCCGCGGGCTGCCCGGCAAGGCCCGGTACGCCGCCGCAGGGATCCGCGCCCCGACCTCGTCGCGGTCCGCCGACCGGAGTGCACGCAGCGATTGAATACAGCGCCTCCGGAAAGAATCCGGAAAGCTCCCCGATGGTACCGTCGCCGCCGGTGGGAGCGCGCACCGTCCAGCAGAATGTTCGCCCAGGCGGACGATTGGGATCCCCGGGTATGAACAGTGGGACGGTCGCGCTGCGGGACAAGGCGAAGCTCCTCGACACCGTTCTCGACACGATGGATCAAGGGCTCATGATGATCGACGCCGCCGGCGTCGTTCAAGTCTGTAATGCCCGGGCCCTCGCGCTGCTCGACCTGCCGCCGGCGCTGATGCGGTCCCGCCCGACTTTCGAGGCGGTCCGGCAATACCAGATCGCGCAGGGCGAGTTCGGGACGGCGAGCGAGACCCTGCAGCGCTGGGTGGCCGCGGGCGGCCTGGAGCGCCGCGCCCACACCTACGAGCGCGAGCGCCCCAACGGCACCGTGCTGGAGATCCGCACCGTGCCGCTGCCCGACGGCGGTGCGGTCAGGACCTTCACGGACATCACCGCGCGCAAGCGGGCCGAGGAGACGCTGCAGGTCAGCGAGACGCGCCTCGCCCTGGCGCAGGACGCGGGCAGCGACGGGCTCTGGGACTGCGACCTCACGACCGGGGAGGCGTGGTCCTCCGACCGCTGGTGGGGTGTGCTGGGCTACGAGCCCGGCGAGCTGGCGAGCCACGCCCGCACGTGGCGGGCCCTGCTCCACCCGGAGGATGCGGGCGCGGCCGAGCGGGCCCTGATCGAGCACCTGAGCGGGCGGGCGCCGACCTACATGTCCGAGCATCGCATGCGCCGCAAGGACGGCTCCTGGGCCTGGATGATGACGCGCGGCAAGGTGGTGGCCCGCGCCGCCGACGGACGCGCGCTGCGCTTCATCGGCACCCAGATCGACATCACCGCCCGCAAGGCGGCCGAGGGGCAGGTCGCCCACATGGCGCGCCACGACGGCCTCACCGACCTGCCGAACCGCGCCCTCTTCTACGAGCGGCTGGAGATCCGGCTCGCCGACATGCACCTGAACGGCGGCACCTGCGCGGTGCTGTGCCTCGATCTCGACCGCTTCAAGGCCGTCAACGACAGCCTCGGCCACGCGGCCGGGGACTTCCTGCTCCGGGCGGTGGCCCACCGCATCCGGGCGGTGCTGCGGGCCGACGACATGGTGGCGCGCCTCAGCGGCGACGAGTTCGCCGTGCTGGTGGCCGATGCCGACGACCCCGCCCGCGCGGAGACCCTGGCGGCGCGCCTGATCGCGGCCGTCCAGGCGCCGATAGCCTTCGGCAAGCGGCGGCTGAAGGTGGGCCTGAGCGTCGGCATCGCGCGGGCGCCCTGCCACGGCTTCGACAGCGAGACCCTGTTCCGCCGCGCCGATCTCGCCCTCTACCGGGCGAAGACCGAGGGCCGGAACACCCACCGGGTGTTCGAGCCCGCCATGGACGCGGCCGAGGCGGCCCGGCGCGACCTGGAGCGCGACCTGCGCCAAGCGATCGAGGGCGACGAGCTCATCCTGCATTATCAGCCGCAGGTGAGCACCGGCACCGGCCGGCTGCTCGGGTTCGAGGCGCTCGTGCGCTGGGAGCATCCGACCCGCGGTCTGGTGCCGCCGAACGCCTTCATCCCCCTGGCGGAGGAGAGCGGGCTGATCCTGCCGCTGGGCGAGTGGGTGCTCCGGGCCGCCTGCCGGGAGGCGGCCCGCTGGGCGCACCCGCTGAAGGTCGCGGTGAACCTGTCGCCGCGCCAGTTCCAGCAGGCGGACCTGCCCGAGCGCGTCCTGGCCATCCTCACCGAGACGGGCCTCGCGCCGACGCGGCTCGAACTCGAGATCACCGAGACCCTGATCATCAACGACATGGCGCGGGCGCTCGGCATCCTGCGCCGGCTGAAGGCCTTCGGCGTGTCCATCGCGATGGACGATTTCGGCACCGGCTACTCGTCCCTCGCGACGCTGCAGGCCTTCCCCTTCGACAAGATCAAGATCGACCGGTCCTTCGTGGGCCATGTCGAGGTCAGCCCGCAGGCGGCGGTGATCGTGCGGGCGGTTCTGGGGCTCGGCCGCAGCCTCGGGATGAGCGTCGTGGCGGAGGGCGTCGAGACCGACGCGCAGATGCGCTTCCTGGCTGCGGAGGCCTGCGACGAGGCCCAGGGCTACCTGATCAGCAAGCCGCAGCCGATCGAGCGGTTCGCCGCGCAGCTCGACGCGCCCGAAGGCTTCCTGCCGCCCGGCAGCCCCGACGCGGCCGTCGCCTGAGGCACGCCGCTCCGGGGACCCGACCACGGCCCGACGGCGGTTCGAACGCCCGCACGATGGTCGCGGTGGCGGTGCGGGCCGCCGGGCGGACGGCCTGCCGCCGGCCCCTGTGGCACGGCCGCGACACCGGCCGACGACCGCCTGTGGATGACGCGCCCTGCCCCCGATCCGTCAAGGTTCGGATGCCAGCGTGGCCGCGCGCCTCCGAACCGGCTCCCCCAGCTCCGCCATCCCATGTTCGCCCAGCCCCACGCCCTCATCCTCCGCCATCGCGAGCGCGTCGCCGTGCTCGTCTCCTCGGCGCTGTTCCTGGCGGGCGCCCTGCCGCTCTTCTGGGCGCTCGGCTGAGGCCCGCGCCCGGGCCGGCAGGATCGACGGCCGGCCGGCGGCCGCGGGCCGTCGAGCTTCCGGGCCGCGCTCCGGCCGCCTGAACGGCGCAGGGGCCGCGTCCTCTCGGACGCGGCCCCTGGCGTGTTCGGTCCGGCGCGACGGTCGCGATGCGACCGTCGCGGTGTGGTCTCAGTAGGAGCCGAACTTGTAGTTCAGGCCGGCGCGGACGACGGCGAACTCGTCGGAGCGGCGTCCGATGCCGCTGTAGACGACCGGGAAGTTGTTGGCGGCGT
>NZ_JBKFAV010000064.1:0-19368 GCF_053345825.1 Methylobacterium sp. C33D
GGAGGCGGTGAGGCTGGCGGTCTGGGCGACGGCGACGAGGCCGGCATTGGCGAGGGGGCCGGCGAGGCTGTAGCTGCCGCCGCCCGTGACGGCGAGGGTCGCGCCGGCGGCGTTGGCGAAGGTGCCGGCGCTGGTGACGGTCCCGGACACGGCGAGCAGGCCGGCATTGTTGGCGATGGCGCCGTCGATGCGGCCGGCGCTGGCCAGCACGGTGCCGGCATTGGTCAGGCCGCCGCTGATGGTGCCGCTGGTGGCGAGGAGGCCGCTGTTGGTCACGCCGCCGCCGATGGTGCCGGTGTTGAGGGCCGTGCCGGCGTTGGTCAGTCCGCCCGCGAGGGTGCCGGCGTTGAACAGGCTGCCGCTGTTGGTCATGCCGCCGCCGATCGCGCCGGTGTTGAGGGCTGTGCCGGCATTGGTCAGCCCGCCCGTAATGGTGCCGCTGTTGGAAAGCGTGCCGGTGTTGGCCACGCCGCCGGCGATCACGCCGCTGCTGAGCGCCGTGCCGGCATTGCTTGCACCTCCTGAGATGGTGCCGGTGTTGATCAAGAGGCCGGCATTGCTGACGCCGCTCTGGGTCCAGCCGGCATTGAGATAGGTGCCCGCACTCTGGACGGAGACCGATGAGGTCAGGCTACCGCTGGCGGACAGGAACAGGGTGCCGCCGGCGACGGTGGTCGGTCCGGCATAGGTGTTGGTGCCGGCGAGTTCGAGGGTGCCGAGCCCGACCTTGGTCAGGCCGCCGACGCCGGAGATGTCGTTGGCGAAGCGGCCGTAATAAGCCTGTCCGTTGTAGGTGGTGTTGACGGTCCAGTCGGAGGTGAACTGGCCCGGTCCGTCGATGGCCTTGCCGAGGTTGAGCAGGCCCCAGCCGTAGACATCGTTGGGTCTGTCGGCGGGTCCGTCACCGAGATGGGTGGCGGTGGTGAACATGGTCTGGGCGATCTGCGGCGCGGTCAGGAACGGGAACGCCTGACGCAGGACAGCGGCGGCACCGGCCACGTGCGGTGCGGCCATCGATGTGCCTTGTAGAGATCCATAGTTCGAACCGTTGTAGATCTTATTGCCGTTGACGTCGAAGCCGCTGTAGCCCTGTCCGACCTGCACGGTTGAGAAGATGTCGACGCCTGGTGCTGCGATGCACCACGCCGCTGTAACGCCGCACCAGTTGCTGAAGCTAGCGATCTGCTTGTTTCGATCGACGGCAACCACCGAAACGATGAAGCCGTTAAGTTTCGAGAAGTCAATTTTACTTTGATCGACGGGGCCGGTCGGCGCATAGTCAGGGCTGAAATTACCGTTGGGATCGGTTCCAGATCTTGTATAAAATTGATAAATGCCGCTGCTGGCATTTTCCGGTTTGATAAATGGATAAAATGCGGCTCCACTCGGATCCTGGGTTACGTCGGGTTGTGTTTTTCGATCATTGCCTGCGGCAAAAACCATGAGCACGTCATGCTGTGCAGCTTCACTAAGAGCTTGAGCCTGATATATATCTGATGTGTCGTACTCTTGACGCTCCAATTTTCGATAGGTTGGGTTTGGCAGTCCGTTGACATTCGGAGAGGACGTGACAGGTCCATAACTACCATTCAGGACTCGAGCATTGTTCTGGGTTGCGGTCTCGATCGCGTCAATTGTGTTACGTAGATCAAACAATGATATAATATTGCTATCGAATGCAACTCCCATCATCCCGGTGCTATCGCGAGCGGCGCCAATTGTGCCGGAGACGTGAGTTCCGTGACCGTCTTTGATGTCAGTATCGTAAAGGAAAGACGGATTCAGGCCTTGAATGAAATTGCGCGATTGGCCGGAAATTCTTCGGTTAAATTCTGGATTTGTGGGATCGATCCCGCTGTCAATGACTGCAACCAATACGCCTAGTCCGGTATAACCGCGGGCATACGCGGTGGCTGCGTTGATCGCCGCCAAGCCCCAATCGGCTCGATACTCCGGCGTGTCGAACTGGCTTGCCGTCAACGGAACGCCGAACGCATCGAAGGTCGAAGGCGAGCGCGCCGGCACGGTCTGCGCCGCCACAGGTCCGAGAGCCAGCGTGAGCGTCGCGAGCGAGCTGCCGACCAGCAATCCGAGGCGCACGGCACCGCGCCGCCGCGTTCCGGCGCCCATGCCCCTGCTCGGATCACAGGATCCGGTCGTGTTCTCTGCGTCGCTATACTTCTGAATCACTGAAATGACCCCGCCCCGTCCGTTTCGGACTTTGGGATGGGGTTAGAAAACGCGGCCTTAACGCACTATCGCCGGGCTGCCACAGTCGGGGCCGCGCGCGACATTCTGGTACGGCAATCCCCCTTTCTGGGACGGAAGGAACCATCCGGCGGCTCGCGTGTCAGGATTGATCCGAAGGTCGCGGCCGCGGCGCCCCGATCCGGCGGCCCCCGCGTCGAATCGCACGCCGCCGCGACAAACGACAGTGTACAGCCGCTCGGGTCGGCGGAAGACGGGGGGACTGTCCGGGTGGACACGGCTAACGTGCGGGATGACCGGACCGCGTTGCCACGCGTCACCTTGGGGCAGACCCTCGTTCTTCATCGGTCGTGCTAACAGCAGGTGGCAGGCTCTACGTATGTCTTCCGAGGAGAGAAACCGGGACCCGGACGCGGCACCGGCCGGGGGTGAGGCTCCGGGCGGCGAGGTCGCCTGCCTGCGGTTCGAGCCGCCGGAGGATCGAGAGGCGCTCGGCCGGGCGTGGCAGGACCACCTCGCGCCGATCTTCGACGTGAGCTTCCGCCCGGAGACCGACCTCTCCGTCCCGATCGCGATGCGCAGCTACCATCTCGGCGACCTGCTGGTCGGCGACGTGGTGGCGCCGGCCCACACCCTCGTGCGGACCCGGGAGATGATCGGCCAGCAGGGCCTCGACCACATCCTGCTGCAGTTCTACCGGCGGGGGCAGAGCCGCGTGGAGACCGATCAGGGCACCGGCCCCGTGAACGAGGTGCAGTGCATCGTCTTCGACCTCGCCCAGCCCGTGCGCATCGTGGCGGCCGCCGTCGACGCCACGAACGTCGTGATCCCCCGCGCCCTGCTGGAGAAGCAGGGCTGCCACCCCGACGCCCTGCACGGGCGCCCCCTCGACCACGACGGCGACCCGTTCGGGCGGCTGGTCCACAATTTCGTCGCCAACGTCGTCGCCTGCGGCGACCTCCTCGACCGCCGCGAGGCCCTGGCGGCCTCGGCGGCGATCACCCAGCTCTGCGCCAGCTGGCTGCGCGGGCAGGAGGAGGGGCGCCCCTCCCAGCACCAGGACATCCGGATCCGGGTCCGCCGCCTCGTCGAGGCGGAACTCGGCAACCCGAAGCTGACGCCCGCCCTGATCGCGACCCGGCTCGGCCTGTCGCGCTCGACCCTGTACCGGCTGTTCGCCCCCAACGGCATCGTGGCGTATATCCGCGACCGCCGCCTCATGGCGGCGATGCGGATGCTCGTGCGCGACGATGCCCCCAAACCCCTGCGCATCTCGCAGGTCGCCTTCGCGGTCGGCTTCTCGGACGAGCGGACCTTCCGGCGGGCGTTCAAGCGCCGGTTCGGCTTCATCCCGAGCGACGCGTCCCAGCGCCTGGAGACCGGCCCCGAACCCGCGCCCGGCGCCGTCCTGCGCAACTGGATCGAGAGCCTCTGACGTGCCGCGCCGGCCGGCCGGCCGGCGGCGCGCCGGGGCCCTGTCCCTCTTCCTGTGCCTCGGCCTTTGCTTCGCGGCCGCCGCGCCGCTCGCCGCGGATCCCGTCCGGGTTGAGACCCGGGAGGCGGCGCCCGCGCTCCGCACCGGCGAGCCCGAGACGTGGCGGGTCGCGACCCATCCGGTGCCGCCCCTGGTCATGGACGCGGACGGCCGGCTGCGCGGGTTCAGCATCGATCTCTGGAACGCGATCGCGCGGGATCTCGGCGTCCGGACGGCCTACCTGCGCGTCGACGACCTGCCGGCGCTGTTCGCGGCGGTCTCGGACGGGCGCGCGGACCTCGCCATCGCGGCGGTGTCGATCACCGCGGAGCGCGAGCGGCGCTTCGACTTCTCCGTCACGATGCTGGAGACCGGCCTGCGCATCGCCGTCCGGTCGGAGCCGGACGCGACCGGCTCGGCCACCGCGCGAGCCCTCCGGGCGCTCCTGAGCGACGCCGCCTTCCTGCAGGTCCTGCTGGGGCTCGCCGCCCTGATCCTGGCGGTGGCGGCCCTGGTCTGGTGGCTCGAGCGGCGCCATCCCAGCGGCATGGCGGCGCGCTCGGGACCGGCGCGCGGCTTCGCCCACGTCGTCTGGTGGGCCCTGAGCAGCCTCGCCGCCCAGGCGGAGGAGATGCCGCGCAGCCCGGTGGCGCGGGCCGTCACGGTGCTCTGGCTGTTCACCTGCATCGCCCTGGTGGCGTGGTTCACCGCGGGCCTGACCAGCACGGCGACCGTGGAGCGCCTGCGCGGCGCGATCAACGGCCCGCAGGACCTGCCGGGCAAGCGGGTGGGCACGGTCGCCAACACCACCTCGGTCGCCTACCTGGCGGACCATTTCGCCACGCCGGTGGGTTTCGCGACCCTGGAGGAGGCCTGCGCGGCGCTGGAGGCCGGCACGGTCGCGGCGGTGGTCTACGATGCCCCGGCCCTCAGCTACTACGCGACCCGGCCCGGCCACGAGGCCCTGCGCCTGGTCGGCACCGACTTCAACCGGCAATCCTACGGCATCCTGTTCGCGGCCAGCGATCCCCGGCGCAAGCGCGTCAACCAGGCCCTGCTGGGCCTGCGGGAGGACGGCCGCTACGACGAGATCTACGGCCGCTGGTTCGGCTCCGAGAGCGGCGAGTCCCAGGGCCGCTGATCAGGGCCGCTGATCAGGGCCGCTGGTCAGGGGCTCCGAGGCGCGCCGCGGTAGGCCTCGGCCGGGTGGCGGGCGGGCAGCCGGTCCCCCTGGCCGAACAGCTTCGCCCGCAGCGAGCCCTCGGCGTAGGCGGTCTTGTAGAGGCCGCGATCCTGCAGCTCCGGGATCACGAGGTCGATGAAGTCGGAGAAGCTCTCCGGCACGACGATCCGGCTGAGGTTGAAGCCGTCGACCTCGCCCTCCGTGATCCAGGCCTGGAGTTCATCGGCGATCGTCACGGCGTCGCCGGTGAGGACCGCGTAGCGGCCGCCGAGCCGCAATTCGCCGAGGAGGTCGCGCTTCGTCAGCCCGCGCCTGGCCGCCGCCGCGGTGGCCGACTGGATGGCGTTGCCCGGCGCGTAGGGGATCGGCTCGTCGAGGCCGTAGCGGGCGAAGTCGATCCCCGTGGAGGCGGAGAAGTGCGCGAGCCCCGCCTCCGGGCTCGCGTAGGACAGGTACTCGTCCCGCTTGGCCTCGGCCTCCGCGCGGGTCCGGCCGGGGATCACCGCGAGGCCGACGAACACCTTCACGTCGTCGGGCTCCCGGCCGGCCGCGACCGCCTCGGCCCGGATGGCGCGGACGGATTCGCGGGCGGCGGCCGGGTCGCGGGCCGAGATGAACACGCACTCGGCGTGGCGCCCCGCGAAGGCGCGGCCGCGGCCCGAGGCGCCCGCCTGGTAGAGCACCGGCGTGCGCTGGCGCGACGGCTCGGACAGGTGGTAGCCCTCGACCGCGAAGAACGCGCCCCGGTGGGCGACCTTGCGGATATGGGCGGGATCGCTGAACACCCGGGCCGCCCGGTCGCGGCGCACCGCCGCGTCGTCCCAGCTGCCCTCCCAGAGCCGGTAGAGCACCTCCAGGTACTCGTCGGCGTAGTCGTAGCGCCGGTCGTGCGCCGGCAGCGTGCCGCCGCTCTGGGCGCGGTGGGCGCTGTCGAGGTAGCCGGTGACGACGTTCCAGCCGATCCGGCCGCCCGTCAGGTGGTCGAGGGTCGAGAGGCGCCGGGCGAAGGTGTAGGGCGCCTCCTGGTGGACGTTGATCGTCACCCCGAAGCCGAGATGCTCGGTCACCGCCGCCATGGCGGAGATCATCGCGGTCGGGTCGTTGACCGGGAGCTGCACGGCCTCCCGGGCGGTCACGTCGATGCCGCCGCCGTAGACGTCGTAGACGCCGATGATGTCGGCGATGAACAGGCCGTCGAACAGGCCGCGCTCCAGGAGTCTCGCCTGCTCGGTCCAGTAGGACAGCGTGTTGTAGTCGGCCGAGCGGTCGCGCGGGTGGGTCCAGAGCCCGTGGTTGATGTGGCCCGGGCAGGTCATGGTGAAGGCGTTCAGCAGGATCTGCTTGGTCGCAGCTGGCATCAGAGCGCTCCGTGCCGGGGCGGCCGCCGGCCGTCGAGGTGGTAGGCGCCGATCCAGTGGTACTTCCAGCGCACCGGATCGTGCAGGGTGTGGGTGCGGACGTCGCGCCAGTAGCGGTCGAGCGCCTCGGCCCGGTCGGTGGCGGCGGTGCCGCCGAGCTCGAGGAGCTTGTTGGCCGCGAGCAGGCCGGCCCGGTGGCTCGCCGCCCGGGCCTCCGCCACCGCCACGGAGGCGGCCGCGACGCTGTCGGCGTCGGGGGCTTCCCGCGCGGCGTCCACGTAGCGGCCGGCCCGCGCCAGCAGGGCGTCGGCCGCCGCGAGGCGCACCTGGACGTCGCCCAGCGCGTGGAGGGTCAGGGGATCCTCGCTCGCCCGGGCGACGCCGGAATCGATCCACGGCCGGGCGCGGTCGCGCACGAAGGGCAAGGTCGCCGCGAAGGCGCCCGCGCCGATGCCGAGATCGATCCCGGCGTGCAGGATCTGCGCGAAGGGGCCGATGGCGGTGGGCCGCTCCAGCGAGGCCTGGAACGGCACCACCCAGTCGGGCTCCACGGCGACGCGCTCGAACAGGACCGAGCCCGAGCCGGTGAGCCGCTGCCCGAACCCGTCCCAGTCGTCGACCAGGGTCACGCCCGGCGCGTCCCGGGGGACGAAGACGAGGTAGGCGACCGCCCGGCCGTCCTCCTCGGCGTTGGCCAGGGTGGGGATGCGGTGGGCGTAGAGCGAGCCGGTGCAGTAGTCTTTGCGGCCCTCGACAGTCCAGCCGGCCGGGCCGCGCACGAGCCGGGTGCGGCGCGCATGGTCGCGCGCGCCGGTCTCGGCGAGCGCGTTGCCGAAGCGCTCGCCCGCCAGGACGCGGCCGTAGAGGGCGCGCTTCTGGGCCTCGGTGCCGCCGTTGCGCAGCACCTCCAGGGCGTAGAAGTGGTTCTGCGGGATCTGGCCGAGGGAGCCGTCCGCCGCGGCGATCCGGGCGATCACCTGGGCGACCGTGGCGCTGTCGAGGCCGGGGCCGCCGTATTCACTCGGCACCGTGATCGCCCAGAGGCCGGATTCGGTGAAGCGCGCGATCTCGGCGACCGGCAGGCGGCGCTCCAGGTCGCGCTCGGCGGCGGTCTCGGCGAAGTCCTCCGCCAGCCGGTCGGCGACGGCGAGCGCCGCGGCGGCGTCCGGAAGGATCGGCACCGGGCGCGGCGGCGCGGGCGCCTGCGTGAAGGCGGTCTCGTGGGGCTGGAGCGGCATCGCCCGGTCCTCAGTTCCACTGGTGCCGGGCGGGCAGCGCGCCGTTCAGGGCGTGGTTCCCGAGGAGGTGGTACTTCCACCGCACGGGGTCGTGCAGGGTGTGGACCCGGGCGTCGCGCCAGTACCGGCTGAGATTGTACCCGTCGCGGGTCGCCGCGGCGCCGGCGAGCTCGAGCAGCCGCTCGGAGGCCTCCAGGGCCGCCTCGGTGGTGAGGATCTTGGCCTGCGCCACCGCCACCGAGGCCTCGGCCGCGCTCTGGGCGGTGACGGGGGCCGCGGCGATCCGGTCGAGCGCCCTTCCGGCCCGGGCCAGGACCTCCTCGGCGGCGTGCAGGTCGACGGTGAGCCGCCCGACCTCGCCGAGGATGTGGGGATCCTCCGCGACGGTCTCGGCGGTGAAGGGATAGGGCCGGGTCCGGGTGCGCAGGAAGTCGAGGGCGGCGGCGACCGCGCCCCGGGCGAGCCCGGCGTCGATCGCCGCGTGGATCAGCTGCGAGACCGGCCCGAACAGGCCCGGGCGCCCGGCCAGGGGCGCGAGGTCGATCGTCAGCTCCGCCTCGACCGGCGCCTGCGCGAAGATCACGCTGCCGCTCGCCGTGGTGCGCTGGCCGAAGCCCTGCCAGTCGTCGACCACCCGCACGCCGGGGGCGTCCCGGCGCACGAAGACCAGGAGCGGCCCGCCGTCGGGGCCGACCGCCCGCGTCGGGATCCAGTGGGCGAAGAGCGCGCCCGTGGAGTAGAAGCGCGTGCCGCTGAGCCGCGGGCGCTCCGGACCGGCGGAGAGCCGCGTGTCCACGCCGGTGATGGCCTTGCCGTCGCGCGCGGGGCCGGCATTGCCGATCCGGTGGCCGGCGAGCACGTCGCGGTAGATCCGCGCCTGCTGGGCGGGGCTGGCGGCGGCCGCGACCAGCGCCAGGACGCCGAACTGGTTCTGGGGGATCTGCGCCGCCGAGCCGTCGGCGGCGGCCAGGATCGCGAAGACCTCCGCGAGCGTCGCGTGCGAGACCCCGGCGCCGCCGTGTTCGCGCGGCACCGTGATGCCGCCGAGCCCGCTCTCCGTGAAGGCCGCGATCTCCGCCCAGGGCAGGCGCCGGTCGCGGTCGCGCTCGGCCGCGCCCGCCGCGAAGATCCGGGCCACGGCCCGCGCGGCCGCGAGCGCCTCGGCGTCCGAGCGGATCCGGTGCGGGGGCGACGGCGGCGGGGGCATCGGCTCGGCCGGGTCGGTAACGGGATCGTCCAGGTGCAGGCTCATACGGTTTCCGGTTGACCGCTTCGGTTGAGACGTCCCACCGTCATCGCGGGCGCTGCGAAGCGACCCGGGACAACGCGCGGTTGGAAGACGCAGGTCTGCCTGGATGGCTTCGCTCCGCTCGCGCGGACGGCGCTGTCGAGGTCATCGACCGGGGACGCCCGTGGGTGCGGACTCCCGGTCGGATCGCCGACATCTGACGGGGTCGCTCAGCGGGCCCGGAGCCGCCGCACCGCGGTGTCGCCCGCGAACTGGACCGCGCACACGAGGGCGATCAGGATCGCGATCACCACCACCATCACGGTGGTGTCGAAGCGCTGGTAGCCGTACCGGATGGCGACGTCCCCGAGACCGCCCGCGCCCACCGCGCCGGCCATCGCGGAGGCGCCGATCATCGCCACCACCGTGATGGTGAAGCCGGCCACGATGCCCGGCAGCGCCTCGGGCAGGAGCACGTGGGCGAGGATGTGCCGGCGCCGGCAGCCGATGGACTGGGCGGCCTCGATCAGGCCCGGATCCACCTCCCGCAGCGACACCTCGGCGATCCGGCCGAAGAACGGGGTCGCGCTCACCGAGAGCGGCACGATCGCCGCCCAGACGCCGATCGTGGTGCCGGCCACCAGCCGGGTGAACGGGATCAGCGCCACCAGCAGCACGATGAAGGGCACGGCCCGGAAGCCGTTGACCACGGTTCCGACCACCCGGTTGGCCGTCGGCGCCGCGAAGATGCCGCCGGGGCCGGAGGTGACGAGGAACAGCGCCAGGGGAATGCCGGCGACCACGGCGATCCCGGCCGAGACCCCGACCATGAGCGCGGTGTCGAGGAAGGCCTGCCAGAGGCGTTCGATCATCTGCGGCGACATGGCGGGCCTCCGGGGTCGGGGTGGTGGGGCGGCGGTGCATCGGTCGGGGTATCGGGGGAGGAGCGGTCCCGCATCGTCTCACCCCACCGCCGCGTCGGCGGGGACGTAGCCGACCCGCTCCACGTCGCCGCCGAGCGTCCGCAGCCGCGCCTCCGCGCCCGGATCCTCGGCCGGGACGGCCACCAGCATCCGGCCGACCGCGTGGCCCTGGATCCGCTCGATGCCCGCCTGGAGCAGCCGCACCGGCGCCCCGGCCCCCGCGAGGCCCGCGAGATCCGGCGCGGCCCGGCCCGAGCAGGTGATCCGCAGGATCGCCCAGCCGCCCGGCGCGGGCCGCGGCTGCAGCCGGGCCGCCAGATCCGGCGGCAGCCCGCGGGTCAGGGGCTCGAGCAGCGCCCGGGTGGTCGGGTGCTCGGGCGCCCCGAACACGCGCCAGACCGGCCCGGTCTCGACGACCCGGCCGCCCTCCAGCACCACCACGTCGCTGCAGATCTCGCGGATCACGCTCATCTCGTGGGTGATCAGGATGACGGTGATCCCGAGCCGCCGGTTGATGTCGCGCAGCAGGTCGAGGATCGCCAGCGTCGTCTCCGGGTCGAGGGCGGAGGTCGCCTCGTCGCAGAGCAGGATCTCCGGATCGCTCACGAGCGCCCGGGCGATGCCGACCCGCTGTTTCTGGCCCCCGGAGAGCCGCGACGGGTAGGTGTCGGCCTTGTCCTCCAGGCCGACGAGGCGCAGGGCCTCCGCGACCCGCGGGCCGACCGCGTGCCGGGGGACGCCCGCGACCGTCAGCGGCAGCGCCACGTTCTGCCGCACGGTCTTGGCCGCCAGCAGGTTGAAGTGCTGGAAGATCATGCCGATGCGCCGGCGCAGCGCCACGAGCCCGTCGGTGTCGAGGGCGTCGATCGGGGCGCCGTCGACCAGGACCCGGCCCGAACTCGGCGCCTCCAGCCGGTTGACCGTGCGCAGGAGGCTCGACTTGCCCGCCCCCGAGCGGCCGATGATGCCGAAGATCGCGCCGGCGGGGATCGCGAGGTCCACCCGGTCGAGCGCCTGCACCGGCCCGGCGGCCGAGTGGTAGGTCTTGGAGACCGCCTCGAACCGCACCGTTCCGGTCTCCCGGCCGGGCGCGAGGGCCGGCGCCCGGGCGGCCGCGGCGCCCGGGCTCGCCCGCCCGGCCGCGACCGGCGTACCCGGATCGCGCAGGCTGTCGAAGATCAGGCCGACCATCAGTTCTGCCACGCCAGCAGGTAGAGCTTGTCGCTGTTGGCGAAGGACTTGCGGATCTGCTGTTTCACGGCCTCCGAGGTCTGGAAGAGCGTCACGAATTTCCGGATCACGGGGTCCTCCTTGCGGGCGGCCTTGGTGACGAAGCTCACGGCGAAGCGCCGGTCCTCGATACCGGAATAGATCAATCCGCTGGTCGGGTCGAAACTGCCGGCCGCCACGATGAAGTGCGGGTAGCCCAGGGCGAGGTCGACGTCGCCGGTGATCCGCGCGAGCTGCGGCCCCTCGACCTCGGTGAACCGCAGTGTCTTCGGGTTCTCGACGATGTCGTCGAGGGTGCCGAGGAAGCCGACGCCGTCCTTCAGCGTGATCAGCCCGGCCTTCTGGAGGAGCAGCAGGCCGCGGCCCTGGTTCACCGGGTCGTTGGCGATCGCCACCGTGCCGCCTGCCGGGATCTGGTCGAAGCTCTTATGCTTCAGGGAGTACAGGCCGATATTGGACAGGATCCCGAGCCCGACGATGTCGAACGCGTAGCCCTTCTGCTTGGCGGCGTTCTCCATGAAGGGGCGGTGCTGGAAGAAGTTCACGTCGATGTCGCCGGCGTCGAGGGCGACGTTGGGCGTCGTCCAGTCGCTGAACTCGACCACCTTGACGTCGAGGCCCTCGGCCTCGGCCTCCCGGGCCGCGACCGTGACGGCGTCGCCGTAGGCGCCGGGCACGACGCCGACCCGGAGGGACTCCGCCCCGGCCGGCAGGCCTCCGAGGCTGAGCGCCGCGACGGCGAGGAGATGCAGGAACTTCATCGGGCGGGACTCTGGCTGGGATGGGCGGGGGCAAGTCCGGCGGCCCGGTCGCGGCGGACCGCTCCGCATCCGAAGGCGAGATCCGGAAGCATCTGGGAACTATCCATCAGGTCGACATGCGCCGTCACACGGGGAGGATTGTCTCGCGTCAGATTTAGATCAGCCCGGCCCGCCCCGAAATTCCAAAGATCTTCGTTCGACGACACGAACGATCTCCCGATCTCCCGGACCGGAGATGCGCATCCTGTGCGCCCAGCGGGGCGCTGGGCCGAAACGAGCCTTGTCGGACCGGATTGAACCTGAGATTATCCAGTTATCGCAACGGCTTGGTGAGGATCATGCGCGTCCGCGAGCACTTCGCGAGCACGCCGTGAACGAAACCTTCTGCGACGGAAGCGATCCCCGGGATGAGCCTCCCCGGGCCGGGGAGATGCTCCGTCGCCCGGTTCCCGCGGCCTGATCCGGCGCGTGCACCGAGCCGCGCCGATGCGCCCGCCGGCCGCGGGTTCGGCGGCCGACCATGTCGGAAACTGTCGGGTGAGACGACAGCGAGTGTCTGCTTTCACGACACTTCCGATCGACCGGCCGCCGATCGGGCCGGCGCTCACGAAAATGTAGGGTCCCGACGGCGCGCGCCCTCCCCCGGGGCCGGAACCCCGCTGTCTCCGAAACGTCGGGCCGGTCGCGAGCACCGCGGCCGATTCCCGGCCGGGGTGGTCGGGCCTGTCCGGGGGGCACGATGGCTCAGGGGAATCACAGACCGCGCGCGGGCGCGCCAGCGGGCGCGCCATGACGGCGAGCCACGGCGTGTTCGCCTTCGCGCATATCGGCGACCTCCATCTTGAGCGCGCCGAGGACCGCCACGCCGCCGACCTGCGGGCGATGCTCGCGGAGGTCGCGGGGCTGCACGAAAGCGGTCTCCTCGACTTCGCCTACCTGCCCGGCGACCTCGCCGAGGACGGGCGGGCGGAGCAGTACGCGGTCCTGCGCGAGGCCCTGGACCGGCACCCGGCCCTGCCGGTGCGCCTGATCGCCGGCGACCACGACCGGCAGCACGGCACGATGGCGGATTTCGACGCTCTGTTCGCCGCGGTCGCGGGCAGCCCGCGCGGCGGCGGTCACGCGGCGCGGTGCCACGACCTGCCGCGCCCGCGCGACCCGGTCTCGGTGACGCACTACTACTTCGCCGAGACCTGGGCGGGCGTGCGCTGCCTGTTCCTCGACATGGTCAGCCCCGGCTACGGCCAGAAAGGCTTCGGCCTCGACTTCCGCCTCGGGCCCCACCAGCTCGCGTGGCTCGGCGAGGAGCTGGCCCGGGCCGAGCGGGAGGGGCAGCCCTGCGCGGTCTTCGCCCACACCTACCCGGACGATCTCTGCGTGCCCGACGAGCGGGCGGCGCTCGCCGGCCTGATCCGCCATCACGGCGTGCGCCTCGTCGAGATGGGCCACACCCACTACAACGAGCTCGCCCCGGACGGGCGCACCCTCTACGCCGCGGCCCGCTCGGTCGGCCAGAACGAGGACGGCTCGGTCGGCTACGCGGTCGCGGCCATCGACGGGCCGGTCACGAGCTGGCGGTTCAAGCCCCTCGACCGGGCGCTGCCCTTCGTGATGATCACGAGCCCGGCCGACCGGCGCCTCGCCACGGCGCCCCTCGACGCCGCCGACGGCACGATCTCGGTGCGCGCCCTCGTGCTGTCGGACCGGCCGCAGGCCGCGTGGCGCTGTCACCTGCGCGTCGACGGCGGCCCGGCCCACCCGATGGTGCCGGACGGCCCCCGGACGGTCCACGCCCGCATCCCCTGGCGGGACGGCGCGCGCCGCCTCGCCGTCACGGTGACGGACGGCGCCGGCCACGCCGATACCGAGGTGATCGAGCCGGTGGACCGGGGCTTCGTGCCGCCGCCCGCGCACGAGCGCCCCGGCAGCGACGCGTTCCGCCTGCCCGCCTGGCCCGAGAAGGGGCTCCGGGGCGACCAGCTCGGGCCGAACCGCAACGGCCGGGACTGGTAGCCGGACCCACCCGAATCGCCGCACACCGCACCGCACGATCCACCCCACCAGAGGACCACCGCAACCGATGGGCGCGCTGACGCTGACCCCCAACATCGCGACCTGGACGATCGCCGCCCTCGCGACCCTCGGCGTCATCCTGCGGCCGTTCGCGTGGCCGGAGGCGATCTGGGCCGTGCTCGGCGCCGGCGCCCTCGTGGCCCTCGGCCTGCTCGCCCCCGCCACCGCCTGGGACGGCGTGCTGAAGGGGACCGACGTCTACCTGTTCCTCGTCGGCATGATGCTGATGTCGGAGGTGGCCCGGAAGGAGGGCCTGTTCGACTGGCTCGCCTCGATCGCGGTGCGCGCCGCAAAGGGCTCGGCGACGCGGCTGTTCACCCTCGTGTACCTCGTCGGCACCGTCGTGACGGTGTTCCTGTCGAACGACGCCTGCGCGGTGGTGCTGACGCCCGCCGTCTACGCGGCCACCAAGGCCGCCAAGGTGGAGAACCCCCTCCCCTACCTGTTCATCTGCGCCTTCATCGCCAACGCGGCGAGCTTCGTGCTGCCGATCTCGAACCCGGCCAACCTCGTGGTCTTCGCCGAGCACATGCCGCCGCTGGTGCGCTGGCTCGGCCTGTTCGCCCTGCCGTCCGTCCTGGCCATCGCGACGACCTACGCGGTGCTGCGGCTGACCCAGGCCAAGGCCCTGCGCGGGCAGCAGGTCGCCACCGACGTCGAGGCGGTGTCGCTGTCCCGCACCGGCCTCGTGGCGGGGATCGGCATCGTGGCGACCGGCGGCGTGCTGATCGGGGCCTCGGCGCTGGGCCTCGACCTCGGCCTGCCGACCTTCGTGGCCGGCCTCGCCACCACGATCGTCGTGCTGGTGCTCAAGCGCGGCGGCCTCGTCGAGGTCGCCAAGGACGTGTCGTGGAGCGTGCTGCCGCTGGTGGCCGGGCTGTTCGTCCTCGTCGAGGCTCTGGAGAAGACCGGCGTGCTGGCGATGCTGGCGGACCTCCTGAAGGGCTACGCCCACGCCGCCCCGGAGGCCACCGCCTGGGGGGCGGGCGGCCTGGTCGCGGTGCTGTGCAACCTCGTCAACAACCTGCCGGCCGGGCTGATCGCGGGCGCCGCCGTGCAGACCGCCCACGTGCCCGAGAGGGTGGCGGGCGCGATCCTGATCGGCGTCGACCTCGGTCCGAACCTGTCGGTGACGGGCTCGCTCGCGACGATCCTCTGGCTCACCGCCATCCGCCGCGAGGGCCAGGATGTCGGCGCCTGGACCTTCCTCAAGCTCGGCCTGCTGGTGATGCCGCCGGCCCTCGCGCTGGCGCTCGCCGGCCTGCTCCTCGTCTGATCCTCCCCCCGCCAACCCGAAGGTCCGCGCGTGACGGCTGCCCTCCTCTATCCCTTCATCCTGGTGGCGGGCGCGCTGCAGGCGATCGGCAACGCCATGAACGCGCAGCTGCGCGGCCGCATGGTCAATCCGTGGCTCGCCGCGACGGTGTCGTTCCTGCCGATCGTCTTCGTGTTCACGACCCTGTTCCTCACGATGCCGACGCCGCTGCCGAGCCTCGATTCCCTGGGCAAGATGCCCTGGTACGCGCCGCTGGGGGGCCTGGCCGGCGCGGTGGCGGTGTTCGGCGGGCTCGCCTTCATCGACAAGGTCGGCGCCGGGCCGTTCAACGGCCTGACGCTCACGGCCAACATCCTCACCTCCCTGGCGATGGACGCGCTCGGCCTGTTCGGCCTGCAGGCGGCGGGCTTCAAGCCGATGCCCTGGCTCGGCGGCCTGCTGATGGCGGTGGGCGTGACCTTCATCGCGCGCTCAGGGGGCAAGAGCGCGGGCGGCGAGGGGCACGGCGAGGGGCACGGCGAGGGGCACGGCGAGGGGCACGGCATGTCGGGCAAGCTGCTCTACCCGTTCATCCTCGTGGCCGGCGCCCTGATGGCGATCGGCGTGGTCTGGAACGCGCAGCTGCGCGGCGCCCTGGAGAATCCCTGGCTCGCCGCGACGGTGTCGTTCGTGCCGGTCGTGTTCGTGTTCGCGCTGATGTTCCTGCTGCGGCCATCGCCGCTGCCGACCCGGGACGACATCGCGGGCGTCCGCTGGTGGATGCCCCTCGCCGGCCTCACCGGGGCGGTCGCGGTCTTCGCCGGGCTGCTCTTCGTCGACAAGGTCGGGGCCGGCGCCTTCAACGGCCTGCTGATCACCGCGAACCTCCTGACCTCGGTGGCGCTCGATCATTTCGGCTGGTTCGGCATGAAGCGGGTCGAGGCCGGCCCGCCGCGCCTGATCGGCGCCGCCCTGATGGTCGGCGGCATCGTGCTGATCTCGCTGTTCTGAGCGCCCCGGGCCGATGGCGACCCTGCCCGCCTGGATGCTGCGCCGGGAGACCCTGCTCCTGGCCGGGGCCGCCCTCCTGGGCGCGGGCGGTGTCGCGGCCTGGGTCCTGCTCCAGGCGACGGTTCTGACCATCGCGGTCGCGCCCCGGGACGGGACCGAGCCCGGCCTGATCAAGGCCTACGCGGACGCGCTCGAGGCCGCCCGCGAGAATGTCCGCCTGAGGATCCTGTCCTTCGACGACGTGCGCGAGAGCGCGGCCGCCCTGCAGGACGGGCGCGCCGACCTCGCCGTGGTCCGCCCCGACGTGCTGCTCCCGACCAACGGCCTGACCCTGGCGATCCTGCGCGACCAGGCGATGGTCATCGCCTCGCCCGAGCAGGCCGGGATCACGAGCTTCCCGAAGCTCGCCGGCAAGCGGCTCGGCATCGCGGCGCACCGGGATGCCGATCTCTGGCTGCTCCGGAATCTCCTGGGCTATTACGGGCTCACCCTGGAGGAGGCCGCCGGCCCGGCCCGGGACTCGACGGTCCTGCTGGTCCCGGTCGATCAGGAGGCGGTGGCCGGCGCCTTCCGCGAGAAGCGGATCGACGCCTTCGTCAGCATCATCGCGCCCTCGGCGCCGAAGGCGCTGGCCCTGGTCTCGGCCGTGCAGGGCGTCGCCCGCGGCGGCAAGGTGGCGTTCGTCGCCGTGGAGGATGACGGCGCGGTGATCGAGCGCTTCCCGCGGCTCCAGGCGGTCACCGTCCCGGGCGGCCTGTTCGGCGGCCGCCCGAAGCTGCCGGCCGACGACGTGAAGACGGTGGGCGCCTCGTACCGGCTGATGGCCCGGGCCTCCCTGAGCCGGGTCGTGGCGGCCGACGTGACCCAGCAGCTCTTCGAGAAGCGCAGCGCCGCCGCCCTGGCGACGGACGCCGCCGAGTACGTCCAGGCCCCGGCCTACGACACGACCGTGGCGGCCACGAGCGCCCGCATCCCGATCCATCCGGGGGCGATCGACTATTACGAGCGCGACCAGCACGGCTTCATCGAGCGCTACGGCGACACGCTCTACCTCCTCGGCGCGCTGGCGGGCGGCCTCGTCTCGGTGCTGGCCTGGATCCGGCAGCGCCTCGCCAGCCTGCGCCGCGAGCGCATCGACGAGCTCCTGGACCGGCTCCTCGAGATCGCCGGGCAGGCCCGGGCGCTGCGCGACCCGGCGGCGATCGAGGCGCTCACGGCCGAGGTCGACGCGCTGGCCATGGACGTGGTGCGCTACGCCCGCGAGCGGGAGCCGGACACCCGGACCATGTCGGCGGCGTCCGTCGCCATCGACACGGCGCGGGCGACCATCGCGGATTGCCGGGCGCGGGCGGCCGACGAGGGAGGTCGGACCGGGCGGCCCGTCCGGCTGCACGGCGCGGGCGGGGCCTGACATGTCCGTTGCAGCCAACGTGCCCGCACCGGACCGGGCCGATCCCGCGCCGGACGTCGCCTCCGTCCGGGCGCGCGTCGCGGCGCGGGTGCAGCGGTCCCTGCGCTCCCGCACCGTGGCGTGGATGACCGTGGGGTTCGCCACGATCCTGGCGATGACCGCCATCGCGCTGGGCGCCTTCGTGTACCAGCAGCGCGGCGTCGACGCCGTGCGCCACACCGTGGCGGTGGACGGGCGCCTCGCCCGGGTGCTGTCGGCGGTGCAGGACGCCGAGACCGGTCAGCGCGGCTACCTGCTCACCGGCGACGAGGCCTTCCTGCTGCCCTTCACCGAGGGGCGGCTGAACGTCGACCGCCAGCTCGACTGGCTGCGCGACCTCGTCCAGGACGATCCCGACCAGCGGGGCGAGCTCGACACCCTGGCCGGGCTGATCCGCCGGAAGCTCGACGAGCTCGGCGCCAGCGTCGCCCTCATGCGCGCCGGCGACGGCGCGGCGGCCCGCGCCTCCGTGGCGGACGGGCGCGGCAAGCAGGTGATGGACGCGATCCGCGAGCGCGTGCGCCGCATGGAGGCGCACGAGGCGCAGCGGATGGAGCGGCGGCAGGCGATCGTGTCGCGGATCGCCCTGGCCATCTGGGGCATGGTCGGGATTCTCGCGGTGGTGTTCCTGCTGTTCGCCGTCTCGGGCCTGCGGGAGGCGACCCGGCGCAACCGGCTGTCGCGGTTCCTGCCGCAGGAGCTGGTCCTGCGGCTCGCCGACGGCGACGGCAGCCTGAAGGCCGGCCGCCGCCAGCAGGCCGCCATCGTGTTCGTCGACATGCGCGGCTCGACCACGCTGGCCGAGAGCCTGGATCCGCACCGGCTCTCGGAGTTCCTGTCCGCCTTCCGGCGGCGGGTGACGCGCCTCGCCCGCCTGCGGGGCGGGGTGGTCGACAAGTTCATCGGCGACGGCGCCCTGCTGGTGTTCGGCCTGCCCGAGCCCCGGCCCGACGACGCCGCCCGCGCCCTCGCCTTCGCGCAGGACGTCGTCGCGGTGATCGCCCGCTGGACCGACAGGACCGGGCCCGCGCAGACCGTGCGCATCGGCGTCGGCGTCCATTACGGCGAGGTGTTCTGCGGGATCATCGGCGAGGAGGCGCGCTACGAGTTCACCGTGCTGGGCGACGCCGTCAACGTCGCCGCCCGCCTCGAGCAGGCGACCAAGCTCCACGGCGTCCCGATCCTGGTCTCCGAGGCCGCGCGGCGCGCCGCCGGGGCGCCGGCCGATGCGTGGCGCGAGGTCAGCCGCGAGCCCCTGCGGGGGCGCCGCGAGCGCATGGCCTACCATACGCCCGCCGGCCCGGGACCGGTGGGCGCGGATGCCGGGCGGGAAGAAGATTCGCCGCTCCCGGCCGTCGAGCCGGCCCTCTGAGAAGAACCTGTCTGTCGCTGTGACTGGACGGAGAACAAGCATCTCCACTCGCAGCGAAATACGAAAGACGCCTCCATTGCGAACGGGCACGCCGAGCGCGACATTCGCCATCATGCGCAGCGTCTCCGAAAACCAGTCGCCGGCCTTCGATCCGTTCGGCGAGCCCGTCGCCGACGGCGTCGCCCGCGCCTGCCCGGCCGCCATGGCCGGCGACCGCACCGCGCGGCGCGTCGGCGGCGCGGTGTTCTGGACGCTCGCCCTGGCGATCCTGGCCGGCCGCGTCTACGCCTACGATCTCCCGGCCGTGCAGGCCGTCGCCTCGCACGCCGCCCAGGTGCTCGCCCTGCGCTGAACCTCCCGGTCAAGCCCGTCGAAGGCGCCCGCGCGGTGCGCAGGTCGCGCGGGCGCGCGCCGTTTCCGGAGAGCGAGGCCGCGGCCTCGGCGCGCGGGCCGCGGGGACCCTCCCGGTTCAGTCCCCCGTGAGGTGGCGGCGCACGGCCCGGGCCGTGACGGCGGAGACGCGCACGTTCGATTCCTGCGTCACCCCGGCGATGTGCGGCGTGAGGATCAGGTTCGGCACGTCGGCGAAGACGGCGCCCGCCGC
>NZ_JBKFAV010000065.1:0-17428 GCF_053345825.1 Methylobacterium sp. C33D
GCGACAGGATCATGGTGTTGATCGCCACCGACTTGCCCGAGCCGGTCGTGCCGGCGACCAGGAGGTGCGGCATGCGCGCGAGGTCGGCGATGATCGGCTCGCCGCCGATGTTCTTGCCCAGGCACAGCGCCAGCTTGTGCTTGCTCTCGGCGAAGTCGGCCGACGAGAGGAGCTCGCGCAGGAACACGGTCTCGCGGGTCTCGTTCGGCAGCTCGATGCCGATGACGTTCCGGCCGGGCACGACCGCGACACGGGCCGAGACCGCCGACATCGACCGGGCGATGTCGTCCGACAGGCCGATCACGCGGCTGGACTTGGTGCCGGGCGCGGGCTCGAGCTCGTAGAGGGTGACGACCGGGCCCGGCCGCACCGCCAGGATATCGCCGCGCACGCCGAAATCCTGGACCGTCTGCTGCAGGTTGAGGGCGTTCTGCTCCAGCACGTCGGCGTCGACCTCCTCGCTGCCGCCGGGGGCCGGCAGGGCGAGCAGTTCGAGGGACGGCAGCTCGTAGTCGGCGTTCTCGATCGGCGCGATCTCGAGGTGGCGGCCGGCCGGGATCAGGTGTGCCCGCGGCGCCACCAGGGGGACCGAGGCCGGCGCGGGGGCCGGAAGGGCCGCGACCTCGACCGCCTCGACGGCGGCGGCGACCGGCTCGGCCTCGACCCCGATCTCCGCCTCGATCTCCGCCTCGACCGGCTCCGGCTGCGGCGCCAGCTTGCCGCGGAGCAGGACCGGGCGCGGCGTCATCGGGATCACCACGCGCTCGGCCTCGGCGCGCGCGGCGACCGGCGCGGCAAAGACCGGGGCGGCAACGACCGGGGCGGGAGCGGCTTCGGGCAGGGCCGGCGGGACGGCGGTCGGCTGGCCGGCCGCGCGGATCGCCGCCCGGGCCGCCATGGCGCTGAGAGCCGGCGCGCGGCGGGGCGCCTCGGACGCGGGGGCGGCCGGAGGCTCGGCCGCGGCGCTGCCGGGGCCGAAGACCAGCGACAGGCCGGACGCGGCCGGCGGCGCGACGGGCGGCAGGAAGGCGCTCCGGATCGAGGCGGCCTCGTCCATCCGCTGGCCGGCCTCGGTCCCGTTATCCTGCCCGTCGGCGGGGCGCGGCGGCTGGTCGAACCGGACGAGGCGGTCGAGCACGTAGACCGGCCGCGGCGGCAGCGACCGCAGGTGCGAGATGTCCAGGGGCATGGAGACGAAGCGCTCGTCGGACGCCGCCTGCGCCGCGACGGCGGCCGGGGTCGGCCCGGCCTCGGCGGGCTGTGCCTCCAGCGCTGACCAGGCATCGACGGACGACCAGTCGCCGCCGTCGAACCAGGGCTGGACCTCGGACCAGTCCGGCAGGTCCGACCAGTCGCGGGCCGCGGCCTCGGCGACCGTCTCGACCGGCGCGTCGGCGACCGGCGCGGCCGCGACCGGGGCGATCGCCGCCGTGGAGGCGGCCAGCTCGACGGCCGGCCGGACCGGGCGGCGGTCCGGCGTGCGGAAGAAGCGGACGCCCGGCGGCGCGACGAAGGGCTGGCGCCACAGGGGCACCGGCTCCGCGTCCGGCGCGGCGGATTCGGGCAGGGCCGGCACGGCGATGGCGCGCCCGGCCTCCTCGGCGGCGACCCGCGCGCGCTCGACCCGCTCCCGCTCGGCCTCGTCGCGGGCGGCCCGCTCGGTCTCCAGGGCGAGGGCGGCCGCCTGGGCCTCGGCGCGGGCCCGCTCCAGGGCGACGCGCTCGGCCTCCAGGGCGCGCTGGCGGCGCTCCTGCAGAACCGAATCGGGGGTGCGGGTGTAGCGGACGGCCGAGGGCGCGGCCGGAGCGGGGGCGGCGACCGGCGTCGCGACGGGGTCGGTCAGGTCGGTCGCGAGAGGGCCGGACGTGCGGCCGGACGTGTGGCCGGACGCGTACCCCGCGACCGGAGCCGCGGCCGGCGCGTAGTCGGGGGCGATGGCGGCGGGGCGGCGCGGCTGGCGCACCAGCACGCCCGGCGAGGAAGCGCTGCGGTCGATCCGGCTCTCGAAGACCGGGGCGTCCAGGACGTCGAGGCTCGCCCGGTCGTCGAAGACCTGGGCCGGCCAGTGCGGCTCGGGCGCCGCGGCGCGCGAGGGGCGCTCGGTGCTCTCGCGGCCGACCATCGCGCCTGGCGGCGTCAGCCAGCTCGGCTCGGCCCGCCGCCCGGGGGCGCCGTAGGACGGGCGGGCGGGCAGGCCGGCGGGGGAGCCGGAGAGGCGGCGGGTGAGGCTGGCGCGGAGCGCCATCAGCCGGTGCGCCAGGGCTCCCAGGGAGAGGCCCGAGCGGTCGCCGCCGCGGACAGGGCGGGCGGGGTCACGGTGGGAGTACGGAGGCCGTCCCGATGCGCGCATGGGTTCTCAGACGATACTCGAAACAGGGATCCGCCGACGCGCGGCGGCTGTTCCTGAGTTAGGCCATTCGTCGTTAATGGAGGCTTGCCGCCGGCCGCGGTGCGGAAACCATGCGGGGCGATCGGTCCGGCCCCCCGGCCGCACCGCACGGCGCCGCGGCCGCGCCGCGGCCGTGCCGTCCCTGCCGCCGGTGACCCGTTCGATAGCGGAATCTCGAAGGAACAAGGCTCGATGTACGGGAAATCGCGATCCGGTTTCCGTCCAGAGACGCCGCAGTGCAGTATCCCGGGATGACCTCGAGAACGGGCGCGCGCGGACCGGCTCCGCGCCGCGGCCCGCCCGCATCGCCTATATGAACCGCAGTCACCCCTCACCCGGACAGGTGCCCGTGCCTCCAGCCACCTCCGAATCGCCGGCGCGCTTCCGCTCCCTCTATCGCCACGGCTTCGCCCGAATCGCGGCCTGCACCGGCCGGAGCCATCCGGCCGAACCCGAGCGCAACGCCGAGGTCATCCTCGACCTCGCCCGGACCTGCCACGATTCGGGCGCGGTGCTGGCGGTCTTCACCGAGCTCGGCCTGTCGGCCTACGCGATCGAGGACCTGCTGCTCCAGCAGACCCTGCTCGACGCGGTCGAGGTCGCGGCCGCCCGCGTGATCGCCGACTCGGCCCGTCTCCGGCCGCTGCTGATCGTCGGCGCGCCCCTGCGCTGGCGGCACCGCGTCTACAACTGCGCGCTCGCGATCCAGGGCGGCCGCCTGCTCGGCGTCGTCCCGAAGACCTTCCTGCCGAACTACCGGGAGTTCTACGAGAAGCGCCACTTCGCCTCCGGCGCCGGGATCGCCGGCGAGACCGTCCGGGTCGCCGGTCAGGACGCGCCGTTCGGCACCGACCTGCTGTTCCCCGCCGAGGACCTGCCGGGCCTCGTGGTCGGGGTGGAGATCTGCGAGGACCTGTGGGTGCCCGAGCCCCCCGGCATGCGCGCGGCGCTCGCCGGCGCCACCGTGCTGGCCAACCTCTCGGGCAGCCCGATCACCGTCGGCCGCGCCGAGTCGCGGGCGCTCCTGTCCCGGGCGGCCTCGATGCGGGGTGCCTGCGCGTACGTCTACGCGGCGGCCGGCCAGGGCGAATCGACCACCGACCTGTCCTGGGACGGCCAGACCAGCATCGACGAGCTCGGCGTGCGCCTGGCCGAGGGCGAGCGCTTCCCCGAGAGGCCGGTGACGACGCTGGCCGACATCGACCTCGACCTGATCGCCCAGGAGCGCCTGCAGGCGGGCAGCTTCGACGACGACGCGCGCGGCCGCGCCCTGCCCTATCGCCGGGTGCCGTTCCGGCTCAGCCCGCCCGAGGCCGATCTCGGCCTGATCCGGCGGATCGAGCGGTTCCCGTTCGTGCCGGCCGACCCGCCGCGCCTCGCGCAGGATTGCTACGAGGCCTACAACATCCAGGTGGCCGGCCTCGCCACGCGCCTGGAGGCCACCGGCACCCGCAAGGCCGTCATCGGCGTCTCGGGCGGCCTCGATTCGACCCACGCGCTGATCGTGATCGCCAAGGCGTTCGACCGCCTGGGCTACCCGCGCTCGGACATCCTGGCCTACACGCTGCCGGGCTTCGCCACCTCGAACGCCACCAAGACCAACGCCCACGCCCTCATGAAGGCGCTGGGCTGCACGGCGGCCGAGATCGACATCCGCCCGGCCGCCAAGCAGATGCTCGCCGACATGGACCACCCCTTCGCCAAGGGCGAGGCGGTCTACGACGTGACCTTCGAGAACGTGCAGGCGGGCCTGCGCACCGACTACCTGTTCCGGCTGGCCAACCACGCCGGCGGCATCGTGGTCGGCACCGGCGACCTCTCGGAGCTGGCGCTCGGCTGGTGCACCTACGGCGTCGGCGACCAGATGAGCCACTACGCGGTCAATGCCGGCGTGCCCAAGACGCTGATCCAGCACCTGATCCGCTGGGTGATCGGCAACGGCGAGGTCGGCCCGGACGAGGCCCGCACCCTCCAGGCGGTCCTCGACACCGAGATCTCCCCCGAGCTGGTGCCGGTGGATCAGGACGACAGCCCGCAGAGCACGGAGGGCACGATCGGCCCCTACGCGCTGCAGGATTTCAACCTGTTCTACACGCTCCGCTACGGGTTCCGGCCCTCGAAGATCGCCTTCCTGGCGCTCCACGCCTGGGGCGACCGGGAGCGCGGCACCTGGGCGCCGGACTTCCCGGAGACCAAGCGGGTCGCCTACGACCTCCCGGAGATCCGCCGCTGGCTCGGCGTCTTCCTGAGCCGCTACTTCGGCTTCAGCCAGTTCAAGCGCTCGGCGCTCCCGAACGGGCCGAAGGTCTCGGCGGGGGGCTCGCTGTCGCCCCGGGGGGACTGGCGCGCGCCCTCCGACGGGTCGGCGCGGATCTGGATCGACGAGTTGAACCGAAACGTCCCTGAAACTTGACCGTCACAAACTCGACCGATTGTGCCATTATGAGCACGGTCAAGCCGATTCTTCGCAATGCAAGATCTTGTATTGGGAAAATTGGCTTCGAGGGCGGCCAGGCGGAGGACTTCGGATGCGAAGCTACAACCTGTTCCAGCTCAAGGGCGAGGAGGGCCTCTGCTGCGCGGTGCCGGAAGCCAGCACGGTCCCGCCCTTCATCGGCGCGGGCCGCTGGACCTTCGGCGGCAAGCTCGGCGACGGCAGCCGGCAGCCCCTCGACTTCGACGGCCGGGCCGCCGACACCGCGGTGCGCTTCAACGGCTTCTACCTGTTCCAGACCGTCGACCGGCGCTTCCTCGCCTGAGCGGGCCCCGTCCGTCACGGCGAGCGGGACGGTGTGGGGATGATCGGCGCGGCGCTGCCCGGTCGCCGCTCCGAGCACGGAGACGACGAACCGAAGTCGTCGCGCGTAAATCGGACCGGCCCGGGACGCGGACTCGCTCTTCCGGAGCCTTCGCGGCAGCACGTTACCGGTATCGAGCCCTATAGCGGGCCTCGACTCGGCGATCGCGACCAAGATTCCTTAAGGGCTCGCGTGCAGGTTTCGCGGAACCGTCAGCTGTCCGGAGCCGCCCGCATGTCGGAGCATCGCAGAGAGGCGCGCCAGAGGGTCTTCCTCAAGGGCCGCATCGTCTTCAACAACGGGTCGTCGAGCCTCGACTGCCTGGTGCGCGACATGTCCCCCACCGGCGCGCGCCTCGTGATGAGCGAGGCCACCACGCTTCCTGACGCGTTCGACCTCTACATCCCGCAGAAGGACCGGACCTACCGGGCCACCCTGCGCTGGCGCCGGGAGGACGGCATCGGCGTGACCTTCGAGGCGCCGGCCCGGGCCGGCACCGCGCCCGATCCGGCCGCGACGGACGCCTCCGTGACCCTGCTGCTGAAGCGCATCAGCGAGCTCGAGACCGAGAACGCCGCCCTGCGCCGGCTGCTCGCCAGCATGGCCCAGTCGAGCGATTCGGCGAGCGCGGCCTGATCCTCAGGCCTGAGCGTCAGGCCTCGGCCTCGAGCGCCGCACGGATGCGCGCGGCGTGCTCGGCGAGGACCCCGTTGTCGGCCATCCCGCCCTCGTGGCGCTTCAGCGGCACGCCCTCGCGCCGGGGGATGACGTGGACGTGCAGGTGGAAGACGGTCTGGCCGCCGGCCGGCTCGTTGAACTGGAACACGGTCAGACCCTCGGCCCGGAACGCGGCCTTCACGGCGCGGGCGACCTTCTGGACGCTCGCCATCAGGGCGCCGAGCGAGCCCGGGTCGGCGTCGAGCAGGCCCCGGGCCGGCGCCTTCGGGATCACCAGGGTGTGGCCCTCGCCCTGGGGCATGACGTCCATGAACGCCAGGGTGTGCGCGTCCTCGTAGACGCGGTGGCAGGGGATGTCGCCGCGCAGGATCTTGGCGAAGATGTTGTCGGGATCGTAGCGGGCGTCGGCCATGCTGCCTCCGGGACTCCTTGAGCGGCCGCAGGTTGCACGGGGCACCCGCCCGCGTCCACACGGGAACAACCGGGCGGCCGCGACGCTTGCACCGCGGCGGCGGCGCCGTGCCGGGATCCGACGGTCCGGCGTTCCACAGACCGCGCAGGGAGTTCCGGATGGCGCACGAGAGCACGGGAGCGATCTACGCGGCGGCGGGCGCCAACCTCGCCATCGCGGCCGCGAAGTTCGTGGGCGGGGCGCTGACCGGCTCGACCGCCATGCTCGCCGAGGGCGTGCACTCGGTGGTCGACACGGCGAACCAGGTGCTGCTCCTCGTCGGCATGAAGCGGGCCGAGCGCCCGGCCGACGCGCGCCACCCGTTCGGCTACGGGCGCGAGATCTACTTCTACGCCTTCGTGGTGGCGCTGATGATCTTCCTCGGAGGCGGCCTGTTCGCCGTCTACGAGGGGATCGAGCGGGTTCGTCACCCCGAGCCGGACGTGGACGCCGAGCTGTTCGGCTACCGGCTGCCCGGCCTCTGGGTGAACGTCGCGATCCTGGGCTTCGCCATCGCGGCGGAGGGCACGTCCTTCTTCGTGGCGATGCGCCAGTTCTGGGCCGAGAAGGGCAAGCACTCGGCCGTGCGGGCGATCCGGCGCAGCAAGGACCCGACCCTGTTCACGGTGCTCGCGGAGGACACCGCCGCCCTGATCGGCCTGCTGATCGCGCTCGCCGGCGTGGCCCTGTCCCACCTCCTGGAGATGCCGAGCCTCGACGGCTGGGCGTCTGTCGGCATCGGCCTCGTGCTGATCGGCATGGCGGCGTTCCTGATGGTCGAGACGCACGGTCTGCTGATCGGCGAGGCGGCCGATCCCGAGATCATCGCGGCGATCGCGGAGTTGGCCCGCGCCGAGCCGGGTGTGCTCCACGTCAACGAGGTGCTGACCCAGCACCTCGGCCCCTCCGACATCCTGGTCAATCTCAGCATCGACATGACCGACGATCTCAGCGCCGGCGAGGTCGAGAGCCTCGTGACACGCCTCGACCGGGCGCTGAAGGCGCGCAGCCCCGACGTGACCCGGGTGTTCATCGAGATCCAGCAGCAGGGTGACCACAAGGTCCGGGCGGCCGCCTGAGGGCCGCACCGGAAGGGCCGCCCCGTCAGCGGCCTCCTCGGTCGCTCCGGCCCACCTGCCGGAGGCTCAGCGTCCAGAGCCGCTCCTGGACGGCCTCGTCGCGGCTCTCGGCCGAGGAGACCTTCGGCCGACCGTGGGAGAAGTATCGGCCGGTGACCCCGTCCAGGCCCGGGTCGCTGGCCACGTGGAGGGAGGTCCGCGCGCCCTTCTCGGGCGTGATCAGCAGCGGCCGCATCAGCGCCCAGGCCGCGCCGAGCAGGCCGCCGGTGTTCTTGGCGAAGCCGGTATTGACCACCCCAGGATGGACGGCGTTCGCCGTGATGCCGCTGTCGCGCAGGCGCCGGGCGAGCGCGTACGTGAACAGCACGTTGGCGAGCTTGGCCTGGGCATACGCGCCCATCGCCCGGTAGCGCCGGGCGCCCTCGACGTCGTCGAAGTCGATATGCCCCCGGTAATGGGCCGCCGAGGCGACGTTGACGATCCGGGGCTTCCCGCCCGCCGCCGCCGCGTCCTTCAGCGGGTCGAGGAGTTCCAGGGTCAGGAGCACGTAGCCCAGATGGTCGAGCGCCCAGGTGCGCTCGATCCCGTCGACGGTCAGCGTGCGCCGGTCGAAGATCGCGCCGGCATTGTTCACCAGCACGTCGAGGCGCGGGTAGGCCGCTCGCAGGGTCCCGGCGAGCCGGCGGATCTCGGCCTGCGCGGACAGGTCCGCGCGGTGCGGCTCCACGGCGGCGCCGGGTACCGCGGCGCGGATCCGGTCGGCGCAGGCCTGCAGCTTCCCGGGGTCCCGGCCGACGATGGCGACCCGCGCGCCGAGGCGCGCGAGGCCGAGAGCCGTCTCGTAGCCGATACCGCCGGTCGCTCCGGTGACGAGGCAGACCGCGCCGCGCACCGCCGGCCTCAGAACACCGCCTGTCCGACCGCGAAGGCGATGACGACGATCACGATGGCGATGAGCAGGAACAGGCCGAACAGGATGCGGGCCAGCGAGCCGGCGCCGGAGGCGATGCCGGTGAAGCCGAGACCGCCGGCGATCAGCGAGATCACGAAGCAGATGAGGGCCCATTTCAGAAGGGTCATGGCGTCACTCCGGCTGCGCCCCGGCGCGGGGCCTTGATGCTGCTGCCTCAACCGACGCCAAGCGAGACCGTTCCGCACAGCACGGGCCGGGCCGCTTTTATTCTTACCCGCGTGCGGACGCGCCGGTCGTGCCGGACTCAGCCGGTCTTCGCCACCGGCTGTGCCGGCACGTCGGCACGTTCCAGCATGATCTCCGCCAGGGTGTGGTAGAGGCCGCCCCGGCAGATCGCCTTCGAGGCCGCGTCGGCCAGGAGCGCCGCGACCATCAGGGGGATGACCATCGCGTGGTTCTGGGTCATCTCGGTGACGATGACGAAGCTGGTGATCGGCGCCTGCAGCACGCCCGTCAGGTAGGCCACCATCCCGATCAGCACGACGGCGCCCACGGGCATGTCCGGCAGGAGGCCGTGGACCGTGCCGCCGAGGCCGGCCCCGACCGCCAGGGACGGCGCGAACAGGCCCCCCGGGATGCCGCTGATCGAGCTCAGCACGGTGGCGGCGAATTTCAGGGGCGCGTAGGTCCATCCCGCCGCCGCGTCGCCGTGGAGGATGGCCTTGGCCTCCTCGTAGCCGGTCCCGTAGGCCGCGCCCCCGGAGGCGAGGCCGCACAGGGCGACGCACAGCCCGCAGGCCGCCGCGAAGATCACGGGCCGCTTCCGGATCATCCGCCCGGCCGCGCCGGGCAGGCCGCGGGCGAACAGGATCACGAGGCGGCTGAAGAGACCGCCCGCGAGACCGCCGACCACGGCGACGAGCGGGACCACCCAGCCGGCCGCCAGCGGCAAGGCGGCGTCGGTCGTGCCGAAATAGGTATAGTTGCCGAGGAGCCCGAGCGAGGTCAGGCCCGCGGCCACGATCCCGGCCACGATCAGGCCGGAGGAGCGCGCCTCGTAGGCGCGTCCCAGCTCCTCGATGCCGAACACGATGCCGGCGAGCGGCGTGTTGAACGCCGCCGCGACGCCGGCGGCGCCGCCCGCCAGGAGGAGCCCGGGCAGGCGCTCCGGGGTCAGGCGGCCGAAGGCGGCCATGATCGCGGCGCCGACCTGCACGGTCGGACCCTCGCGGCCCGCCGAGGCGCCGCAGAACAGGCCCAGGAACAGGACCAGCACCTTGCCGAAGGCCACGCGCGGCGAGATCAGCGAGTAGCGGAAGCCGGTATCCCGCGCGTGGCGGGCGGCGATCACCTGCGGGATGCCGGACCCCTGCGAGTTCGGGAAGACCGTGAGGGCCAGGAGCGCCGCGAGGGCGAAGCCCGCGGGCGTCAGCACCAGGGCGATCAGCGGCGACGGCGCCGTGAGCCGGCGGAACCCATCCTGCGCGAGGTCGGCACCCTTGGCCATCAGCACGGCGGCGAGGCCCACGCCGATGCCGCCCACGAGAAAGAGCAGCCGCCCGCGCCAGAGCGGATAGGCCTCCATCGAGGCCGACCGCAGGCGCATGATCGAGCGGCGGTAGCGCGACCGTTGCGGGGGCGGGGCATCCGTCGTTTCCCGCACGTCGTCCCGCTTCTCGACCATGAATAAGCACCTCGTCCGCGCAGTCTGAGCGGACGCTATAGCGCAACGGTCAAGGAAAGCCCCCCTTTCGCGGGATGGGCGGGGCCGGCACCCGCGCGCCGGCCCCGCCGGCTCACCCGATCACCATCCGTAGTGCCAGGCGGCCCGGCGCCAGCCGCCGTGGTGATGCCAGCCCCAGGGGCGGTGCCAGCCCGCGTGACGCCAGCCCCAGCGATGGTGCCAGCCCCAGGGGCGGTGCCAGCCGTAGACCACCGGCCGGGCGTAGTAGACCGGGCGGTACGCGTAGGGGCGCCAGTTCGGCTTGCACCAACCGGACCAGCCCCGATGGAAGCCCGGGCCGCAGCCCTGCGCGGCCTCCGCCGTACCGGCCGTGGCGGCCAGGGTTCCGAGCGCGAGGAGTGCCGCGCCTGCCAGCTTCATCCGCATCGTCGTCCTCCTTTCGTCGCGAGCACAGTGGCGATCCGGCCCCGGTTCGACCGAGTCGTCGCCGGATATTGTCCGGCCTCTCGCGGTGAGCCGGAAGTGCGCTCGAAACATCCGAGGCCCGGGAAGCGTTTCTTCACAAACCTGTGCGCGCGGAACGACTGCGCTCCCGCGGAGACAAGCGTCGCACTACGCTGCCGCCCGGTCCGCTCATCGCGTGACGATTGCGAGGATATCGGAGCGGCCGCGCGCCGGCGGGGCGGTCCCGTCTCAGCCCTCGGCGGCGCAGAGCCTCTCGACCGCCCGCACATAGGCCTTGGCGTCGAACTTCTTGAGCGAGTTCTCGCTCTGATAGCGGACCGTGCCGAAGATCTTGCGCTTCTGCCAGGGCCGGTCGTGCAGGCCGTACACCCAGGCGACGTTGGTGAAGGAATTCGGGTCGCGCCCGTCGAGGAAGTAGCGGTTGTTCAGGCGGAGCGTCCGGGCGAAGCCCGCCTCGGGCGACGGCGACCATTCGAGGATCTTCTTGCCCCAGTACATCCGCAACTGGTTGTGCATGTAGCCGGTCTCGCGCATCTCGCGCATCGCGGCGTTCCAGTAGCGGTCGTGCGTCTCGCCGGCGGCGAGCTGCGCCTCCGAGTAGGCGTGGGGGCGCTCGTCCTTCGCGTGCTCCGCAAGGGTCTTGCGCGCCCAGTCCGGCACCGCCCGGTCGTACTCGTCGTAGCCCTCCGTGTAGTAGACGTGGTTCATCGCGAGCTCGCGCCGGACGATCAGCTCCTCCAGGTAGGCGCCGCGGTCGTCGGCGTCGCCGCGCTCGGCCTCCCGGACCGCCAGGGCGATCTCCACGGGCGAGATCTGCCCGAAATGCAGGTACGGGCTCATGTGGGAGGCGGCGGCCGCCTCCGGCATGTTGCGCCCCGCGCCGTAGCCCGGGAACCCGTCCTTCAGGAACGCCCTCAGGCGCTTGCGGGCCTGCGTCTCGCCCCCGGTGAAGCGCTTCACCGGGCCGACCTCCCGGTCGAGGGTCATCCCGGCGAGCACCGCCTCCGGGTCGGAGACGTCGATCGCGCTCTTCAGCGTCAGGCGATCGGCCGCGCGCTTCACCCTGCGGGGCTTGAGCGCCGCCAGGAACGGGTCCCACAGCCGGTTCAGCTTCGGCCGCAGCGTCCGGGCGGCGTACTCGTGCTTCGGCGAGGCCGTCTCGACCGGCACGACCACGTCGCCCTCAACCTGGACGACCCGCGTCTTCACCGCCCCGGCGATCTCCCGGTACCAGCGCTTCTGGATCGCGAGGTAGCCGCGGTCGAGCACGAGGAGCGCGGCGTCCTCGGCGAGGGCGATGGCGATCTCGGCGGGCGAGCACTTGCGCATGACGAAGCCGATCCCGCGCTTCTCCAGCCCCGCCTTCGCGTCCGCGAGACCCTGGAGCAGGAAGGCGTAGTGCCGGGCGTTGGCCTCGGGAAAGCCGCTGGCGCCGTCGAGCAGGCCGAAGCAGGCGACGACCGGCAGGTCGAGGCGGTTCGCCTCCTCGATGGCGAGTTCGAGGGCCGGGTTGAACGTCGCACGGTTGGCCTGCTGCAGCAGATACAGCACGTAGGCGCCGTCTCCGCGCGGCTCGACGTCGTTGAGGATCCGGATCCGCTCGCCCTGGATCGCCATGCTCACCTGCCCCTTGCTTGGCGCGCCGCGCCGGAACCTTGGCCGGAGAAGGTAGAGCGGGCGGGAAGTTCGTCCGTCCCGACGGGGCGGATGAAAAGCCGCAGTCGAGACGCCCGGCCGAACACCGGCTCGTTGCACCGAAACCCCGCCTCATCAGGGACTTGCAGGGCGATCAATCGTGCCCTGCCGGGGCAATGCAGATTTCGATCGCGCCCGACAGTCTGCGACATTTTCAACACAGGCCCGCGAGGATGCGTGCGCGGACGCACGAAAGGACAGCCCTGCTGTCCTGATGCTCTTGAATTTTCCGACCGGGAGCGCAGATTGTGCAGCGCGGGACGGCGATGGCGTCGCCCTCTCGCAGCCCTTCTTGGGCGTTTCCTCCCTAGACTTCGGGCCGCTCCTTCGGGAGTGGCCTTTTTTCTGTCCGGAGCAGGCGCGAGCCCCGGTCCGGCCCGTCCACCGGAGCGGTGAGGGTCAGCGCGCTGCCCGACCGGGCCAGGCGCTCAGGGCGCGTCAGCGCGTCGCGCCGGCTCCCGCGCGGCTGGCCGCCAGCGCGGCGGCCTTGCCGCCGGCCGTGTAGAGGTCGAGGCGCGCGTAGACGCCGAATTCCGAACCGTCGTCGAGGAAGCCGCCGCCCGGTCCCTGCGTCTCGGTGAGGATCGCGTTGGCCTCGTCGAGCGTCAGCGCCGGGAAGGCCGCGGTCAGCAGGTGGCCGGCCTCCGGCGCGATCTTGCCCACGTCCTCCCGCCGGCCGGCGGTGTCCGGGTGCACCACCGGCAGGCCGTAGGTCTGGGTTGCCGCGTAGAAGGCCGCGTTGGCGGCCGCGTCCTTGAACCGGCCGCTATCCTTCGCCGCGCAGGCCGCCACCGTGTCGCCGCAGCCGGCCTTCAGCGCCTCGGCCATCGCCGCGCGCGCCTCCGTCAGGAGCGCGCGGTAATCCGTCACGCCGACCGTCCTGTCGGCCTCGGCCGACGCCTTGTCGAGGACGGCCGGATTCTTCCGGATCTGGCCGACATAGGCCGGATCGTTGGCGAGCAGGTGCGCGAGGGCGTGCAGCGAGGTCGCGCGGCCGCCCAGAACGTCCATGGCGTAGTGGGCGCCGACGATGATCCGGTCGTTGCCGTACTCGGCGGCGCGGGCGACCATCTGCTGGTAGCGCTCGGGCACGAGCAGCGCGAGCACCATGGACTCGGTGTAGCCGTAAGTGGTGTGACCGCTCGGGTAGGACGGGCTGTTCACGAGGTCCTGCGAGGGGCCGCGCAGCCAGTCGAGGCTGTCGGACGCGTCGCCGAAATAGTCCTTGCCGCGGTAGGAGAGGAGGCGCGGCAGCGTCTGGAACGGCCGCGAATTGCCGTAGCGGTCGGCGCCGGGGCTGCCGGCAGGCCGGTCATAGGCCTTGCCGAACACGTCGGTGACGGCGCCGTTCGACAGGATCGCGGCGGCCTCTTCCGAGACCGGGTGCTTGCCGTTCGTGGTGGCGTTGGCGAAGAAGTACTTGCCGGAATTCGAATCCGACTTGGTCACGTTGTTGGTGTAGCCGATCAGGTTGGCGACCGCCGGCGCGATGCTGGTGAAGGTCTTGTAGTCGCTGTAGGTCGCCTTGGCGTGGTACGCCTGGGCAAGCGCGGTGCCGAGGCCGTCGGCGAGGTTGGCGGCGTTGCCGTCGGTGATGAAGCAGTCCCGCAGGGCGAGCTGCTGCTGCTCGGGGAACGGCAGGAGCGTCGGCTGCGTCAGCGCGCCGGTCTGGATATCGCCGGTGACCCGCAGGTTCGCGTCGAGCGCCGCCTTGCCGTCGGGCGTGGTCTGCAGCCGGGCCACCGGGACGAGCCCGCGCAGGGCCGACAGGTTGGCGGCTGATTGTGCGAGGGCGTGGAGGGGCAGCGCCGCCCCGAGCAGCGCCAATCCGACCCGCAGCGTCCCGAACATGCAGCCCTCCCCTCGCCGATGCCGTGCCGGACGCTAGAGCCGTTCCCGACCGCGTTGCAATCGGGCGCGGCCCCGACGTCCCCATCTTTGCCGCGCCTTCCGGCACCGCGCCGGCCTCCCGCGGCGGCGCGCGCCTCAGCCCCGCGCCCGGGCGCGGATCATGAAGTTGTCGTAGGTGTACTCCGCCACCTGGAACCAGAGGTACTCCTCGTTCCGGAAGGTCCGCATCGCCTCGTAGACGCGGCGGAAATCGGCGTTCTTGGCGGCCATCTCGGCGTAGACGTCGTTGGCGTTCTTGAGGGCGGCCTCCATGACGTCCTGGGGGAACGGCCGCAGCTGCGCGCCCCCGGCCACCAGCCGGCGCAGGGCCTGCGGGTTGCGGGCGTCGTACTTGGCCTGGACGTCGGCGCCGACCTCTGCGGCCGCGGCCCTGAGGATCCCCTGGTAGGATTTCGGCAGCGCCTTCCACTTCTCGGCGTTGAACCAGAAGTGCAGCATGGCGCCGCCCTCCCAGAAGCCGGGATAGTGGTAGATCGGCGCGACCTTCTGCAGGCCGAGCCGCTCGTCGTCGTAGGGGCCGATCCACTCGGCGGCGTCGAGCTTCTTGCTCTCCAGGGCCGCGTAGATCTCGGGGCCCGGCACCGCCTGCGGCTGGACGCCGAACTTGGCGAGCACCTGGCCGCCCATGCCGCCGATCCGGAACTTCAGCCCCTGCAGGTCGGACAGGCTCTTGATCTCGCGGCGGAACCAGCCGCCCATCTGGGCACCGGTGTTGCCGCCCGGCAGGCAGACCAGCCCGGCCTTGGCGAAGACCTCGGCGAACAGTTCGGCGGCGCCGCCCGCCTGCCACCACGCGGCGGCGCCCCGGGCGTTGAGGCCGAAGGGCACCGCGGTCGCCAGCGCGAAGGTCGGGTCCTTGGCCATGCCGAGGGTCGCCGGCCCGTGGCCCATCTCGACGGTGCCGGCGGCCACGGCGTCGAGGAGACCCTCGGCCGGGACCGGCTCGCCGGGCCCCTGGACCTGGATCTGGAAGCGCCCGTCGGTGGCCTCGGCGACGATCCGGCTGAGCGCCTCGGGCGCGCCGTACAGGATGTCGAGCGTCTTGGCGTAGGCGGAGGACAGGCGCCAGCGCAGCTCCGGGGCGGACTCGGCCCGGGCCGGCGCGGCGAGCGGCCCGGTGAGCGCCGCGGCCGCGCCGAGGCCGGCGGTCAGCACGCTGCGGCGCCGCGTCCCGGCCGCGGGGGATCGCGCGAGGTGAGGTTCGTCCAACGGCATCTCGTCCGAGCAGGTCCGGCCCGGCCGGGCCGGATCGGGGGTCGCAGGTAGCACGTGCGTGCCGGTTCTCGAAAGCCGCGGGCGGGCGGAGCAGTTCCGTCGCGCCTCGAAACCGGCGCGCGCCCGTGCTAGGCGCCCGGGATGCACACCCAGCCCGCCGTCACCCTGCACACCGTCTGCGGCCTGGAGGAGCTGGCCGGCCACGGCGCGCGCGGCGTGAGCCACGTCCTGTCGCTGCTCGATCCCGGAACGCCGGAGCCCGCGGCCTTCACCGCCTACGGCGCCCACGCCCGGACGACCCTCCGGTTCCACGACTGCCTCGGCCCCGGCGAGGGCCTCGTCCCGCCCGAACCGGAGCACGTCGCGGCGATCCTGGAGTTCGGGCGGGCGCTCGACGGCGCCGGCCATCTCCTCGTCCACTGCCATTACGGCCTGTCGCGCTCCACCGCGGCGCTGCTGACCCTGTTCGCGCAGGCCGAGCCGGACGCGCCCGCCGCCGGCCTGGTGGAGCGCCTGCACGCCCTGCGCGAGCCGGCCTGGCCGAACGCGCGCATGATCGGCTTCGCCGACGCGATGCTGGGGCGGGACGGGGAACTCAGCGCGGCGGTGCGGCGGCTGCACGCCCTGCAGCTGCGGGTCCGCCCGCATCTCGCCGAGCTGCTGCGGGGGCTCGGCCGCGGCGCGGAGGTCGAGGCCGCAGAGACCTTGTGAGGGCGCCTGGGAGGGGTCCGCCCCTCACTTCCCGGCCGGCGTGAAGCTCCCGTCCTTCCACACGTAGAGCACGTAGCCCTGCGCTGTGACGTCGCCCTTGGCGTCGAAGCCGACGGTGCCGAGCACGAGATCGAAGCGCTCGGTGTGCAGCGCCTGCGCGATGGGCTTCGGCTCGGTGGAGTGGGCGAAGTTGCCGGCCGCCACCAGCGCCTGCATGGCCGCGTACCCGTAGATCGTCGAGCCGGTGGGATCGACGCCCTCGGCCTTGAAGGCCTTCACGACGGTCGCGGCGGCGGGCTGCCGGCTCGGGTCGAGGTAGAAGGTCATCAGCACGCCGTTGCTGGCCGATCCGGCGATCTTGGCGAAATCCGGCGTGGCGATGGCCGAGGTGCCGAACCATTGCGGCCGGAAGCCCCGGTCCGCCGCGATCTTGACGAGACGGCCCATCTCGGCAGCGTCGCCGCCGTAGTAGACGACCTCGATCCCGGCGCCCTTGAGCCGGTCGGCCAGGGCGGCGTCGTCGGCGTCGCTCGGCGAGAACGACAGGAACAGCGCCTCGTTCACGCCGATGCGGTTGAGGTTGTCCTTGGTGGCGGCCGCGAGGCTGCGGGCCGCCGGCGTCTGGTCCTGGATCAGCGCGATCTTCCGGTCGCGGAACCGCTCGGCCAGCACGGCGGCGGACAGGCGCGCCTGATCGTCGTCGCGGCCGCAGACGCGGAAGATGTTCGGGAGCCCCCGGTCGGTGAGCCGCGCCGCCACCGAGGCGGCGGTGATCATCACCACCCCGTTCTGGGCGTAGATGTCGGAAGCGGCGATGGAGGCGTTGGAGCAGACATGGCCGACGACGAGGCGGACGTTCGACCGGACGAAGTGGTTGGCCACCGCCATCGCGGTGTTCGAGTCGCAGGCGTCGTCCTGCACGTCGAGGGTGACGGGCTGGCCGTCGAGGCCGCCCATGGCGTTGGCGTCCCGGGCGGCGGCCTCGACGCCGCGCAGGACCTGCTCGCCGACCGCCACGTAGGGACCAGACCGCGGAACCGCGACGCCGACCACCACGTCGGCCACCGCTTGGGTGGCCGGCAGGAGCGCGAGACACAGGCTCAGGGCGATCAGCGCGGGCCGGAGCGGCCCGTGGGCGGGGACGAAACGTCCGATCTTCATCGGGCTCTTCTGGGCATCCTTGCGCGACACGTCGGCGCGACGGCGGATGCGGCTCCGTAGCCTCGATCCCGCCCCGCACCCAGTGCCCATACGCGAGGACGCGGCGAAACGCGATTTTTTTCCGCGGCGGTCCTGTCGACGACCCGGCGCCTACTTCGCGTAGGCGTAGGCGGTCGCGGCGGAGGCGACCGGTCCGGTGACGCCGTTGAAGGCGGTGAGGACCTTCTGGACCTCGGTGAAGGGCGCGTTCGACACGTAGACCAGGTCGCGGTTGCGCA
>NZ_JBKFAV010000066.1:0-16066 GCF_053345825.1 Methylobacterium sp. C33D
GCGGCCGCCGCGCCCAGGGCGGCCCCGGCGAGCGCGCCGGCGCCGCCCGCGGCCGCGGCGGGGGCCTGGATCGCCGTATTCTGCCGGTTGATCTGCTCGATGACGGTCGTGTTGTGGATGTTCTGGAAGAGCACGTTGTTCGGCGGCGGCGCCACGTAGGCCGGCGCGGACACGTAGGCCGGCACCGGTACGACCGGCGGGGCCGGCAGGACGTAGTGCCCGTACACGGGCGGCGGGGGCGCCAGCGCGACGAGATAGGCCGGCGGCGGCGGGAGGAACACGAGGGCCGGCGGGGGCGGCGGCGGAAGCGCGAAGACCGGGTCGTCGAGGAACAGCACCGGCCGATCGACGTACACGACCTCGTCCGGCGGGGGAGGGGCCACGTCGTAGGCGAGCGTCACGTAGCGCGGCGGCGGTTCCAGCGCGGCAGCGAGCGAGGCGAGGCGGCGGCGCGCGTCCCAGGCGTGCGGTCCGCGCGGATACCGGGCGAGATAGGACCAGTAGGCGTCCGGCGTGCCGATGAGCCACGTGAGCCGCCAGACCAGCGCCTCGCGCCGGGCGGCGATGAGGGCGCGCACGCGCCGGGTTAGGAGGTCCGAGGGGTAGTCGGCCACGAATTCCTGGTAGCGGGCGAGGTCGTCGCGCTCCAGGCAGACGGCGTAGGCGTCCTGAGCGCCGAGGTCGCGCAGCGGCCGCTCGCGGAGCGCGGCGACCCGCTCCCGACCGAGGGGAGGGGCGTCGGCGGCACGGTCGAAGAAGACGAAGGTCGAGCCCGCGCGGTCGGCATCCCACGGCACCTCGGCGCCCCTCGTGACCGCGTCGACGCGCAGGCGCACGCGGTCGAACAGCGGGCCCGGCTGGAGGCCGCCCTCGCGGATCATCTCGACCAGGGCCTGGGCGTAGGCGCCGTAGGGTCCCTTCTCGACCGGCCCGACGGTCCCCGGCGCTGCGTTGAAGGCGATCAGGCTGCCCGGCTCGGCCTCCGTGAGGGCGAGGCCGCCTGCCAGCGGCTTGTCCGGCACGGTGAACGGCGCGCGCCGCGCCCCGTCGAGCACGAAGAACCGCGCCTTCAGCGGCAGGGCCGCGAGACTCCGGGTGTAGTCGGAGATCCGCAGCGCGCGCAGGGCGACATCGGCGGCGCTCGCCACGCGCAGGTCGACCGGCGCGAAGTAGTTCTCACCCTCGAGTTGCAGGCCGTAACCGGCGAGATAGACGAAGGCGACGGCGTCGGGCCCGGCGGCCGCGGCCTTGTCGACGAAGTCGCGCAGCGATTTGCGCAGGGCATCCTCGTCGAGGTCGCGGGCGCCGATGACGTCGAAGCCCGCCGCCTGCAGGGTCTGGGCGACGAGCCCGGCATCGTTGGCGGCCGTGGCGAGCGGGCCGGCTTGATAGGCCCCGTTGCCGACGACCAGCGCGATGCGCGTCTCCGCGGCCCGGGCGGGGTTGGCGAGCCACGCCGCGGCGAGGATCAGCGCGGCGAGGAGGCGGCGGAGGGCGGAGTGCAGGCGCATCGCGGAATCCCATCGGAGGCGATGTATCCGCCGGACGTGGGATGCCGTTCGGCGGGGCGGTCGTGGTGCGGGTGCATCAACGCGCCCGAATGCGGCAGCGGAACGGCCCGGTCAGGGCACGAGACCGATCCGGGTGGTCACGATCGTGTGCCAGCCCGACGGCGTGAGACCCTGCCGGGCCGCCCTCAGGCCCTTCTCCCGAGCGCGGCATAACCGCCGGGTGAGCGTTCGCGGATCTTGCGGGCGGCGGCCGGGATCCGTTGAGTGGGACGTCCGGGGAGCCACCCCGCTCGCGGTGTGTCGAATGAGCAGTGCAGTCGTCTTCGGAGCCTCGGGCGGCATCGGTCAGGCGCTCGTCGCGGCCCTGGCGGAGGCCGGGACCTACACACGCATCGTCGCGCTCTCGCGCGCGCCGGCGTCCCAGCCCGAAGCTGTGCAGTCCCTGACCGTCGACATCACGGACGAGGCTTCGATCGCGGCGGCCGCCGGGGCGGTCGGCGCGGCGGGATCGGTCGGGCTGGTCCTGGTCGCCAGCGGGCTGCTGCACGGGTCGGGCATCGCGCCGGAGAAGGCGATCCGCGCGCTCGATCCGGCCGCGATGAACGCGGTGTTTGCCGTCAACACCATCGGGCCCGCCCTCGTGGCCAAGCACTTCATCCCCTTGATGCCGCGCGCCGGGCACGGCGTCTTCGCCGCGCTCTCGGCCCGCGTTGGATCGATCGGCGACAATCGTCTGGGCGGATGGTACGCCTACAGAGCCTCGAAGGCGGCGCTGAACCAGATCCTCCGGACGCTCGCCGTCGAGACGGCGCGCACCCATCCGGGGCTGATCGTCGTCGGCCTCCATCCCGGGACCGTGCGGACGGCCCTGTCCCGACCGTTCCGCCCGGATGCCGACACACCCGGCGTCTTCGCGCCGGCCGAGTCCGCGGCTCGCCTGCTGCAAGTGGTGTCCGGGCTGCGGGCTGAACATTCCGGCCACACCCTGGCCTGGGATGGCAAGCTGATCCCACCGTAACCCGGGTCCCGATCCGGCATCCGGGCCGGCACGACCGGTGGCCTGACGGGGCCTGGTGCGGAAGCGCACCCGGCGGGCCGAACGGCGCCGATGCGACGCGCGATCCGGCCCGCGGACGGTTGTCCAGGGCTCGCCCGGTGCCCAGATCACGTGTGCGAGGTCGCGATGGCGTCGCGATCTCGCAGCCCTCCTCGAGGGCGTTTCCTCCCAAGACTTCGGGCCGTTCCGCGAGGACGGCCTTTTTTCTGCCCGCAGACCGACGACAGTGCCGCCGCTTACCGGTCGGCGTGCCGATGTGTCGGCGACGCCGCACGGCACGGGCGGAGCCGCGACGCTTGGCCGGAGCCGTTCCCACGGACCGGGCGCGGCCGGCTGTGGGCCGCGCCGGTCAGGCCGCCGACCTCCAACTCGCTCAGCCCGCGCAGGGCTATCATTTCGTCAGTCATCGGGGGTCTCTCGGGTCCGAGGTTGGTGCTCGTGACCCGACCCTGCCGGGCAACCGCCGATGACCGCCCCGCGCGAGATACACCACCGCCCGGGACACGAGCTCTGTGAGGCGCTCTGAGTCCGCTGGTTCGCCGAGGCGCCGCCGCCGTCGAAGAGTCGCGAACCGGCGTGCAGCGCGAGATCGTCGACCCTGACTCTCGCATGCGCCGCCGCGAGAGAGGCGCCCTCGGCCAGATCGCTTTCGTCGTTCCCGGCGGCCCTGACGGCATCGACGCGATCCGAGGCATCCGCCGCGGCGAGGACGATCGCCTCCGTGGCGAAGGCCGAGCTGGCCAACGCCCCAATCGCGTTCTGCAGAACCGCGTTATCCGGCGGTCTGTCGGGGAAGTAGTAGACTGGGCGAGTCCGGCCTGAGACCAGCGCGATGGCGTCCCGCAGGTGCTGCGCAGGATGCCGGCCTCCATGGCGCCGCGCGGCTGGCGCAGTGGCGCGTTCGACCTGCGCAAGTCTCGCGCGGCCGCTCTGGCGACGTCCGCATCAGGCGCAAGCCCGAAACGCTCATCTCAAACGCTGCGCCACAGATACGAGAAAGCGTCGACGCCGTGAGCCTAGTAAGACAAGACACAAACCGAAAAATTCAAGCGCACAACTGGGAAGGTAGACTACGTTTTGCGACGCAATCAGCGATGATACTAGGTAGGGATCGAGCCTTGCGCCGGTAAATATCAACATGCGCACAATCCTGTCGTTCAAATTCTACATAATATGTATTTGCGTAAGATGACTTTTTATCTTCACGCAGGATCGTCCTTCCGAAACAGGGGAGGGGCTTCAAGGCTCGTCCGTCGAGGCCAGCGTACTGAAAGCCGTTAGCGCAGCATGCCAAGCGAATGTTCCAAAGCAATTCTGTCGACTTAATGAAAATATAGTGGTTCAGAGAACGTGGAACGCGAGTTCGCATAAGATATCTTATGGAACTTGACGCATAGGATCCGCTATGTTGCCTCGGATCCATTAACCATCACTGGACCCGGATCTATCGGAGCAGGGGGATCTACTGCGCAACGTTCGGAGCCTAGGATAAATCGAGCCAATTGACTACCCGCAGCCCGTCGACGCGCGCGAACTCACGGACATTGTCGCTCACTAGGATCATACCCAGGGAATGCGCTTGAGCGGCGATCAGCAGGTCGTTGGGCCCGATCCCCCTGCCCTCACGTTCCAACGCCGCACGGATGATGCCGTAACTCTGCGAGCAGACGGCGTTATAAGGCAGGATCTCGATATTGCGCAGTGCGCGCTCGACTTTCTCCCGCAGTGCCTGGGAGCCCTTCCGCTCGACGCCGAAGCGCAACTCGCTAGCGACGATGGCACTGGTGCAGATCCTGTCCTCGCCGACCTGGGTGATCACACCTAGAACGACGCTGTACCTGCCCTGCTTCACGATCTCGGAGATGATGTTGGTGTCGAGCAGGAACCGCTCACTCATAAGTCCACCGCCTCGATAGGAAGCTCGTGGACGGGGTCCATGCAATCCTGCGGCGGAAGGGGTTGCTCGTTCTTGAAGGCCGCCAGCAGCCCGGTCTCAGTCACGGGCTCGATTTCGAGATTGCCATTCGGCAGTCTGCGGATGCGCACGCTGGAGCCGGGAAGCTCATACTCTCGGGGGATGCGCAGCGCCTGGTTGCGCCCATTCCGGAACAGGCTCGCTGTCTTGCCATCCATGGAAACCTCCTCGGCCTATGCCACCAGCCTATGCGCAGGGTAGGGGAGGGTCAAGTGAAGCCCCCTGCCCTGTCGCCTACCGCGCCGCCGAACGAGAGTTGGATGCCTCTAGCAGCCTCCGGCCCGTCTATTGGCCACCCGCGCGGCGAACTTGGTGGCGGTTAGCGAGGTGTACGTCGAAGCCAGAAGGCTGCTCGCCGGTTCGCCGGTCCACAAACCGCCATCTATGCACGGCATCAACGGTTCGGTTGGATATTTCCTCCTGTATGCCCCTGATCCGTGATGACAGCAGACGATTTCACAGCCTGGGCTCGGTTCATGAAGGACACCCGCGGATGGTCGGGCCTCGAATGCGCCCGTCAGTTACAATGCGGGCCTAACCAGATCCGCATCTGGAAAGACAATGGCGCGCCGGGCTACATCGGGCTGGCCTGCGCGGCGCTCGCATTCGGTCTGCCTGCTTGGCGCAGCGTATGATGGAATCGGGTTGGGCCCTTTGAGCGTCATCGCATGTGTGGTCACGAGCACAGGGCCTTGCATCTGCGACCCCCTCCCCTTCCTTCGCGTGCTTCGTCGTTCCGTGGTCCGATCGTCTCGACGGGACATGCGTTGCGGCCAATCTGTAAGCCCGCAGAGAGCTGAATCGAAGGGATGCTCTGGCCTACCTTCGCTGTGGGCTACTTCAGTGCCGGCAGATGCGGGTTGCGGCCTCACGAAGAAGGCGACCAGCGTCGCGCCTTGAACGCCGTCTTGTCGCCATCGTGAAACGCGATCTCGCCGTGGATCGCCTCCAGCCCGTCCACCTCGGCCCAGCCTTTGCCCCAGACCTCTGTACCGTCATCAGAGCCGTGGAATTCAAAGCCGACATCGGTCTGGATGTAGGCGCAACTCAGGGATGCGACAACGGCCCCGGTGCAAAACTCGCTCCCGACACCCGGTTGTTCGAAGGCGATGAAGGCGGGTTCAACGAGATTTAGATAGTCTTTGTCCCATGTGCCGGTCGCGGTGATGCGCCACTTGCCGCGCAGCCTATCTCGGACGCCGCTCATGCCAGGACCTCCCCCCCTCGGATCCGGAGGCCAAACTTGATCGAGGGAACAACGCCAAGCCGCGAAGAGATCCTCGCATGCTACCGCCCGATCCGCGCCTCGATCCAGGCTGTGCTCGCCGAAGCCGTGAAGCAGTGCAAGAAGCCGGATCTCGATCGGGCCGCCAAGCACCTCGACCTGATCGATCCGGAACAACTCGACGACGATTCGACCTTCGCCATGCTCTGCGATGTCGCGCTGTTCGAGCCCAACCAGCGCGGCCGTCGCGTCATCGATAGCTTCCTCGACAAGCGTCTTGGCGCCCTCCTCCTAGCCGATCGCCATGTAGCCCGCAAACTTGCAGCGGCGTTCTTTTCGATCTTCCGCGTTGCCGACTGGCACGAGGCCGGCGGCGTCTGGCTTGATGACCTTCTCAAGCCCGGCCGACGCCTCTGGCTGATGGACGAAGGCCTGGAGGCTTCGGCATCGGAAGGTCTCGTGATCGCCATGCGCGTGTTTGACGCCGGCCCGTTCTACGCAGGCTTCGGCATCATCGTCCAACCGGATGCGGAGGCTGTCACGCTTTGCATCAAAGCCGTCTCTCACGGGCAGCCGCTGCCGGTCCGGCACTCGCTTGCCGCCGCCCTCTACGGTGACGCGATAGCTGAGGTATCGCCGATCCCAATCTCAAGCGCGGATGTGATGGCTGTTCTCGCTACGATGACCGACGCGGCCGCGCTGCCATCTCCCAAGCCGAAGCGGGCGCGACCGAAGCGGCGCATTTGATGTCGACGTTCTTGTCGTAGCGGTGCCAGCTCGGGATCTGTGCAGTCAGGAGGCGCGCGCGCGGGTGCCCGGCTCGGTCGAGCGCTTTGCCTGCCGGATGACCTCCTCCGGCGTCGGAGGATTGGCCGGATGATAGGAGAGGCACAGGGGCGTGCGCAGCTTGGCCGGCCGTCCGGATCCCTCAGTGGCGAAGTAGAATTCCCCTGCCCCCAGCTTGCCGATATCGGCAGCCGCGCCCCCATTCGCCGCGAGGATCTCCTGGGCGGCTGCGATCGTCGCGGGCGCGCTCTGTCGGCCGAAGAACTGCGTGGTGCAATTGGAGACGACCTGGTTGTGGATGCCGCGCGGCACTTGCGTCGCCACGATCATCCCGAGCCCGTACTTGCGCCCCTGCGCCACGAGCTTGATGCCGCTGCCGAGGCTGGGCGACGCCCTCTGGGCGGGCAGGAAGGTCTGTGCCTCGTCGACGACGTAGAGCATGCCGCGCGGGGACGGGTTCTTCTTGATCCAACCGAACAGCGTCATCTGGAGCCGATTCACGAAATCCTCGCGGGCCGCCTCCGAAGCGAGACCCGACAGGTTGATCACCGAGATGCGGGTGCGCGCCGGGTCGCGTCCGAAGAACAGGTGCCGCGGGTCGAGCACCGTGCCCTCCACTTTCAGGAGCGGGTTCGTGGCGATCGCGGCGTGGAGCTGGTCCGCCATGCCGAGCCCGAGCTTGGCGGCGTTGCCGATCTGGCTGATACCATCGGGCAGATCTCCGAGCAGGGTCATGAAGGCCTCGAGGTTGCCGCCGCCGCGCTCCGCGAAGTGGCGCAGCGAATCGGCCAGCACCCCGCGCTGGAGATTGGTCTTGGCGCCGGCCAGCGGTCCGAGGGTCTCGGCCGCCATCTCGATCGCCTGCTGGCGCTCGTCCCGGTCCTCCTCAAGCTCCGCAAAGTCGGGCAGGACCGAGAGGAACAGCGGGTTGCCGGCATGGACGCCTGGGGTCCAGACCACGACCTCGACCCGCTCGGCGTAGAGCGCCGCCTTGCGATCGTCGTCGGGGGAAAAGCCCTGCGGCCGCTCGGGCCACCGATCACCGAGCCGCGAGAGATCGTTGTTGGGGTCAATCACGATGGCCGGAAGCCCGGCGAGAGCGGCCTCCTCCACGAGGCGGCGCAAGAGCACGGTCTTGCCGGAACCGGAGCCCGCGATGATTGCGGTGTGGCGAGGCAGAAGCCGCAGCGGCAGGCTCAAGCCGGGCGCGCCAGGGGTGAGCCGATGCCCGACCGGTATCGCATCCGCTTCGGTGCGAGCCGCTACGGGCGAAGCGGATCCTTTCGCGACGACGGAGTTCTCGCCGGCGGCTTTACCGTCGAGGGCCGACGAATGGACTGGAGCCGCAGCCCCCTCCCCGGCCGCTTGATCCTTCCCCTGACCTTCGCCGACTGTCGCCGCATGGGTGAGACCCGCATCCCGGAAGAACGCCGTGCCCACGAGCGGCTGCTCGGCACGGATCCAACGCTCGAAGCGATCGGACGCGCCATCCTCCTGCGCCCGCGCGTGCAGGTCGCGCAGGGCGACGAAGACACGGAGATCCGCGTCCGAGGGGTCGATCAATACGCCTCCAGCCGCCGTGAAGGCGTCGACGAGCTGCTTCGTCTTGGCCCCGCCAGGCATGGGCCCGCGGCGGATCAGCAGCAATGCCCGGTCGGGGATACGCGCCGAGATGCCGGAGGCCGTGAGCGCCGCCCGGAGACGAGCCTGGAACGCGATGGCGTTCTGATGCTGGAGCGCCCGATAACAGACGTGCCGCTCGCGGTCGTTCTCGTCCCGGTGGATGTAGATCAGCCTTCCGTGCAGCGGCGGGATGCGCTGGTCGGGCTCGCCCTTGCTGGCGACGTCGAGCGTGTCGTCCGGATCGTCCTCCAGGGCGTAGAGGTCGAAGGTGTCGCGCAGCAATTGGCCCAGCCAGGTATCCTCATCGCTGCGGATGCCCGCAATGTCGGCCTCGCGGCACGCGACAGCGAGATCGAATCCGGCGTCCTGAGGCAGGGCCTCTTGAGACGGGCCGGCCGTGCCGAGACTATCACAGATCGAGACCGCGCCCTGCGCGAGGCAGTGGCGGCGGAAGGCGTCGCAGCGCATCAGCAGGGTGCGCGGCATCATGCCAGCCGCCGCCGCGTCGGCTATGGCGCGCGCGCTGAACGGCCAAGTCGGGGACGGGGGTACGAAGCTGGCATCCGCGTAGGCCGGCTTGAGGCGACTGGCCACGAGGGCGGCAGCGGCAGCCCGGTCGTTCATGCCCACAAGCCCCATCGCCTCTGCGAAGCGCTCCCGCATCGGATTTAGACCGCGTGCCTTCAGCCGCTCCCATGATTCCTGGAGGCAGGTCACCACCGTCATGCTGCGATCGCAGACGATGTTGACCTCCAGAAGCCCTGCGGCCAGCACCTCGGCGAGGCCTACCTCCGCGTCGATCCCGTCTTCAGCCGCGAGTCGGCCGGTCTCGATGACCCCGTCGATCTGGTCGACAGCGATGAGCGTCGGCCCGCTCAGTGCCATGATCCAGCACATGCCGCGCACGAGCTCGATAGGGGCCGGCGGTGGCGTCTTGAAGCCGAGGGCGGCCCGTTCCACTGGATCAGCGTCGTAGCCCTGTAGCCAGGCATGGGCGAGCCCGACCACGGTCAGATCCTGCGAGCGCAGGAGGCAGAGGGCGCGGAAGACGTCGAGATGCTTGAGCGCGCGGCCGGCATCAACGCTCATCAGCGCCCGGACCAGCACGTCGACGATTCGGCGCGCATCCATGTTCGGGGTGTTGAACGCGGCTTCGACCTGTGCCTCGACCCGGAAGCGGCGCGCCACACCGGCGAGCACTGCATCTGATTGGCGCCGCCCGTCCGGCATCGTTTGCAGCAGGGCGGTCACGAAGCTCAGTGCCGCGCTGCGCCAGAAATCTGTCAGCCCAAGCACGTCGAGGGGCACGAACCATGCGCCCGTGCGCCAAGCCTCGCGCCGGAGCTGACCGACGAGGTGGGTCTTGCCGACTCCGGACTGACCGACCAGCACGCGGCCCAGCGCCCGATCGGTCGGCTGGCGCGCCTTGCGGTGCAGGTCGGCGATGATGTCCGGGACGAGCCGCTCGTTCGGACCGCCGGTCAGCGCCGTATCAATCCAGATGCTGTCGAGCGTGCGCACCCAGTCGAAATCGACCCGGCGCAGGGCGTCGAGGGCATCGGTCATGATTGGATCCAGAGAATATGGAAGGGCTCGCCCGCGGGGCTGAACGCCGCCTCGCGCTCGGCGGCATCGAGCGATTTTGGATCGCTGAATTGACTCAGCCGCGCGGTCTTGTCACCACGCAAGATCGCCGCGAGGCCCGAATCGACAGTCTCACGGTCAAGATCGCCGAGGTGGATCCGGAGGGCACTCAGGCGCACGGCCTTAGCCCTCTCCCCGCCAGTCAGGGCGAGATACGCGGCCTCGATGCGGGCCCGGAGCTGCTTTGGGCCAAGCTTCTTCGATCGCTTGGCAGCCGGTTTGCGCGCACGAGAGGCAGATACCTTTGGTGTCGACTCGTCCGGGGCGATTCCGACGAGGTCGGCGAGAGTCCGACCTGTCGTGGCGAGATCGGACTGAATGCGCTCCAGCCAATCTTGCAGCACCCGGAAAGTTGGCGGCAGCGGCTCGCGCATATGATCGCTCGCCCAATTCCAGCCCCTGTCCGTGACAGTCAAGCGCAGCGAGCGCCCCTGCCGCACAGCCTCAAGGTAGCGGCCCGCGATCAGGGCTTCACGGTCCGCTTTGTCGATGCGCGGTGCGATCGCGCTCTGCAGGGCGCTTCCATACCGGCCGAGCAGGCACCACAGGATCAGCGCCTGCTTCGGCGTCGGCGTCGCGCTCATCGACTCACCCCTCCTGCGAACCGCGCCGGAGGCGGACGACGGTCCGGATTTTCTCGATCGCCAGGGGAAGGTCGGCTGCGACCTGATCGTTGGTCAAGCGCAGGACGAGGTAGCCCGCCGTCAGCAACTCGTAATCCCGGTGACGATCGTTGCCGAACTTAGGCTCAATCCGGTGCTCAGGGCCGTCGAGTTCGACGACGATGCGGTGCTTGCGGCAGAGCAAGTCGACGCGTGGTCTCGCGCCCCAGACACCCACGGGTACAGGTGCATTGCAGACGAACAGGTCCTTGAGGTCGGCGTCCTGTGCCAACGCTTCCGCGACCCGCTGCTCGATGACGCTCGCATGGTGCGCGCCGACCGGCGCGATGAAACGCTCGGATGCTGCGAATTCCAATCGGATGAACTCATACGCGCCGTAGAGAATGCGGTCGTAGGGTGCGGTCTCGGGTGGTTCCACGGTCAGAGCTGTCACAACCGTAGCCCCCTGCCGCGTGCACCATTCGAGTCCCTCAATCGCCGGATGCGCGCGCGTCGCCGACGCTGGATCGACATCCCAGACCAGAATGACGCCAGCAGGGTCCAACAGTCGGGACAGTCGGCGAAGTTCGAGATCTCGCCCGAATTTGCGGAAGCGCGGCATCAGGCCGAGCCTGGCACGCTTTGATGCCGCCTTCAGCCATGGATCGGCCATTACCGGATCGAGAGACGCATCGCGGCCGTCCCAAAGCGGCCAGCGTTTGAGAGCCAACGCGGCGAGATCGTCGAGAAGCCGCTCGATGAGCGCCTCGGCCCCAACCTGGCCCTCGCTTGCGACCAACAGCGCGCTGCGCTCGGTTTCGTCTGAGATAAGAGCGCGGATGACATCGCGGCCGACGCCTATGACAACCAGACGCTCGCCTCGCCCCAAGCCGACAAGGCATCGAGCCAGATCGTCTGCCATGATCCGCGGTCGGGCCGCAGTGCCAAAAGGGAGTGGCAATAGCAAACCGAGACCGTTCTCTCCGCTCGCTGCTGGCGCCTCAGCGGCATGCAGCCGTTCTGGAGCTATTCAGCACAGCTGGTTGGTCCTGGCTACCGGTTTCGCACCTTCAGGTTGTCGCGCCTCGGTGAGAACGTCGCACTGCCGCGCATCGAACTCTGGAACGTTGCGAAAGGCTGGGGCCGACATCCGAGCCGGGGCGCTGCAGGTGTCGAAGGCGGAGAACGGTTAAAGAGCCTCAACAACCCTATCCAGCTCAACCTGCTCAGCGCTTGCGCGCACCAGCCGCGCGTCGCACGTGTAACTTTTGCTGCAGGACCACTCGCTACTTCCACGCTGAAAAGAGCGCTGCCCTCCGAAGGCAAAGGTCACACGTTCGAATCGTGTCGGGTGCGCCAATTTTCCCCTTCATCGACAGCTACTTAGCTGCTTCGCCGATCTGGCTCCCCTGATCTTTCGAGGGGTGGTGTGCCAGGGGTGTGCCAAAGATGCTGGCGGTTTGCGTGGTGTCGGGCCCCTCCACGGCGTCGCACAAGCGAAGAAATTTGACACAGGCAGACCGATTCGCTGCGTGAAGTTGGGATAGCCTTCGACTTTAGATTGATCCGCTGCCCTGATCCGGCCAGTTTGCAACCTGGAGGTTGGCATGGGCAGGGTGTGGGCCGGTTTTGTCGCGGTGCTTCTTCTGGTAGCGCTGCCCTCGGTCGCCGATGCAGGCGATCTCGCCCTGTCCGGCAATGCCCGCTGGGTCGTTCTGGCCAGCCGACCGGACCTCGACACCGCCATCGGCGTCGCGCGCTACCATCGCTGGCAGTTCCCGAGCGTGCGTGTCGTGCGCGCGGCCAACGGCTGGTTCGCGGTCGTCGCCGGGCCGGAGAACGCCACCGATCCGCGCGCCCTGCGCCAGCGCCTCACCCGCGCGGGTGGCCTGCCGAGCGACTTCATCTTCTCGCGCGGTGATAGCTACGTCGAGCAGGTCTGGACGCCGCCGCGCCCACCGGCCGGGCCGAGCGCCAAGTACGACGGAAAACGCGACAGCGTCCTGCGCGTCGGCACCCTGTCCGTCATGCTCAGCAGCGCCAGGGGGAAGGACGGCGACCGCTACCCGGTGGCTGTAGGCCGTGAGGATGGGCAGTCGGCTTTCGCCCTGTCCCTCGATCAGTCCACCCGTGGGACGGACGACGATTCGAACTCCGACTTTGCCGAGGTCGCCGCCGTGCGACTCGACCCGATCTCGCCGCGCCTCAGCGTCGTCGTCTCATCGTTCTGGGGCGGCGCCCACTGCTGTACGGTGACGAAGTTCGCCACGCAGGACTCGCGGACAGGCCGCTGGTTGGTCGCGGACGGCGAGACCTTGGATAGCGGCGGCTACGCCTTTGAGGATCTCGACGGGGACGGCACCTACGAACTGCTCAACGGCGATAACAGCTTCCTGTACGCCTTCGGCCCCTATGCCTCGTCCAATCCACCCGCCCAGATCCACTGGGTGCGCGCCGGACGGCTGGAGGATGTGACCCGCCACGCCACCTTCGCGGGCTACCAGCGCCAGCGGCTCGCCGGGATGGAGCACGCGGCAAGCCTCGACCCCGAGCGGTGGCATGACAACAACTTCCTCGGCGGCTGGGTCGCGCAGAGCATCCTCGTCGGGCGCGGAGAGGCGGCCTGGGCGCGCATGCTGCAACTCTATGACCGCAATGCCGAGTGGCCTTACGAGGAATGCACGGTTGCCCTGCCCCTGGCCAAATGCCCGGACGCTCGGAAGCGCAAGACCGACTTCCCGACCGCCTTGCGTCATCACCTGAATGAAGGGGGCTACCCAACACCCTGGCTTGGGCCACTGGCAGTTGTGCCGCCTGCGATCACCGCGCCTGCGGGACCTGCCCGGTACGAGGTCGCGGCTGCGGCCTTCGAGGCCCAGCCGGTGAACGAGCGTATCCGCCTTCAAGTGCTGTTGACCGCAACCGGCCATCAGGTTGCCGTTCCGAACGTCGATTTCTCCAAACGATTGTTCGAGACCGTAGTGCGCTTCCAGTCGCAGAGCGGGCTACCTGTCACCGGGGTGATCGATGAGGGGCAGGCCGCCGCGCTCATGAGTCAGGCGACGCCGCTGCTGCGGACCTGGGGTTTTCGCGCCGCTGCGCACCCATACAGGGGCCACCCTATCTGGGTGCCGTTCGGACTCGGGATGCGCGAGGAGCGCACGGGCTCGGGCACAACCTGGACCGACCCCGCCAAGCGCGCGACGCTCAGCTATATCGCCACCCCGAGCGCGTTGGAGAACGGCTATCGCACCGCCCTCGAACGGTTCGCCGCGGACGGTACGCGGGTGAACTACAAGGTACTGCGCCCAGATTTCTTCGCGATATCGGCCTCCGGTACCGATGGGCTGGATTGGTTCATGCGCTTCCACCGGGACGGAGGGGGCACACTCGGTTTCTTCCTGGCCTGGAAGTCCGGCGAGGCCGACCTGCACATGGAGCGCGTCGCGGTGCTGGTTTCGGGGTCCCTGGCCGCCAGCATGTCGGGCGCGCCGTTCACGGCGCCAATTGCCGTAGCGCCGCCATCTCCGGCGGTCGCGGTCGCTACGCCCTCACAGCCAGTCGTTCCGACGCCGCCCTCAATTGCTCCTAAACAGCCAGATCCCAAGCCGCACACGGCGTCGTCGGGCACCGGATTCTTCATCAGCCGCGCTGGCCACCTGCTGACCAACGCCCATGTCATTCAGGACTGCGCGGCCATTGAGGTGAACGGACCGAACGGGCTGGTAGCGGCCCGGCTCGTGGCCCAGGACCGGACGAACGACCTTGCGCTTCTGAAGGCGGAGATCACTCCGGTGAAGATTGCCGCCCTGCGCACGGGGGTGCGGCTCGGCGAGTCGGTAGCGGTCTTCGGCTACCCGTTGTCGGGCATGCTCTCGACCTCAGGTAACTTCGCGCTGGGCAACGTCACGGCGCTGACCGGGCTCGCCGATGACAGCCGCTACTTCCAGATCTCGGCGCCCGTGCAGCCGGGCAACTCAGGTGGCCCGCTCGTGGACGCCTCCGGCAACTTGATCGGTGTGGTGAGCGCGAAGCTGAACGCTCTAAAGGTGATGGTCGCCACCAATGGCGACATCCCGCAGAACGTGAACTTCGCGATTAAAGGCTCGCTGGCAGGAGCGTTCCTGGAGAGCAACGGCGTGGCCTACACCGTAGGGACTGACACCACCGTCCTCCCCCCGGCTGATTTGGCTGAGCATGCCAAGGGGCTCAGCGCATTCGTGGCTTGTCTGACCTTGACCCAGCAAACTGGTCCGCGCTGAGCGCAAGTTTTTCGGGCATCCTGAACCCTGAAGGAGGGTGGATGTCATGCCCCGCAAACGCTTCACGAACGAGCAGATCGCCTTTGCCCTGCGGCAGGCGGAGAACGGTGCGACGGTGGACGAGGTCTGCCGGAAGATGGGTGTGTCCGAGCCGACATTTTATCGCTGGAAGAAGCAGTTCGTCGGCATGGGGGTGCCGGAGATCCGGCGGCTCAAGCAGCTGGAGGACGAGAACAGCAAGCTCAAGCGGCTGGTCGCCGACCTGACGCTGGACCGCTCCATGCTGCAGGATGTCCTCAAGCGAAAGTGGTGAGGCCCGGCGCACGCCGTGAAGTCGCCGGCCACCTGCAGGTGGCCTACGACATCAGCGAGCGTCGGGCCTGCCAGGCCACCGGTTTTGGCCGCTCGTCCCAGCGTTACAGGAAGCGCTCCGACCCGCAGGTTGCGCTGCGGATGCGGCTGAAGGAGCTCGCTGCCGCACGGGTGCGCTACGGCTACCGACGGCTGCACATCCTGTTGCGGCGGGAAGGCTGGGAGGTGAACCACAAGCGCACCTACCGGATCTATCGCGACGAGGGACTGTCGATCCGGCCCAAGCTGCCCAAGCGCAAACGGGCCTGGCGCTACCGGCAAGGGCGGCCGGCGATCGGCGGACCTAACGAGGTCTGGGCCATGGACTTCATGTCCGACCGCCTGTTCGACGGACGTCCGTTCCGGATCCTGACGGTCGTCGATTGCCATACGCGAGAGGCGCTCTCGCTCACATCGAGAGCCAACTTCCGCGCCTTCCAGGTGACCGAGGCCCTCGACGTACTGGTGAAGCTCCGCGGTCGTCCAAAGAGCCTACGTGTTGACAATGGGCCGGAGTTCGCCGGGCGCATGCTTGACCAATGGGCCTACCTGAACGGGGTCGAGATCGACTTCTCCCGACCGGGTTAAGCCGACCGACAACGCCTACATCGAAGCGTTCAACGGCCGCCTACGGGCAGAGTGCTTGAACGCTTCGTGGTTCCTATCGCTGGCCGATGCCCGTGAACGCATCGAGGACTGGAGGTGCCACTACAACGAAGATCGACCCCATACGGCCCTGGGCGGCTTGACGCCCCGAGCCTTCGCCAACCAAGCTGTCACAGCCCGATAACTTGCATAGGTCGTGGACCATAAACCGGGTCAACTCCAACTGGCTCGAAAGCCATACCAAAGGGCGGACCACTTCATTGGGGGCGGATCACATCGAAGCAGATATAGCCGCATGGTGATCCTCCCTCGGTGTCGCGGACACAGGGAGATCAGTTCGCGGTCCTCTCGGCTTGCTCGGGCGTGAGATAGCCGAGTGCCGAGTGGATGCGTTGCCGATTGTAGTAGCCCTCGATGTAGGCGA
>NZ_JBKFAV010000067.1:0-15927 GCF_053345825.1 Methylobacterium sp. C33D
CCGGCGACCCGGCCCGCCAGGTGCGCGGCGCGGTGAACCAAGTGGCCGGCGGCGCGCAGTACGCCTACGGCCGCGCCCGCGACCGCGCCGAGGACCTCGCGGACGATCTCGCCGAGGACGGCCGCCACCTCGCCCACGAGGCGTGGGAGCGCGCCGACCACCTCATCGACGACGGCCGGCACTATGCAGAGGAGGCCCGCCGCCGGGCGACCACCCACGGCCGCCGGGCCATCCGATACGCCGACGCCAACCGCACGACGACGCTGCTCGCCTGCGTCGGCGTGGCCTTCGCGCTCGGCTGGCTCGCCCGCTCCTCGCGCTGAACCCGCCCCATCCAGGAGATCCCGATGATCCGCAAGCTTCTCACCGCCTTCCTGCTGCCGAGGGTGATAGCCTTCATCTCGCGCCGGGTGACCGGCCGCGCGACCACGCCTCCGCGCCGGGGCTACTGATCCGCGGTCGCGGCGCCGCCGCGGCTGCCTCCTCTGTCGGCTCACCACGGAAAGGACGTGACATGAGCAAGGGTTACCCCTCGATGACGGCCCTGCTGGGCCTGCTCGCGGTGGCGGGCTACCAGAACCGGGACAAGATCGCCGAATGGCTCGGTGCACCGGCCCGCGACAGCTACGACGCGACCCTGACGCCGGCCTCCCGGACCGTCCCGGCGACCGGGGCGGCGATGCCGTCGAACCTGGAGCGTGTGCTCGGTGGCGTCGGCTCGGCCGGGGTCGGCGGGCTGCTCGCCAGCGGGTTGGCCGAGCTCGTCGAGCACTTCACCAAGGGGGGCCACGGCGAGACGGCGAACTCCTGGGTCAACCAGGGTGACAACCGGTCGATCGCCGAGGCGGACCTCGAGCGCGCCATCGGCCCCGAGACGCTCGATCACCTGACGCAGCAGACGGGCCTCAGCCGGGCCGCCCTGCTGTCGCGCCTGTCGCGTGAGTTGCCCTCAGCCATCGACCGCTACGCGACCGACGGGCGTCGCTTCGCCTGATGGCGGCGGCCGCCCATCCCGGTCGCCGGGCGCGGCGGCCGGGCATCTGACGACAGCCGGCTCCGGCCGGCACCTTCAGCGACGCGGGGGACCGACACTCATGACTGCCCTGCGTCGCGTCCTTCCCGCGGTGCTCATCGCCTCGCTCGCCGGCCTGGCTGTGTTGACAGCCCTGCTCGGACGCCGCCCCCGGGAGCGTCCGGCGGAACGGGCGGAGGCGCCGGTTCCGGTCACCGCCCCCGCCGCCCGGAGCGCGGGCGGCGGACGGGGCTCGGCCATCGGGTTGATCTGCCTGCTGCTCCTGATGGGTTCGGCCGGCATCGTCTACGAGAGCCGCGACGTCCTGTTCGGAGGCGGCCCCCGGGAGCCGGACGGAAACGCGAGACCGCTGGCCGCCCTGTCACCTCAGGGCACCGTTCCCGCCCGACCGATGGCCCGGGCGGACAAGATGACGACCGGGTCCGTACGGGCGTTCCAGCCCGGCGTACCGGTCACCGTTCAGCCCGCGCGCGCGCCCACCTCGACCGCGCCCGGATTCGACGTCGTACGCATCGAGCCGAACGGCGACGCCGTCATCGCCGGTCAGGCCGCGCCGAACGCCGCGGTCGAGTTGCTCGCCGATGGCAAGACGGTGGCGCGCGCGCGGGCCAATGCCGACGGCCGGTTCACCTTCATGCCGCCGCCGCTCCCCGCCGGGAACAGCGCGATCGGGCTGCGCGCCACGGACGCCGCGGGAAGCGTGCGCCGCTCCTCGGCGAACGTGGCGGTCGTCATCGCCCCGTCCCGGGATGCGAGGCCGCTCGTCGCCGTGACTTCCCCTGACGGTCCGACCCCATTCCTCTCGCCGCCGGATCGAACCGGCACGGTCCGCCCGGGGCCGGACGCGGCGCCGGACGGGAAGGCGCCGCGCGACGACGCGGAGGCCTCGGAGAGGCGCGACCCGCGCCTGCCGCCCCGCGACGGCGCGAAGGCGGACCGTCCGTCCGGGTCGGATGCCGGCGGTGCTGCGACAGCCGACGCGCCCGGACAGGGCGGACGAGGGACGGACCGCCCGATGGCACGAGCCTCGGTCGATGCGCGCGATCCCGAAACCGACGCGCGCTCGTCGGAGGCGCGCGCCGCCGCGAGGACGCCGCTCACGATCGTCGCCATCGACGCCCAGGGTGGCAGTGAGCTGTCCGTGACGGCCCGCGGGCGCGCCGGCGCCGACCTGCGACTCGTCCTGAACGACACGCTGATCGCACCGGCGACAGTGGGACGCGACGGGACCGCGACGTTCGCCATCGGCCAAGGCGTGCGGCCGGGCGACGACAAGGTTCGCCTCGACCTCGTCGATCCCGCGACCGGCAAAGTCCGCGACCGCGCGGAGGTCCCGCTCTCGGCGCCGGCCGCCGGTCGCGACGGGGGCGTCGCGTCCGCCGCCGAGCCGGACGCATCCAGCGGGCCGATGACGGGGAGCGATGTCGCCCGCCGAGAGCCTCCGGTCGACCCGCCGAGCCCGCCGCAGCCGTCCATCGCGGAGAACCGGACCGCGAGCGTCTCGCCCGGGCGTGCGACGGGCTCGTCCGAGGTCTACGTCACCGGCGTCGAGACGGCGCTCATCGAGCGGGGCGACAGCCTCTGGAGGATCAGCCGGCGGACCTACGGTGAGGGCGAGCGATACGCCCTGATCTACCGCGCGAACCGGAACCAGATCCGGGACCCGGACCTCATCTACCCCGGCCAAGTCCTCGTTCTGCCATCGAAGCACGACGGTCGGGCCACCCGCGGCGGGCGGCCCCGCTGAGCACCTGGAAACCTTTCGGGCGTCGGCCGCGCTCGGCGCCCGCCCGCGAGGCAGCTTCGTACGGGGGGCCGTTCCCCGCCCGCGATCGCGTTCGGCGGCGGACGGCCGCCGCCCCGCCGCGCACCGTCCCGACACGGAGCCGGGTTTGATCCGGCGCAGCGGCAAGTTGCCGCCTATCGCAAGTCTTCGCAAATCATTGCCGAACGAAAGACTCGGATTGCTGTTTCATGCCCGCCAACACAGAAGGATAAAGCCTTTGCGCCTGAGCATGTCTTGCGGTGCGGTCGCTGTCGCCGCCCTCAGCCTCTCCACGACGGTGGCCTCCGCACAGGAGGGCGGTCCGTGCACGGACGATATCGCCGCGTTGAAGCGGGACCTGGGCACACGGGTGGGGATGGGGGCACCGGTCTCCCAGCCCGACGCGGGCCAGCAGAAAGGACCGGGCGCGGGTTCCGCCGGACAGGCCGCCACCACGACGGGATCGACAGCAGGTCCGGGCGCACAGGCCGGCCGTGACAAGCAGGGTGACGGGGCGACCCGCGAGGGCGGCGGCTCGCCGGGGACGGTCGGTGGCGTGGCGGGACCCGTCGCCGCCGCCAGCGGATCCGCCCAGGCCGACGCCGTGGCGACGGGCCGGGTGGCGACCTCGCCGGCAGACGTGCGGGCTCAGTCCGAGAACAGGCCCACCGCGGCCGCCAAGGCGGCACAGGGCGAAGCGCCCACGGCCTCGGCCAGCCTCTCGACCGAGGACAGGATCTCTCAGGCGAAGACGGCGCTCCAGCGCGCCACGGACCTCAACGCCAAGGGCGACCTGTCCTGTCGCGACGCGGTCCAACAGGCCAGAACCCTGATGCCGCAGCCGTCCCACTGACCGAACGCCGCCCCGCCTCCGCGCGCGGAGGCGGGATCTCGACCGGGCGACTGGACGCGCATCCCTCCGGACCGTGGACAGGCCCGCCTTCCCCCTAGCGGGCCTCCGATGCCGGCAGGCCCAGGACGCCGGGACTCCCACGATGACGACGTTCATGAAGATCGTGTCGTACGCGGTGGCCGCGGCCGCGCTCTGCACGCTGGTCGTGGTCGTTATCCGATCCGTCGGACTGCTCACCGGGTCCTAGGCCGGTCGACGGAGCGCGAGGAGCCCCGACGACGAACCGGGGCCCGCTCGCGGCCCCGGACGGGCGTTCCGAGGACGAACCGCGGGTATGGGTCAGTACGAGCGCGACGTGCTGGTCGTGGTCGTCGACCCGGTCGAGGTCGGGACCGTGTTCGTCGTGGTCGTCCGGTTCGCACGGTGATGACCGATGGCGCAGCCCGCCGCGGCACCCGCGACGCCGTGGCCGACCATGTGGCCGGCCAGGCCCCCGACGACGGCGCCTTTCAGGCAGCCCTTGGCCTCGGCTTGGCCGAGGCCGGCGACGGCGGTGATGGCCAGGACGGAAGCGATGGTCAGTGCGCGCATAGCGTTTCTCCGGGACTGGAATTCGCCCTGAAACGTGCGGTCCGGGCCTGTCGTTCCGTCCCCGGCGCCGAGGGTGCCGGGGACGGGCTCGGTCCGCGGTCACGATCCGCTGATCGGGGCGCGCGCCACGTGGCCGCCGGACCGGCGGATCGAAGGTGCCGTCCGCGGCGCTCCGGAGCGCCGCGGCCCTGCGCACACGTCGGAGCGGGCCTAGCGGCGAATGCAGGCGGCGTCGCGGCGGCGGGGAACGGCGATTCCGCGCCGCGCTCGCGCCGACCCGTTCGGCGGTGGCGACGCCCCGGCTCGCGCGCCGGGCTCGGACCGTCGGTCCGGCCGGCTGCCCCGCTCCGGCGCCGCGGATGGAGCGGCACCGGCGCGAAGTTTCGTATCGACCGGCGAGCGATCGCGCGCTCGACGCGATCACAAGGTGGTGCAGTCCCGCCGAACCGCTCCCTGACCCGTCTATCGTGGGCCGCGACAGCGAGGGAATGGCCCGGCATGCGACAGGTGAAGGTGAGGCTGATCGAGCCGGGGCTGCGGCCCCGGCGCACGCGCCTCGAGATCCCGGGCTGGGCGGGCAATCCCGAGCCCAGGGCGGATGGGTCCCAGGAATATGCCTGGCACTGCATCCCGTTCTCGGAGGCGGCCAAGGGAGGGATCGAGCTGTTCTACCCGTACGAGGCCGAGTTGCGCGTCAGCACGCGGGACGGGACGCTGGTCTTCGAAGGCGATCTCGGCGAGCCGCCCGAACCCGGGCTGCAATGGCCGCCGTTCCGGCGCTTCGGGGACGCCTACTACACCTACCAGGTCCTCATTGACCTGAAGGTGGAGGACGGCTGGGCGATCAAGACCGAGACCCATCCGCGCTTCTACACCGATCGGACAGGCACAGTGCCGGTCGCCGTGCCGGCACTCCTGCGGCACTGGTGGCCGATGATGTACTTCATGGTGTTCAAGGCACCCGACGAGGGACGCACCCACGTCTTCCGGAAGGGCGAACCCTTCATGCAGGCCACCGTCGTTCCGGCCGAGGCGGATTTCGAACTCGTGCCCATGTCGGAGGACGAGGCTGCCGAGCGCGAGCTGCAGTCCCGGCGCATCTACGCGAGCCGGAGCACCCTGGCGGCGGACACCCAATGGACCTCGGCGACCGACACCGTGTTCGACGGCACCTACCGGCGCATCCTGGGCGCCGCGAAGAGCGCCCGCTGAAGACAAGCGCTGAGGCCCGGGAGGGGCAGGACCGCCTGCCCTCCCCTCCTTCGCTCCGGCCCGTGCTCAGTACCCGTAGGGCACGTAGTAGCCGTGATGGTGATGGTGGTGATGGTGATACCGCCGGAAGTACCGGTGGTGATGGTGGTGGTGATGGTAGAACGGCCGGAAGAAGCGATGATGATGGTGGTGATGGTGGTGGTAATAGTACTGTGCCTCTTGGACCGTCGCCTCGCCGTCGGAGGCGGCCGATAGGCGTTCGGCCTCCGCCGCCGCCGCGTCCGACGCTTTCAGGAGCGCGATCGCATTGGGAATGGGCTTGAGCAGGTCCGCGTAGCTCTCAGCCTGCATGGCCGCCTCGAGCCCGGTCTGGGCGGGCATCGCGGCCTGCGCCGGATCGGCGGCCGCGAGCAGGGTGACGGCCCCGATCAGGCCAGCGACTGTCTTGTCCATCGACGGGATCCTTCTCACCGCAGCGCTGCCCGTCGTTCCGGGAGTGTGCCGACGGAAACGCCGCCAGAAACCTCACGCGCCGGAGGGCCGTTCCAGCTCGGAGCAGGTCGGGCAATCACATCTCCGGCATGAGCGCTGAAGTGCTTGGCACCATTTGGACCGATGAACGCTGTGACGTCATGAAATGAAGTTTAGTTGACTCTTGCGAAAGCAGGCCCCCTTTCCGGTCGAACGGTGTTCGTATGGTCGTCGATGCAGCGGCACACGGCGCTTGTCGGCCGTCGTTCGGGGAGCGTGACGTGGCAAACCCTTGGCGATGGGTGCTCCTGACGCAGCTGGCGCTCGTGCCCGCAGCCTGGGCCGAGCAGCCCGCGGCGTCGCCGGACGCGCCGGCAACCTTCGTCGAGCCGACGGACGCGGCCCACCGGCACTGCTCGGGCTCATGCCTGAAGACCGGCGCCCTGCAGTGGTTCTGCCGGCCCGAGCAGACCTGCTCGCTCGACTGCGGGACCGCGCCGCCGAAGATGCACTGCCACGACCCGAAGCCGTAGTCAGACGGCCTTGCCGACCAGACTCCCGATGCCGGCCGTCACGGCCATGGCCAGCACGCCCCAGAACGTCACGCGCGCGGTGGCGCGGGCGATGGGGGCGCCGCCCGCCTTCGCGCCGAGCGCTCCGAGGACCGCCAGGAACACCAGCGAGGCGCCCGACACCGCATACATCGCGTGGTTGGCCGGCGAGAGCGCCGCCACCGCCAGCGGGAGCGCCGCCCCCGCCGAGAAGGTCGCCGCCGAGGTCAGCGCCGCCTGGACCGGGCGGGCCGTCGTGACCTCGGAGATGCCGAGCTCATCCCGGGCATGGGCGCCGAGCGCGTCCTTGGCCATGAGCTGCTCGGCGACCTGCAGGGCCAACCCGTGGTCCAGGCCCCGGTCGACGTAGATCCGCGCCAGCTCCTCCCGCTCCGCCGCGGGGTCGTCGGCGAGTTCGCGGCCCTCCCGGGCGAGGTCGGCCCGCTCCGTGTCGGCCTGGGAGCTCACCGAGACGTATTCGCCCGCTGCCATCGACATCGCGCCCGCCACGAGGCCGGCGCTGCCGGCGACCAAGATCTCGCCCGTGCCGGCGGCCGACGCCGCCACCCCCACGATGAGGCTCGCGGTGGAGACGAGACCGTCGTTGGCGCCGAGCACGGCCGCGCGCAGCCAGCCGATGCGGTCGATGAGGTGATGCTCTCGGTGGACGGGGCGCATGGGCGTCAGGATCTCCGGGACAGCGTGCGGCGCAGGACGGCGTCGCGCCGGACGTCATGGTGCACGAGGGCGGCGAGGCCGTGCCAGCGGGTCAGGGGCGCCCGGCAGGCGGGATCGCCGAGCCGCGGCAGGCTGAGCCGGCCCCGGCAGCCGCCGCGCACGCGGGCGTCGGCGATGCCGAGGCCGGCGATGACGAGCAGGGGGACGTACAGCGCGGCGTGGATGGCCTGCGCCAGGCGATGCAGCGGGCCGGGATCCTCCGCCGGCAGGTCGCGGCCGCCGGTCCGGCGCCGGGCGAGGTGGGCGGCGACCAGGCCGGCGGGGCCGCGGCCGGGGCCGACGTTGTGATGGACCGACCAGATCCCGGAGCGCTGGGCGCCGCTCGGCACCCGGTCCTCGAGGACCGATCCGGCCCGCCACAGGCCCGGGACGCGCACGGCCGTCGGACGGTGCAGGGCCCGGGTGCCATCATCGGAGCGCGCGGCCGTGCGCGTCGTTCGCGCGGGTTGCGTCACGGTCGGGTCCGTGGTTGCACGGCCGGTGCCGCCGTCGGATGACGGGACGCGAGAGCTTCCGGTCCGCCCAGGGCCCGCCTGCCCTTGCCGCTGATGAACCACAGGCCTTCGGCATCCCGGTTCGACAACCTCGGGCGGACCAGCCCGCGCTCGCGCAGGGAGCGGATCGTGCGCATCTCCCACGGCCTGGGCGAGACCAGCGGTCCCTCGCGCAGCAGGCGCAGCAGCATGGCCCTCTGGCCGGGTGTCAGGGCAACCGGTGGGCCCATCTGATCGCGCGTCGGCATCATTTTTTAGAATTGGTATAAACTGACGCTCGGTCAAGGCCGCAGGGCCCGGCGCGGGACTGCTGGCGCTGTCGGCCGGCCCGTTGTCGCCGCGGTCCCGGCTCCTCTTCGGGTCGGTGCCGACCCGTGGAAGGCCGTGCGCCCACGGTCGGGTGTCAGTGGAGGTGGAACTCGCTGCCGACGGCCCGCAATTCCGCGGGCTTGATCAGGCGGCTGTGGGCCACCTTCACCGAGTGCAGCGGCCCGTCGAGGGCGCCCTGCCAGAAGGCCAGGAAGCGCCTCAGCTCCGGGAAGACGGGGAAGAGATCGTGCTGCTGCCAGATGAAGGTCTGCAGCAGATGGGGGTGATCGGGCAGGTGATACAGGATCTCGGCTGTCGTCAGGCTGTAACCTTCCAGCTGACGACGGAAGGCGGTCGAAACGCTCATGGCGGCACCTCCTGCACGCATCGTGAGAGTGAGTCACGACGAAGCAAGAAAGTTGCCGGCTCAGCTGTTAACAATCACCGAATCTCCAGCGTTGTCAGTCGGTTAGCACTCATAGGGGGCGACGGCTGCCAGAGCCGCGCCGGGTCGCGCGCCCTCCCGTCGCGCACGGCCCCGAACAATGCCCTGCCGCACGGTACCGCGCGAGGCGCCGATCGTGCGTCCCCGGTCGCGACGCGGTCCTTCCTCCACCGTCGCGTGGGCGGTGAGGAAATCGGCGAAGCGGCGGATGCGCAGTGCCAAGCGCGCGTGGCCGACATAGAGGGCGTGGACGTCCTCGGCATCGCCGGGGTTGAAGGTCTCCGGCACCGGCACGAGCCGCCCGGCCGCGAGATCGACCGCCACATGGAACCGGGCGACGCGCGATCCCGGCGCCGCCGAGCGCCATCAGCCGCACCACGACGCCGTGACCAAATCGGCCCAGCTCACCGAGGGCAGCGGCGTCACCGTCAACACGGTGCTGCCCGGGCCCACGCGCTCCGACGGGATCGGCGATTTCCTGAAGAGTGTCGCCTCCGATCCCGACCTGCCGCCCGAGGCGATGGAGGCGGAGTTCTTCCGGCTGCACCGGCCGCACTCGCTGATCCAGCGCATGATCGAGCCGGACGAGGTCGCCGCGATGGTCGCCGCGATGGTCGCCGAGATGGTCGCCGACCTGGCCAGTCCCCGCGCCGCCGCGACCAACGGCGCCGCGCTCCGGGTCGAGGGCGGGATCGTGCCGACCATCGCCTGAGCGCCGAGGCCCGCGACGCGGAGACGGGCGCGCGGCAGGGGACGGATACCGGCGCGGGGCGCGGGCGCGCTATCCGCGGCCGATCCGCGACCCGTCGCCGGCCGATCGCCCCGGCCTCATCGCGCCCCGGTCGAGCTTCAGCAGGAGCGTGACCGGGACGAGCCCGATCATCACGATGAGCACGGCGGCGATGGCGCCGTCCTCGTAGGTGCCGCGCGCCGCCTCGCCGTAGAGATGCGTGCTCAACGTCTCGACGTTGAGGGGACGCAGCAGCAGCGTCACCGGCAGCTCCTTGGCGATGTCGACGAAGGCGAGGAGGCCGCCGCTCAGCACCGCGGGCCAAGCCAGCGGGAGCTGCACGGTGGCCAGCGTGGCGAGCCGGCCCCGTCCGAGCACCCGCGCGGCGTCGGGGATGGTGCGCGGGATCCGCGCGAAGCCGGCCTCGCTGGCGCCCACCGTGACGGTCAGGAAGCGCAGGGCGTAGGCGATGACGAGGGCGGCGCCCGTGCCGAGGCCGACCCGCGCGGTCGTGAGGCCGGCCTCGAACAACCCGGCCTCGATCAGCGCCAGAGGACCCAGGAGCCCGACCGCCAGCACGGTCCCGGGCATGGCGTAGCCGATCCCGGCCGCGCCGATGAGCAGGCGTCCGGCCTTGGCGCTCAGCAGGAAGGGGACGGCCGCGACCATCAGGCCGGCCACCACCGTCACCCCCGTGGCGAGGCCCGCGTAGCAGATCGTGTTGAGGGCCTGGGCCGCGAGCGCGTCGGGCACCCCGCTCGCGCCGATCCGCCGCCACGCCTCGACGCCGAGATAGCCCGCCGGCAGCAGGAACCCGATCGCGACGGGGACGGTGCCCAGGGCCAGGGCGGCCCCGGCCCGCCAGCCGGCCAAGCGGCGGCGCGCGCCGGCGGTGTGGCGGCGGGCGCCCCCGGCATAGCCGCGCCCGGCCCGGGCGAGACGCTCGAGGCCGACGACGGCGACCACCGCGGCCAGCATCACCAGCGCGATCTGCGCGGCGCCCGGCAGGTCCGAGCGGTTCACCCAGGTGGCGTAGACCTGCACCGTCAGCGTGCGCACCCCCAGGAACTCGGCCGCGCCGACATCGTTGAGCGCCTCCATCAGGGCGAGGCCTGTGCCGAGCGCGATCGCCGGCCGGGCCAGCGGCAGGGCGACCCGCAGGAAGCTGCGCCACGGCCCGGCCCCGAGCGCGCGCGCGGCCTCAAGCAGCGAGCCGGCCTGCATCAGGAACAGCGCGCGGGTGGGCAGATAGACGTAGGGGTAGAGAACGAAGCCGAGCAGCAGGCTGCAGCCCGGCAGCGAGCGCAGGTCCGGCAGGGCGAGATCGCGCGGGCTCGACAGGCCGAGCAGCCCCCGCAGCCCGACCTGGAGCGGCCCGACCGGGTGCAGCAGGTCGAGATAGGCGTAAGCGACCACGTAGGTCGGCATCGCCAGCGGCAGCAGCAGGGCGGCCTCGAGGAGGCGCCGACCCGGGAAATCGAAGGCCGAGACCAGCCACGCCGTCGCGGTGCCGAGCCCGATCACCAGGAGGCCGACACCCGCGAGCAGCAGGGCGGTGTCGCGGATCGCCTGCGGCAGCACGTAGGCGGCCAGATGCGGCCACAGCTCCCCGCCGCCTCCGGACGCCGAGAATCCCAGGGAGATCACGGGCGAGAGCAGCAGCGCCGCCAGCGCGACCGCCCCCGCCCAGCCCAGGCCGCGCGCCACCGACATCCTCCCGGCCGTCCCGGCCCGAGCTCAGTTGTCGAAGCCGACCTTGTCGACGAGCAGGCTCGCCGCCTTGCGGTTGCGGGCGATCTCGACGAGCGGCGTCGGGTCGACGCTCAGCGGACCGAGCTCCGCGAGCAGCGGCTCGATCGGGGCGCCGGCCTTCACCGGATACTCGTAGTCGACCTTGGCGTAGAGCGCCTGGGCGGCGTCGGAGACGAGGTACTCGAGGAGCTTGACCGCCTGGTCGCGGTTCGGCGCGTTCTTGGCGACGACCGCCCCCGACACGTTCACGTGCGTGCCCCCGCCCTCGAAGGTCGGCAGCACGACCTTGATGGCCGCGCCCCATTTCTGCTGGTCCGCCCCGCCGCGCCCCGAGCGCATCAGTCCGACATAGTAGGAATTGCCGAGGCCCACCTCGCAGAGGTCGGCCGCGATGTCGCGGGCCACGTCCCGGTCGCCGCCCGTCGCCTTGCGGGCGAGGTTGTCCTTCACGCCCCGCAGCCACGCCTCCGTCCTCTCCGCGCCGTGGCGCACGAGGAAGGCCGCGATCAGGGCGGTGTTGTAGGGATGCTGGCCCGAGCGCAGGCACACCTTGCCCTTCCACCGCGGATCGGCGAGCGACTCGTAGGTCGCGGCCGCGAGATCGTTCAGGCCCGTGTCGGCGTAGAGCACGCGCGCGCGCATCGAGAGGGCGAACCAGCGCCCGTCCGCGTCGCGCAGGGGCGCCGGCACGGCCGCTTCGAGCACGGGCGAGCGCACCGGCTGGGTCAGGTCGCGGTCGACGAGCTCGATCAGGTTGCCGATATCGACCGTCATGAGGACGTCGGCGGACGAGCGCGCGCCCTCTGCGCCGACCCGCTCGGCCAGCCCCTTCTCCACGAAGACCGTGTTCACGGTGACGCCGCTCTGCGCGGTGTAGGCGTCGAGCAGCGGACGGATCAGGCCCGGCTCGCGCGTCGTGTAGAGGTTAACCTCCGCGGCGTTGACCGGCCCGCCGAAGCAGAGAGACAGGCACAGGCTCGCCCAGGCTCCGGTTCTGCAGGCGTCCAGCATGATAAACCCCGTTCAACGAGCAACGAGGCGGTGCTATACAGTAAATTTGCGCCCCGCAAGGCGGTTTTATTTAGATATTTTCTAATTACAATCTGCCGTCATCTGCGCTTCGTCTGTCAGCGGGAAGACGTGGGCGCGGGTGGGGAGCAGCCGGATGCCGACCTGCGCGCCCCGGACGGCGCCCGGCGGGAGGTGGAGGCGCAGCGGCGCGCCGAGACCCGCGACCGCGAGATCCAGGCGCAGACGCGGTCCCGCGAAGGCTTGGCCGAGGACGCTGGCGGGCACGCCGGCTCCCACCGGCCCGAGACGGATCGCCTCCGGCCGCAGGCAGACCTTGACCGCACCCTCCGGCACGGTGTCGGGCCGGGGCAGCACGCCGAGAGGCGTGGCCACGTGGTCGTCGACGGCGCGGCCCGGAATCTCGATGATCTCGCCGAGCGCCCGGGCGGCGAACGGCGTCGACGGCGCGTCGTACAGCGCCTCGGCGCTGCCGCTCTGGACGACGCGGCCCCGGTGCATCAGGACGATGCGGTCCGCGCAGGCCATGGCCTCGGCCGCGTCGTGCGTGACGAGGATCGCCCCGATGCCGTCCCGGCGCAGGACCGCGAGGGTACCGGCGCGGACACGCTCGCGGTTGCCGGCGTCGAGGTTCGAGAACGGCTCGTCGAGGAGCAGCACCCGCGGTCGGGGAGCCAGGGCCCGGGCGAGCGCCACCCGCTGCGCCTCGCCGCCCGACAGCGTACCCGGATAGCTGTCGGCCCGGTGTGCCAGCCCGACCTGAGCGAGCCGCTCGCGGGCGATGTGCCGGGCGTCCGAGCTGCGGAGATGGGCGAGGCCGAAGCGGACGTTGGCCAGAACGGTGAGATGGGGAAACAGCGCGTAGTCCTGGAACATCAGGCCGATGCCGCGGCTCGCGGGCGACGCGTCGCTTCCGCGCCCGGCGACGCAGCGGTCGTCGAAGGCGATCTCACCCGCGTCCGGCGCGTCCAGGCCGGCGATGAGCCGCAGAAGCGTGCTCTTCCCGCACCCGGAGGCGCCGAGCACCGCCAGAATCTCGCCCTGACCGAGCGTCAGCGACACGTTGTCCAGCGCGCGCGTCCGGCCGTAGCGTCGGCTCACGCCGGACACCGCGAGCCGCCACGCGGCGGGACCTGAATCGACGCCGGACGAAGCTTCGGTCGGGGGAGGCTGACGACGTCGAAACAAGGACAGGAGATCCGGCGGGCGATGGGCCATGGGTGAGAACGGATGGAGCCACCGTTCTCATCCGGCCGTTCGATGCCGCGCTCGGCCGCGTCGGCTACCGTCCCGCGATCGCGCCGGCTCGCGAGCCTGGACGGCGGGTCGGCGGTGTCGACCGCGTGGAGGCCGGCTCCTGCCTGATCAACTGACGGACCCATTCAGGCCTCGGAGCTCGACCTTCCCCGATGTCTGCGCATTATGAACTCATTATACTGCGCTCGCGCCGGGATCGTCGGAAGAGGTGGCTGACAGCACCGTAAAAAATTCACCACCGCGGTATTGAATGCGCGCGCCGCTGACGGGTACAGTAAAAACATTCACTGTCGGATGATCGCCGACTGAGTGAGGCAATTCTGGATCGGAGACGGTCTATGCTTGCATTCGCTTGCCTTTTCGTCGCCGCGGCCGTCTTCGGCCTGCTCCTCGGAACCGGAACCATCGACTACGCGCCCGGATGGCACCACGTCGCGAGCTACGGTTGGGCCCTGTGCGTCAACGCGGCCGCGATCAGCGCCCTGCTCCTGTTCAACCTCTACCATCGCCACGGATCGCGATCGCACTGAGACGTGGCCGCCGCCGCCGTCCGGGCGTGAGACGGCCGCGCCCCGGTGTCGGCCACCTCGCGGGCCGCCGCGATACGGTCCCGCGACCTCGGTCCGTTTGGTCGACCGGCGCGGCTCTCGACACGCGCCGCCACCGCGGGGCGAAGCGGGGGGCAATCACCGCGCGGGCGGCCCGGCGCGATCGGAGCGGTTCGGACGCTGCGGCCGGCCCAAGATCCGTGACCCGATCCGTCGGGAGCCTCAAGCCCGCAAACCCGCCGACCTCTGCCCGTCCGCTCGCATCGTGACGACGATGGTGATCACCGAGTCGCCGTCGGACGCCGGTTCAGCAGGGATCCGGTCATGGCGGATCTCCGCGATCTCGTAGATCGCGTACCGCCCAGGGAAGACAACGATGTCGCCGGCGCGCGGCATGGTCAGGAAGCTGTGCTCCGCGGGCGCCGCGTCGTCTTCGCAAATCACTTGGCAGCGTATGGACATCGGCGACCCCTCGCTGCGGGCGAACGTAGCCCGCGGCGACGGCGCCGCACGCCAGCCTTCGACGATTCCAGCAAACAGACGGCCGGATATGTCTCAGAGGCCGCGTGGCCGTCTGTCCGATAGTCGGAGTTTCGAAGATTGTACTGGTAGAAAACGATCGTCGCGGTACAGAAGAACTGTCCGTCGAGCCGATTCGGACGGTGCGACCCGGAGTCGAACGCCTGCCGGGCAGCGTAGGTCCGGCCGCGCGTCCCCGCGCCGGGATTCGCGAATCCATCCTCGACGGGAACGCGGCCGGCGGTTCCGGCCGGCCCGACTGCGGTCCGCGCTCGGCATCGCGCGCCTCGAAGACGCGTCGGTGCGGCTGAGCGCACCCCGGCCCAACGCGCGGGTTGCACGCGCCAGATCGGCGGGGCCCCTGTCGACTCGGATCGCGGTCTCGCCGGCGGCGCTACTGTGCTCGTCCTGGACCGTCTCTCAGGCCCAGCCGCAAGGCCATCGCGAACAGGGCGCCCAGCGTGATCCAGCCACCGCCGTCGACGCGCCAGCGGGCGCAGTCGTCGTCGGGCTCGACCGTGTGACCGAGGCACCGGAGGACGGCGACCGCGTCGAGGACCGGGTCATCGCCTTCGCCCATGCCGGCCTCCGCCCGGTCATGGGACGGGTCAAGGGGATGGATCATGGCGGTGGGTCGAGGCTGAGGCTCACCGCCTCCGCGAGCTGGAAGAGGAGATCACCCACGACGCCGATCGGCAGCAGGAGGCACAACTCACCGTCGTCGGGCGAGCGCAATCGGACCGCCAGGGTGCCGCCGCCGTCGATGATCTCGACCGACCGCACGGCCGCTGCGCCCAGCACGTACGGGACCCCGCTGTCCGACCCGGTCATCCGCGCGAGGCCGATCACGCGAGGTCCAACTCGCGCGCGACGTCGGCCAGATAGGCCGCCAGCCGCGCGCGCGCCTGTGTGTCCGAAGTCTCGATGATGAAGCCCGCACCGCCGGGCGGTGCGTCGTAGCGCCGAAGAACGGATTCGGCCTTGAGCGCCGCCTCGCGCTCGGACGCGGCGAGCAGGAGCCGCCGATCGCCGGCGATACCGATCATGATGCGGAATGGCGCGCGCTTCATGCTTGACCCGCCTCGGCCTTCTGATCCGCGCTGGCGCGGCTCGATCGGTCAGGTACGGCCGAGTCGGCAGAACCGTTCCGTCACCGGAGCGGCGATGTCCGATCCCGTGAGCGTCGGCGATAGACTGCGGCGTCTCGCGCGCTCGCCGGCCCGGGCCGGTTCGGAAGACCTTCCTGCGCGAGCGCAGCGTCTCCGCGCACGGCTCAGGGCTCGAAGGCCGGGTGCGGTGAGGACGGTCCGCCACGGGTCCTGAGCGGGGGAGCGGCCCTTCGACAGCCCCGGCGCCGGGGCCGGTCCGGCGCGGTGACAGTCGGCTCGGCCTCGCGCGCACGGCGCGCGGCAGGGGCGGTACGGGTCGGGCGATCCATCCCCGCTCAGCCCGTCGCGCCGGCGCCGGCGCGGAGGCCCGGCCCGTCCCGGGCGGGTCCCGCGCGCGGGATCCCTCAGGCGGCCCGGGGTGCGGCGTCGAGGGCCGGGGCGTCGCCGTCCATCAGCGCGGCGAGGTCGAACACCACCACGAACGCCTCGCCGCGGCGGCCGATCCCCGCGATGTAGCGCGC
>NZ_JBKFAV010000068.1:0-15645 GCF_053345825.1 Methylobacterium sp. C33D
GACGATGGGCGACCCGGGATGAAGCGCGGCGCGATCTGTTCGCCTACATCGAGGGCTACTACAATCGGCAACGCATCCACTCGGCACTCGGCTATCTCACGCCCGAGCAAGCCGAGAGGACCGCGAAATGATCTCCCTGTGTCCGCGCCACCGAGGGAGGATCAGGCCTGCTGCCCAGCGGTTCGAAGCCGCCTTAGGTCCGGGCCTCTATCAGGCTGCGCGAGCGTCCTGGGCCACCTGCAGGTCAAGCCAAAGATCGAGGCCAAGTGGACCCTGCTTGCGCAGCGCAACTCGGCCGCGCCGAACCTTGCCATCACGAACGAAGGTCAGGTGCTCCGGAATACCACCGGTGGTGATGACGCGGACGTGGGCAGTGGCCTCGGTGGACGAGAGCACCGTGCACGGCACGTCGAAGCTGCCGAGGCGGATTGTAGCCGTCGGGTGCGTGAACTCGTGGACGAAGTGCTTGTTGGCCATGCGGCGTATGTCCTCCATGCGGGAGATACCAGCGTAGGGACTCGATGCTTAACCGTCTGTTGCAGCGCAGCAACGGCGGCAGCAGTTGCGGTGGCGAGATCATGACCGCCCGCATCTGCCCAACCTGTCGAACCTCGGCACGCCTCACCGCGTGCGAGGCGGGAGATCACGAGCGCAGCCGGCAGCGCCGGGCGCCCGAGACAATGGCCGATTTGAACCGGGCGTGCGACGCCCGGCTGAAGAAGGGAATGGACAATGGTGAGTGAGGTGAAGCGGCGCCGTGGCATGGTTCTCATGCCCTTGGCCTACCGGGTTGAAGATGCCGCGGCGGCGATCGGCATCAGTCGCTCGCCCCTGTTCGAGTACCTCATGCCTCGTCGCCCCCAGCCCCGGTCATACTTTTTTTCAGCATCCGGTTTTCCAGGACGAGATCGGCTACGACCTCCTTCAGCGCACCCGCCTCGCGACGCAGGTCCTGGACCTCGTCGGCGGTCGCGGCACGGGCCGTGTCGCCGGCCAGCCGCTTCTTGCCGGCCTCCAAGAACTCCTTGGACCAGCCATAGTACATCGAGCTGGCGATGCCCTCACGCCGGCACAGCTCGGCGATGCTGTCCTCACCGCGCAGCCCTTCCAGCACGATGCGGATCTTCTCCTCGGCCGAGAACTGCCGGCGCGTGGCGCGGCGGATGTCCTTGATCACGGCTTCTGCCGGCTTCCGCGCCGGCCCGGACGTCTGTTTCATCTTCGCTCCTGGAGGCTACGATGAACCAGCCATCCTCCGTTCGTGAAGACCCTCAATTTGTCTCAGGAGTGCTGACGGCGGACAGGCGGGGATCAGCGCGAACGCCACGGCGATCGAGATCGCCAGCAGCGCGAGAGCAACGGCGAGCGGGGCGAGTTGCTCAAGCATCCGACCACTCTCCGAACGGTCGACCTGTTTCAGGGTCGCAAGCCGCTTCACGGCGCTCGCCCGTGGCCGCGGAAACCTGCCCGGTACCGCCGCACGCACGGCAGCGATCCATGTTCGTCTCGGTGTGCCGGTCGCTATGGCTGTCCCAGCCGGTGCCGGCGCAGCGAGGGCACGTGAGGAGCACAGTCATCGGCGCACCTCGCCGTCGCTGCAGAAGGGAGCGGTGCAGCTCCCTCCTGCTCGGCGGTCAGCTGGTGACGCTGAAGCCGTGCGATCGAGCTGCGTAAGAGGCTCGGCCGCAGCCGATCCAGAGCGTTGAGCTGAATCGGCATCTTCGTCCGCCGGACTGAACCCGGACCGGACCCACGCCGATCGCTCGGCGTAGCCACAGATCGCGCCGGTGAACCGCTTCACGATGCTGTTGCGCACCGTCTTCGAGCTCTTACCGAACGCGAGGTATTCGGGATGCGCCGCGAGCGCGAGCTGCACTGCGCCATCCACGACGCGTCAGACCTGGCGATAGGTCGGCGAAGCGGCTTTGTTGATCTGGAGGCGCGTCATGGCTAGGCCGCCTCCCGCCCGCCGGCGGCGCGGATCGCCTTGTCGAGCGTGTCGAAGGCAATCTCGGTCGAGATGGCGACCATGCCGCCGTGCCGGGTCATGTCGCTGTGCAGGTCTCGCACGGCGGCACGGGCCGCGATCAGCAATTGTTCGTCGGCCGGCTTGTGGCCGCTCTCGGCGAGCTCGACCTTGCGCTGCAGAGTGCGAAGCGCCTCGAGCGTCTCGTCTACGACGAGACCGCCCGCCGCCATGTCCACCTTGAAGAAGCGGTTCAGGCGGTGCGCTGCGGTGATCAGCGTCTCGGCGCTCACGCTGCCCTCCGCTCGTCTGCGGTCGCCTAATCTTCAGCAGCGCGGCGACCTGCTCCGAGAAGGCACGCCGGTCGTCGGCGCCGAGCACGCCGGGCACGATCAGGAACGGAATGGCGCGGCCGCGGGCGTCGTTGACCGTGCCGGGCTGTGCCGGAACGGCGGCGAACGGCGCGACGTACCCGTGACGCCGTAGTATCTCGCAGAGGCTCATCGCTGGATCTTTCGCGGGCTAGATTGGTGCGAGACGACGCTGCCGGCGAGGCGCGACACGCGCTCGGCTGGGCCGGCATTGCGGATGAAGCGCTGGGCCGAGGCCTCGATCCCTGTCTCGCCGGTGACGACCGCGCAGATCCCGCCGTTGGTCGCACCCGCGCCCCGCAACAGCGGGTCGCCTGCGCTCCCGCCCGCCGGTCCCGCTGCGCCGGCCTACCCGATCGTTCAGACCGGCGGCGTCGGAGCGTGGCTCAAATCCCTGTTCTCGAAGAAGGCAGCCTGATCATGGAATGGCAGAGCATCGCGGGGCAACTCGCGCAGATCGGGCTCCCCGCTTTGGGCGGCCTGTTCGGTGGCTCGCTGGGCAGCACCATCGGCGGCCTCGTCGGCAAGGGCGTGGCGGCGGCGCTGAGCGTCGAGCCGACCCCTCAGGCCGTCTTCACCGCCATCGCGAACGATCTCAGCACCGCGGCTGTGAAGCTGGCGCAGATCGAGGCGGAGACGAAGAACCGGGAGGCCGAGTTCGCCGACATGGCCAACGCCCGGGCGATGCAGCTCGGCGTCGTGCAGACTCATTCGTGGGTGCAGAACATGCCTGCGGTCGTGACGCTGCTGATCTTCGCCGCGTGGATCATCCTGACCGGCGCCCTCTACCTCGTGCAGGCAGAGATCCCGGAGCGCGTCTACCAGCTCCTGAGCCAAGCCTACGGCGCGGCGAACATCTCGCTCGGCACCGCCATCGCCTTCTGGCTCGGCTCGTCCCGGTCTTCGCAGGTCAAGAACACGCAGATCACCGCGCTCCTACCGGCGGCAACCCGGCGCTGATCCCTGCACTCACCCGCCGGGGCTCTCCCGAAGCCCTCACGCCCGAGGAGAGCCCCGTGGCCTACCAGATCACCACAGCGGCGCGTCTCGTGTCCGCGCCAGTCGTGTGCCGCATCCTCACCATGAGACAGTACGACCCCGACCCCGCCATCGACGCCCGAATTCGGCGCGCCGTCCGCTACGGACAGACCCGGTGGGCCGAGATCTGGTTGTCGGTGATCATGTGGGTGGTGGGACTGACGTGCCTGATGCCGTGGCCCACGTTCGTAGGGCCACAGTACCGGATCATCACCCGCCGCGATCGTCGCCGAGACTGCCTCGGAGGAGGCGCAGCACTCCAACCAGATGACAGCTGCCATCGCCCGCCTCACTGAGGTGATGGACCGCTGGGACGTCGATCATCACCGACCCACCCGCGGCAGACGCTGACCGGAACTGACGGCCCGCCCGCCGGCCTACCCATCATCCCTGACGATCACCTTGAATCGCCCGGCTTCAGCCGCGGCGGTTTTTTCGTGACGGCCGTCTAATATCTAACCGGAATCAGCAGCTTGGGCAGTTGCCGTCACCTCCACCTACCGGTGTCGCCAGGCGGGGCTTTTTTTTGAAGGCGTTGCCGCTATGATTGCGCCGGATCAAGCTCACTCTATCCGGAACAGACTTTACAGGCTTTCACTCTTCCGTCACGCCCCCGCTTGGATTTACAAAAAAATTCACAGCATCAGCAATTCCAGCGCAAATCAATGAGACCCGCTCGGTTGGCCGCAGCGGGTTTTGCTATGTCGATGTCTATGGCTGCACCAATTGCTCCTCCCGGGCAACAAGCATAATCAACACGCAAATTACGGAAAAATTCGATGAAATTGGCTGTATTGATAACGGGTCAGATCAGGGACGAAGGCGTGTTTATCGGCCTGTGCCAATCAATAGCAAATTCGCAACATTTCGCCAGCGAGATCATATTCGCGTCATGGCCCGGCGAGTTGGCCAAAGGTAGGTCAATCTGCGACGACAACACACCAAGCCTGAGGATGACCTACGTCGATTGCGGCGCGCCATTGGCCATATCAAGCCACCCTAATCCAAGCATAATGAGCTTCGTCTTCCAATACCAGCAAATCGCGGCGGGCATCAGTCAGGCTAGCGATGACGATACCTTTGTCATCAGGTTGCGCGCAGACATGGCCAACCCCGAGATTGCCGGGGTTTTGATTGAAATTATCAACCATCAACTCGGACGCAAAGATTTGAGAGAGCGTTCATTGCTGATTGGTGGCGGATCTTTATGCGGATTATTCTTCGAAGATCGCATACTCATGCTTTCACCAAAGCATTGCAAGCGTCTGCTCGCACTGCCATTAAATCATATTAATAATTATAACCCACGCAATATTTTCCCAGAGTTTTTGTTTTATTCGATTGCATCGGCCGCCTCGTCGGATGTGCTTACATACGACTTCCGATACCGGCGCAGACCAAGGAAAAGCAAAACACATTTTACCGAATATGATTTTGCATACTTCGGTGATGGGTATGAGGAGTACGTACAGAAATTCAAAAATCTCTTCGCTCGGAATTTCATATACTTAGAGGATTGCGTAGGCGACGATCCAAATTATTCCGCAATTAAAGACCGCCTACCAAGATTCAGCAACGTGTACGATGTCGAGGTTCTTTATCAAAGGCTCGACAGCGACGTTGATATATACAAGCGAGAATTCCACCAATGGTCGCTTCACTCAACGGAGTATGCCCAAGCCGCAGCATCGCAGTCGCATATCGCTGCCGACATGCTGTCGACGACACGAGGCGAAATGCTTTCTTGCGCAAAACAAGTTGCTTATATTGACTATCTGTACAACAACGCAAAAAATCATGAGATAGCTCAACTAGGAGATCAGATCAATCGTCTGTCTTTTTTCAAGGAAGAAGCTTTGGAGAAGCTCGGCTGCTCGCTATTTGCAGTTGGTCGGAAGGAAGATGCCCTCAAAATACTGGTCCCGCTAAACAAAAATGGGTACGAAGGTTTTGAATGTCTTTATTACCTATGCATGCTCCTAAAAGAGAAACGTCAGATGGGCTATCTATGGGAAGTGGCCCGACAGTTCAAAGAATTGCATACCTATGACCCTCGCGTTGTTCCTCATATTAGAACGCAGCTTGGATGCGATCCGGACGAATTTTTTGAAGTTGTCCTCAAACAGAATGCCACATTGTTAGACGAGATTGAGCGTCAGCGCGGTATCGCCGACAAAGCCGAAAGGGACGTTGCGGAGCTAAACAAGCAACAGCTCGCAAAGGCGGAGGAATATACTGCGTTACTGGAAAGTAAAAATGAGCAGATCTCGAAACAACAGCAGCAGATCGGGCTCCTAACTGCACAGATCGAAACGAACAAACAACGATATGAAATGCTACTTCATTGGAGCAGCGCATATAATCAAGCAACCTATGACTCGCTGAGCTGGAAAGCTACATGGTTGCTACGTCGTCTAGGTTTCGGTCGTCCTGCGCGACCAGAGGCTCCCGATCTACTCATAAACGGGATCGCGCCAGATCAGTGATGTCGAAATCGCACGGTAAAGCGGGTTCTATAGTCGTCAGCAGCAGTGTGATCTCACGGAAATCGACATGACGCGGCATCTCGAGATGCGCTGTCTGCGGGTTACGCGTTCGACATGATTGCTCGTATTGGGCCTCGCGCTGCCTGTTAAGCGAAGGAGCCTGAAATGAGGCTCGGGAAACGTCCTGAGCCGTGCCGCGCGACGTCCGACGTGGCCTTCACTATCTCTACTGCGAAGACCTGGGCGTGGGTATCATTTCGCGTGCGGGGTGGGGTCTGTCGACGCCGGATGAATGATGGTTCTTCCGCACTTCGTGTGGCGAAGTGTGCCGGCCGGCGTGACGTGCCCCATCTCCGGAGATCGGCTTTCCGGAGAATGCCATGCCCCGCCATATCCTGCCCCTCGTGCCCGATGGCCTGACCGTCGTCGGCATTGAGCCAGCGACCGACCCGCTCATCGTGCGCGTCGTACCCCGTCCGGGCCCGACGTGCTGTCCCACCTGTCGATCGTCCGCGGGCCGCAAGCACGGCCACTGCGAGCGCACCCTCGCCGATTTGCCTTGGCAGGGGCGGTCCGTCCGCCTGCGCCTCCGGCTGCGACGCTTCCGCTGTGCGAACCCAGCCTGCCCGCGGCGGACCTTCAGCCAGAGCGTCGGTGACGTCGCTGTCGCTCAGCACCCGGCTGTGACTCTCGTGACCGGGCTTGGCGCCGCCCGGCTTGGAGTGCTCCCGCTGCTCTTTGCGATCGGTCGCGGGCGGTTTGGACGAGGTGCGCGACGTCTTCTCTGGCCGCTGCAGACGCAGCACCAGCTCGAGCAGCTCTTCGCGGCTCAGCCGTTCAAGCTCGGTGCGGCCCATCTCACGAGAGAATCAGTGAAATCCGTCCCGCGCAAGGGCGTGGGTAATTACATATTGCGCGCAGTTTGGACGTCCATTACAAATCGCGTTCTATATTTGTAGTATTTGAGCGGTTTCGGTTTAATCAGGGTCGTATCCTGCCGCGACGAAGAAGTTTGCGGCCTCGTCGGGCGTGACGGCATCGACGAGCCGCCCGATTGTGGTCCAGAGCCCTTCGCGCGTGCGCGCGGCGGCCTTGCGCAGCCCCGCCTTCAACTTCGAGAACGCCATCTCGATCGGATTGAAGTCCGGCGAGTAGGGCGGGAGGAATAGGAGCCGCGCGCCCGCCGCCTCGATCGCCGCGCGCACGGCCGGGCCCTTGTGGCTGCCGAGGTTGTCCATGATCACGATGTCTCCTGGGGCGAGTTCGGGCACCAGGACCTGATCGACGTAGACATGGAGGGCGTCGCGGTTGATCGGCCCGTCGAGCACGAACGGCGCGTCGATCCCGGACAGGCGCAGGCCCGCCACCAAGGTCATGGTCTTCCAATGACCGTACGGGACGGGGGAGCGCAGCCGCTGGCCGCGGGGACAGCGCCCGCGAGTGCGGGCCATGTTGGTGGCGGTCCACGTCTCGTCGAGGAACACCAGCCGGTCCGGGTCAAGGCTGTGTCAAAAGTCCCTTCTGAGATAGACTTGCGGCCTCATCTGCGGAGGCCAACATGGGTCGGTTCGTCGAAGGGCAGGACCGTCGGCAGTCCTGGTTGCTGCCCAGTTCGCTGGATGACTATGTCACCGCCGACAATCCGGTTCGGGTGATCGAGGTCTTCATCGACGAACTCGATCTGGGCGCGCTTGGCTTCACCCGCTCCGAGCCTGCGGCGACCGGGCGGCCTGCCTATGACCCGGCCACGCTTCTGAAGCTCTACCTCTACGGCTATCTCAACCGCGTGCCGTCGAGCCGGCGACTGGATCGTGAGGCACAGCGCAACATCGAGGTGATGTGGCTGACCGGTCGCTTGGCTCCCGATCACAAGACGATCGCCAATTCAGGCGCGACAACGGAACTGCGATCCAAGCGGCCTGTCGGCAGTTTGTGGTGCTGTGCCGGGATCTGCAGCTCTTCGCCGGGGCGACTGTCGCCTTGGACGGGTCGAAGTTCAAGGCGGTCAACAACCGGGACCGCAACTACACCGTGGCCAAGGTCGCCAAGCGCCTGGAACAGGTGGAGGCCAGCATCGCCCGCTACCTCGCGGCGCTCGACAGGGCGGACAGGGAGGGCAACGACGTCCCCGAGGCACGCACGCAGCGCATCGGCGAGAAGATCGCCGCCCTGCGCCGCCAGATGGCCTTCCTGCGCGGGATGGAGGCGCAGGTGGAGACCGCAGACGACGGACAGGTCTCGCTGACCGACCCGGACGCGCGCTCGATGGCGACGAGCGGGCGCGGCACCGGCATCGTCGGCTACAACGTCCAGATTGCGGTCGACCCCGAGCATCATCTCGTCGTGGCCCATGAGGTCATCAACGAGGGTCACGACCGCACCCAGCTCGTGCCGATGGGCAGTCAGGCCAAGCAGGCTACCGACGCGGAGGCGATCGTGGTCCTGGCCGATCGCGGCTACTACAGTGGCGACGAGGTTCTGGCCTGCGAAGGCACGGGCATCCTGCCGGCCATGCCGCGGGCCGACACGTCGGGTCGAGCCAAGAAGGGGCTCTTCGTGCGCGCCGACTTCGTCTACGCCGCCGCGGCCGATCACTACGTCTGTCCCGCCGGCGCTGTGCTGACGAAGTCTAACGCGCGCTCCGATCGACACGGCGACATCGACCACTACCGCAACCTGGACGCCTGTCATGCCTGCGCGATGCGGGTGCGCTGTACGACCGAGAAGTTCAAACGCTTCAAGCGCTGGAAGCACGAGGCGGTTCTGGAGGCCATGCAGAGACGGCTCGACGCCATGCCTGGCGCCATGGCGATCCGGCGTGCCACAGTCGAGCATGTCTTCGGAACGCTGAAAGCCTGGATGGGCAGTACGCCGTTCCTGACGAAGGGTCTGAAAGGCGTGCGAACCGAGATGAGCCTCGCGATCCTCGCCTATAACATGAAGCGGATGATCCGATTGTTCGGCGCAACCTGGCTCATCCAGGCCATTCGAGCCTGAAGCGGCCCACCGCGCCGCCGTCATCATCCTGCCAACCGGCGCTGACGACCACGATCAATGCGTTTTGACACGGCCTCGGTCGAGATCGGGCTGGCTCTTGTACCACGCTTCTCGGGCGGCCTTCACGTCCGGCCGATCCTGCTCTGCGGCGTGGGCCGTCTTTTTTTGTACGTCAGGTCGCGCGCGTCGAGGAAGGCCCACAGTGTGCCGAGCCCGACGGTAGGCCATGCTCGTCCTGCAATCGGGCGCGCATCTCCTCCAGGGTGATATCAACTTTCTCGTCGATCAGCGTACGCAGGAACGTCTCGTACGGGTCGAGCTTGTAGCGGCGGGCACGCCCCTGCGGCGGGGCGGCCACCGTCCCAGTCGCGGCGAGCGCCGCCATCCAGTGGATCGCGGTTGCCTGGCCGACCCCGAAGCGGCGGCCGCCTGACGGCGCGAGGTCGCCGCAGCCGCGGTCACCACCCGCTCGCGCAGGTCCAAGCTGTAGGGGCGGCCCATGCATCACTCCGGCTGTCGACCGGCCTAGTGAATCAGCCTCCCAGCGCCGCGTGAGCCTTACCAAGCCGACTCAGCCCAAACCGAAAACGCTCTAGCACATGATCCCACCCTGGTAGATTGCATAACTTTCATTCAACGTATTTGTCGTTCTTAACCGATGGCGTCTTGATGACCGCAAGAGCGACATCCGTCAAAGCCTTAAACTGGATGATGTCGTTGGGTTCCACTACTATAATATCGCCTTCCGATACCTCGCGGCCCGCCATCTCTGCCCTTCCAGATATAATCACAGTGATCTCGGTGGCGATCTTGTGAAAATGCTTCGCGTCGATATCTCCGGCTTTGTATTTCTTGATCCCAGCCTCAAAAGCCGAGGTTCCGAGGACGCTCGGCTGGAAGTCGCCAACAAACCAGCCGCCCGTCATTTCGGAAAGATGAGCGAATTTCATGGGTGAGTTCCCTCGGTGAGAGCCTGCTCCATAGAACTGAGCTGCTTTTCCGTCTTGAGCGGATGATACTGGTCGGCAGCGAGCTGATGGACAGCAATCTTTTTGTGCTTCAAGATCAGCTCATTTAAGGCAGGGCACACGTAGAATTTTCCGTGCACATGGGCATCTTTGATAATCATCTCTTTTATAGCATCAAAGAAATCTGAAGCCTTAGCAAACCAATAAAACCCTGTGCTCGCGAGCCGGCTAATTGGACGCTTTTCCGCGCTTTCAACAACCCAGCCATTCTTGTCTATTCTAACGTAGGAATACCGCGGATGAAGGGACGGGAAAGTCAATGCCCCAGCATCTGCATTGATCTCGCGAAAGCGCGAGATGACGGCCGTAAGATCTACGTCAATCTGATCGGTGGCGCTTGCCACAATTAATTCGGCGTCCATGTCGATGTGCTCGATCGCGAGCAGAGCGCTACATGCCGCACCCGCCGTCTCGCCGCGGATCCCTATGATAGTTGATCGGGGAGCAAACTGCTCGATGATATTTTCCAGAAAATAGTTTTCGCTATCTTCACTCCTAAATATAAACGTGAATTTTGTCGGGCTCAAAGCTTGCAGCAGCCCGACTTGACGTTCAAGCAACAAAGTGCCGTCAACGTCGGTTAGCCAAACGGGATATTCATTCGCCGTTAAAGGAGCTTGATGGCTGCCGCCCGCCAAAACAAGGACGTTCAATTCATGCTCCCTTCTACTGCAGCGATGCGGCTGTCGATATTTGTGATATTTACATCTTGCACCGATTTGACGACCAGCACATGCGCCCCGGATGCTCGAGCTGCGCGAATCCCGTGTTCATTATCCTCTAAGATAAGGCATTCGCTCGGCTGCACGCCGAGACGCTCCATCGCCAAGAGATAAATTTCAGGATCGGGTTTGGCTTGTTTCACGTCCTGATTGGACAATGAGAGATCAAGGTACTGAGAGAGCCTCGACCGTTTCATCATCGCCTCGACGGTGTCGCGTATAGAATTTGATGCAACCGCCAGCTTAATGCCTCGCTTCCGAAGCGTTGATAGGGCCATTTCATGATTGAATAGCGGCTTGCAGCGGAGAGCGATGAGCTCCATTGTATAGGCTTGTTTGAGCTCGTTTAAAAATCCGTGCAAAGCAGTTGGCAGCCCCTCGGTTGCAGACAGAAGCTCTAGCTTTCGTTTCGTTGGCAGACCGTCGAATGTCGTTAGGTGATCGGCTCGACTTATGCCGATACCAAAGAGCCCTAGCGCTCTATTTAATGCATCGTAATGCCATTCTTTGGCGTCGATTAGAACGCCGTCCATGTCGAATACGACTGCCTTGATCATGTCCGGAAGACCTGTCGAGCTTGGTCTGGCCTATCTGTGCAAAGCGTGACGCCAGGAGCGCCGACTAAACCCGCAAGTCGCGGCCAAAGTTGATCAGGATCGCGCCCATGTAATTCAGAGGAAACAATGCAAACAGATTTGCCGTTCGCCAAATGCTCTCGCACTGCTCGCTCGTCAATCCACTCCGCAACAAACGCGTCGAGCCAAATTCCGTCCGCCTCTTCATATAGGAGAGGAGTCTTCTCGATATCGCTGTGGCGCGTGAAGAAAGGAAGTCCCGCTCGGTGATATTTGATTGTCTCCGGGCCAGACATATCGAATGCGAACCATTCGATCGCTCTTCCCGCAAACGACTCGTTTAAAAGGGGGATGAGGCCGTCCGATTTGATGTTAACGGCGAGTGGAAGCTTAGAGCCGTCAAAGGCGTCTACAACTTCACTCCATGGGATCGCCGAGCCATTTGGAGGATCGTGAGACACCACCAAGCGCTCGCAATGATCGCGCACGTCGGTCTCGGTTCCGAAGCCTTCAGCAAGTGTGCGATCGAACGCTCTACGTGTGTTTTTCTCTTCTGGCGCTTTCCAAAAGCCGCGATGACTGATGATCCTCATCGGATTTTCGCCGTAGCCCGGGCCGCAATCGGCTGAGACACGAAATAATCCAGGTCTGCCGGAATGCCTAGACCATACATGCCATTAACGTCGGTGCCGATGTTCTTGATGGCTATGCGTGCCCCGTCGGCAATGATCTCGTTATAGACAGGCGCAACATAAAACTCGCAGTTCACGCGCTTGTCTTCGCTGATCATTTTATTGGCGCCCTTTATAAAATCTGATCCCTTCTTGAAATTATATATTCCGACTGTAGCCTCATCGGAGATTGGCTGCTTCTCAACTACGGTGCGAACGAGGCCATTGGCATCCATTCCGACAAATGACCACTTCGGATCTTTTGCGGTCATGGTCATTATCAGACCGTCGCAATCTTGATCTTGAACAGAAAGATAATCATCGATATTTACATCAACATACTGATCGCTGTTTGCAATCATCAGCGGAGCGTCGCTTATCTCTGACGCTGCTGCCAACACCGTGCAAGCTGCGCCCTCGGTAATGCCGTCCAGCTGAACGATCGAGCAACCTGGAGCCCAGGTCGGCAATAGCTTGTCGAGCCCATAGTCCGCGACGTGGTCGCGTTGGCAGATAAACACGTATCGATGTGGACGGGTCGGGCGAAGGTTCTCGATCACCAATCTGATCATCGGCACGCCGAGCACGGGGATGAGCGGCTTCGGGTCTTTGTAGCCGGCCACTGCGAAGCGGCTGCCCCGTCCGGCCATCGGGATGACGATCGTGAGTGGAGCTGCCAACTTACTCTCCGTTGCGATGTGGGCGGCCCTTAGCAGGGTGAGGCATCAAAGAAAATGGGAAAGGCGGAGCGGGCGACTCCTAGATCGTAGAGACCTGGGTTCACTGATTCCCATTCGGTGGGCTCTTAGGGCGTTCTGCCCAGGCTAGAGCTGCGCCCGAGCGTGTTGGGACGGCTCGGGCTCTGAGACGTTGAGGGGTGAAGGAGGATGGCGATGCCTTCACCGTTGTCCGTCGATCTACGCCGGCGTGTCGTCTCCGCCGTTTCGGAGGGGGCCTCCTGTCATCAGGCGGCAACCCGGTTCGGTGTCAGCGTGTCCAGTGCCAGTCGCTGGTCGGAACAGTTCCGCCAGGATGGGCAGCTCACGCCCAAGCCGTCGGGTGGCGATCATGCCTCGCACCGGATCGAGGCGCAGGCCGAACTGATCCTGACGACCTACGAGGCGCGGTCGGCGATCTTCCTGCACGAGTTGCGCGACGCCTTGGCCGAGCGCGGCGTGCAGACCAGCACGAGCAGCTTGTCCCGCTTCTTCGCCCGGCACGGCATCACCCGTAAAAAGGGGCGATCCACGCTGCCGAGCAGGCGCGCGAGGACGTAAGGGCCGCTCGCGAGGCTTGGTTCGAGAACCAGGACGCCCTCGATCCCGATAGGCTGGTCTTCCTCGACGAGACGGCTGCGGCCACCAACATGGCGCGCCGCTACGGTCGAGCCCCGCGCGGTGAGCGCTGTCGCCTCGCCGTCCCGCACGGACACTACAAGACCACCACCATCACCGCCGCCCTGCGCAGCGATGGGCTGTGTGCCACCACCCTGTTCGACGGCGCCACCAACGGCGCACGCTTCCGGGCCTACGTCACCGACACGCTCGTGCCCGTGCTCAGGCCCGGCGATACCGTCATCCTCGACAACCTGCAGGCCCACAAGGTGACGGGTGTGCGCGAGGCCATCGAGGATGCCGGGGCGAGTTTGCTCTACCTTCCGCCCTACAGCCCGGACTTCAATCCAATCGAGCAGATCTTCGCCAAGTTGAAGGGCCTGCTCCGAACCGCGGCGGCCCGCACTGTCCCAGACCTATGGCACACCATCCGGCAGGCCTTCGCTCGCTTCACAGCCGACGAATGCCGCAACTGCATCGCTGCAGCCGGTTACGATACCGACTTGGCCGTTGCTACCTGAGCGGGCACGGCTCTAAGCAGAAGCCCTATTCTCGGGCGGCCCACCTCCTCTGCTGAGCCTGGGAAGACCGCCCGACCCGCGCCGCGGGCTTTCTCGCGACTGAAATCCCGGCGCCTGACCGCTTGCCCGCCAGCGTCCGCGCGGCTTGGTAATCGCCGCCGGTCATTCCGTCTCCGAGCCAAGTTGCGTACCGGCTCGGCTCACCCGCTGGTGAGATCAGGCGCTTCCCCGCCCCGTGAACAGATCGGGGCGAGGCGGAGCGGGCGTTTAGCGGACCAGAAACTATTCCGCCGTACCGCCACGGCCATGTCCGACCTCTCGCCCACCGTTGCCTCCTGGCGCGATCAGATCGAGCGCGTGTCCGAGCACGCCTCGCCGTGCCGGTATCTGACCCCGACGCGATGGGCCGCGATGCGGGCGAACGCGCTGGCCTTTATCGACCAGCACGGCGCCGAGGCGCACCGGCTTGGTTGGACTGCGCCGCAGCTGTTCGGCGTCCATCCCGAGCACGGCTTCCTGCGCGTCGAGTATGCCGGGGCGCTGATGGTCAACGACACCCAGCAGGATCTGACCTGCACCCAACCCGCCCAGCATGTCGGCCGCCGAACGCCCGTCATGGGTCGTGTCCCTGGAGGTGGTGTAGCTCGCCGGTAGCGGGAGAGCCCGCCTGCGCGCCCTTCACAGCGCTGTAGCAGGCGGGCTCTCCCGCGGGGTGATCATCGGCGGTTGCCGGGTAGGGTCCCTGACGCAATTCTTGACCAGCTCCTGGCCGGGGCCGATCCGAAGACGGCCTTCGAGGCCGATGGCCTGCTGGACGAGTTGAAGAAGGCCCTGGCCGAATGGGCGCTCAACGCCGAGATGGACCACCATCTGGCGGGCGAGGACGCCGGCAACACGCGCAACGGCTATGGCCGCAAGACGGTCACCACCGAGACCGGCCGGATCGAGCTTTCGATCCCGCGCGACCGGCAGGCGACGTTCGATCCGCAGCTGATCGCCCGCTACCAGTGCCGCTTTCCCTGCTTCGACGACAAGATCGTGTCGATGTAAGCGCGTGGCATGAGCACCCGGGAGATCGTCGCGCACCTGCGCGAGCTCTACGGCATCGAGGTCTCGCCCGACCTGATCAGCGCGGTGACCGACGCGGTGCTGGAGCAGGTCGCCGCCTGGCAGGCCCGGCCGCTCGAGCCGGTCTACCCGATCGTGTTCTTCGACGCCCTGCGGATCAAGGTGCGTGACGAGGGCTTGGTCCGCAACAAGGCCGTCCACATCGCGCTGGGCGTGCGCGCCGACGGCGCCAAGGAGATCCTCAGCCTGTGGCTGGAGCAGAACGAGGGCGCCAAGTTCTGGTTGCGGGTCATGAACGAGCTCAGGAACCGCGGCGTCGAGGACGTGCTGCTTGCCGTGGTCGATGGCCTGAAGGGCTTCGCTGACGCGATCCGGGCGGTGTTTCCCGAGGCGCTGGTCCAGACCTGCTTCGTCCACCTCCTGCGCCACAGCCTCGACTTCGTCTCCTACAAGGACCGCAAGGCCGTGGCGGCGGCGTTGAAGGACATCTATCGCGCGCTCGATGCCGCAGCCGGCGAGGCGGCGCTGGCGGCCTTCGAGGCGAGCGCGTGGGGCCGGCGCTACCCGGCCATCGCCCAGAGCTGGCGACGGGCCTGGGGCGAGGTGGTCCCGTTCTACGCCTTCCCCGGCGAGGGGCGCCGGATCCTGTACACGACGAATGCCATCGAGGCCCTGAACGCCACGCTGCGCCGGGCTGTGCGCGCCCGCGGGCACTTCCCGACCGACGAGGCCGCGCTGAAGCGTAAGCGTCGTTCTCAGGCCACGGCCCTGAGGGGCTGCGGGGCGTAGGCCCAGGGCAGCAGGTCGTCGATATTGCTCTGCGGATGTCCGGCAACGATGCGGGTGATGACGTCGGTCAGGTAGGCCT
>NZ_JBKFAV010000069.1:0-14637 GCF_053345825.1 Methylobacterium sp. C33D
CGTGAGCGGCGAGCCGGCCGGGCCGGCCCGCCCGGGCCCGCCGACGCTGCGCGACCTGCGCGGGTTGACGCAGGCGCGCGTCGCGCTGGGCGCGCACGGGGCCGGCCTGCCGACCGGCGCGGCGCTGGCCTTCGGGCTCGACCATGCCCGCGCCCGCGAGGCGGTGTGGACGCCCCTGGACGCGGCCGCGATCCGCGAAGGGCTGCGGGCGCAGGGCCTGGAGTCGGTCGAGGTCCGCTCGGCCGCGTCCGACCGGGCGGCGTACCTGCGCCGGCCGGACCGGGGCCGCAGCCTCGATCCGGGATCCGCGTCCGCGCTCGACGGGCACGGGCCGGGCTTCGACGTGGCGATCGTGATCGCGGACGGGCTGTCGGCGACGGCGGTCGCGCTGAACGCGGTGCCGGCGGCGGCGACGCTGGCGGCGCGGGTGCGGCGGGCCGGCTGGAGTCTGGCGCCCGTGGTGGTCGCCAGCCAGGGACGGGTGGCGATCGGCGATCCGATCGGGGCGCGGCTCGGGGCGCGCTGCGTCGTGGTTCTGATCGGGGAGCGTCCGGGCCTGTCGGCCTCGGACAGCCTGGGCTGCTACGTCACGCACGGCCCGGCGCCGGGTCTGCCCGACTCGCGGCGCAACTGCATCTCGAACATCCGGGAGGGCGGCCTCCCGGTCGAGGCGGCCGCCGGGCAGATGGCGGCGCTGCTGCGGGCGATGCTGGCCCAGGGCACCAGCGGCGTCGCGCTGCGCCGGGACGATCCCGCAGACCCGGAGGCGCTGCCGGCCGCGCGGGACTGACCGCTCGGACGGCCGGAGCGGACGTCACGCGCGCTCCGCGGACGGGCTGCAGCCGTACCGGGACCGGTAGCAGCGGGCGAAATGGGCCGCGCTCGCGAAGCCGCAGGCGGTCGCGATCTCCCCGATCCGGAGCGGGCTCTGGCGCAGCAGGCGCCGTCCGTGCGCGAGGCGGATCGCCCTGTACTGGGCCGAGAAGCTGAGCCCGAGCTTGTCGAGGAACAGCCGGTCCAGGTGGCGCGGGCTGATCGCCGCGAGGCGCGCCATGGCCAAGCGGCCGAGCGGCGCCTCCACGGTCTTCTCCATCGTCTCCAGCACCGCCAGCAGGGCCGGATGGTGGATTCCGTAGCGCTCGACCGCGGAGGCGCGCTGCGGGTCGTCGGCGGCGCCGATCGCCGTGTGCAGGAACCAGTCGGAGACGCGACGGGCGAAGGCCTCGCCCATGCGCTCGGCGATCAGGGCGTGGGCCATCTCCAGGGGCGCGACGCCGCCGCCGCAGGTCAGGCGATCGCCGTCGGTGACGTAGCGCGCCCGGCTCAAACGCGCGTCCGGGAAGGTCTCGACCGTGGCGCCGGCATATTCCCAGTGGAGCGTGAACGCGCGGTCGGTGAGCAGGCCCGCCGCGGCCATCAGGTAGGGACCGCCCGAGATGCCCCCGATGCGCACGCCGAGCCGCGCCATCCGCCGGAGGGTCGCGTGGATCTCGGGCCTGTCCCAGCCGGTCGGCTCTCCGCCCGCGCAGACGAAGAGGGTGTGCATGTGGCCGCGCAGGCGCGGCAGCGCCTCGGTAGGTATCTCGGCGCCCGACGAGGAGGCCACCGAGCCCTCCGTCTCGCCGAAGTAGCGCAGGCGGTAGAGCGGCCGCCCGGCGAGCTCGTTGGCCGCGCGGAACGGCTCGCAGCCCGAGGCGAAGGACAGCAGCGCGAAGCCGGGCACGAGGATGAAGCCGATCTCCTGCGGCCGGTCACCGGTCTCAGCCTCCATCGCGCCCACACCCTTCGCGCCTCGACGGCTCAAACGTGCAGAAAACCGTCCCTCACAGTCAAACGCGATGCTCGGCATCCATCATGCTGTGTGCCGTTATCCCGTGCCGCGCGAGATCGCTTCCGGATGCCTCGACCTGCCGACCGTCCTCCGATCCGCGCCGCGGCGGCAGCCCGCCCCGGCAGCCTGCGGGCGTTTCGGCCGTGAGCCGCCGCTACGACGTCGCCGTCCTGGGACTCGGCGCGATGGGCAGCGCCGCGCTCTACCAGCTGGCGAAGCGGGGCGCCGCGGTCATCGGCCTCGACCGGTTCGCGCCGCCCCACGCGCTCGGATCCAGCCACGGCGAGACGCGGATCACCCGGCAGGCGGTCGGTGAGGGCGCCGACTACGTCCCTTTCGTCACCGCCTCGCACCGCATCTGGCGCGCGCTGGAGGCCGAGACCGGCGAGACCCTGCTGAACGCCTGCGGGGCGCTCGTCATGGCCCTGGGTCACGGCGTCTCCTCGCATCACGGCAAGCCGGACTTCGTCGGGCGCTCCATCGCCGCCGCGGAGGGTGCCGGCATCGCCCACGAGGTGCTCACCGGCGCGGAGGTGGCCCGCCGGTTCCCGCAATTCCAGAACCTCGCGGGCGACGAGAAGGCCTATTACGAGCCGGGCGGCGGCTACGTGTTTCCGGAGCGCTGCCTCGCGGCGCAGCTCGGCCGCGCGGAGGCGGCGGGCGCCGAGATCCGCACCAACTGCACGGTGGTCGGGCTGCAGCAGGACGGGGGCGGCGTCCGCATCGAGACGGCGGATGAGACCATCCTGGCCGACCGCGCCGTCGTGGCCGCGGGCGCCTGGACGGCGCCGCTGCTCGGGAGCCCGTTCGACCGGCTCCTGACCGTCCGGCGTCAGCTCCTGCACTGGTACGCGCTGGCGGACGAGACCGCCTACGGGCCGCACTCGCCGGTCTTCATCTGGATGTACGGGACGAGCGACACGGAATACCTCTACGGCTTCCCGCCGCTCGACGGGTCCATCAAGGTCGCCACGGAACAGTACACCACCACCACCACCGCCGACGGGGTGGAGCGCCGCGTCGACCCGTCGGAATCCGACGCGATGTACCGGCTGCGCGTCGCGAACCGGCTGGCCGGCGCGACCCCGGAGGTCGTCCAGGCCGCGGCCTGCGTCTACACGGTGACTCCCGACCGCGGCTTCATCATCGACCGGCATCCGGCGATGGACCGAGTCACGGTAATCTCCGCCTGCTCGGGGCACGGATTCAAACACTCGGCCGGCATCGGCGAGGCGGTCGCGTCGGAGCTGGCCGGCCCCGGCAGCACGGTCGATCTCACGCCCTTCGCTTTGGCACGTTTCAGTTGATGCGCCGGTCAATGGCTCGTGGATTGCTTGAAACCATGCCAAGATCGGCCGACCCGAGCAGGAAAGATCCGATGCGTCTCACCGTCCGCACCCTTCTGGCCACCGGTGCGCTTGCCGCGCTCGCGGCGTTCTCGAGCGTCGCGCTGCCCGGCCGGGCCACGGCCGCCGACGGCGTTGACGCGATCAAGAAGCGCGGGACGCTGATCGTCGGCGTGAAGGCGGATTACAAGCCGTTCGGCTTCCGCGACCCGAGCGGGGCGATCATCGGCCTGGAGCCCGACCTCGCCGCCGACATCGCCAAGCGGCTGGGCGTGAAGCTCGAGCTCGTGCCGGTCGTCTCGGCCAATCGGATCGAGTTCCTGCAGCAGGGGAAGGTCGATCTGCTGATCGCCACCCTGTCGGACAAGCCCGAGCGCCGCCGCGTCGTGCAGGCGATCGACCCGAACTACTATTCCGACTTCGTGAACGTCCTGCTGCCCAAGAATTCGGGCATCACCGACTGGGCGCAGCTCAAGGGCAAGCCCCTCTGCGCCACCTCGGGGGCGTGGTACAACAAGGACGTCGCGCGGACCTACGGGGCGGAGATCGTCGCCTTCGACGGGTCCGAGAAGCCGCTCTTCGCGCTCAAGCAGGGTAACTGCATCGGCTACGTCTACGACCAGAGCATGCTGCAGGGTAAACTGCTGGACGACGACTGGAAGGCCAACTACGCGCTGCCGCTCAAGGGCATCCTGGACGCCCCGTGGATGATGGCGGTGGCGCAGGGCAACACCACGCTCCAGGCCGCGGTCGAGGACGCCACCAAGGACTGGATGAAGACCGGCTTCATCGTCAACGAGGAGAAGAAGTGGGGCATCGAGCCGACCGCTTACTCGAAGACAATGCACGAGAAGTACAAGAACGCGACCAACTGATGCGCGCCTGCACGACGAAGCCGGCCGATCGCCCGCGATGATCGCCACGATCCAGGCGTGGTTCCAGCAGCTCTACGAGACCACGGGCTTCAACTTCACGGTCTTCTACGATCCCTACGACTGGGACCGGTACGTGGCCGGCCTGCGGATGACGCTGCTCCTCGGGATCAGCACGATCCTGGCGAGCCTCGTCATCGGCGCCGTCGGCGCGCTCCTGCAGAGCGGGCCGTCGCGCGTCCTGCGGGCGCTGGTCAACGGCTTCGTTGTAGTGTTCCGCAACACGCCGCCGCTCGTGCAGATCTTCTTCTTCTACTTCGGCCTCGGGACGCTGCTCCCGGACATCCGCTCGGCGGACGGCCTGCGCGCGCCGATCCTCAACAACGTCCAGTGGGCGATCATCTCGCTGTCGCTGTTCGCGGGCGCGTTCAACGTCGAGATCTTCCGCTCCGGCATCGAGGCGGTGCCGCGGACCACGGTCGAGGCCGCCGAGGCCCTGGGCTACACCCGCCTCAAGGCCTACCGCTACGTCGTGCTGCCGCTGGCGCTGCGCGTCTGCCTGCCGGCGCTCAACAACAACCTGATCAATCTCTTGAAGACCACGACGCTCGCCTACGCCATCGCGGTCCCGGAGACTCTGTACGCGGTCAAGCAGATCTGGTCCGAGTCGCAGAACGTCCTGGAGATGATGCTGGTGCTGCTGGCGACCTACGCGGTCCTCGTCGGCGTCCTCGTCTGGATCATGCACCGCTGGGAACGCGCCCTGCGCATCCCGGGATACGGCCGATGAAGGCTGCCGATCCGCAAGGCGGACGACCGGGGGACCTGCCGGTCCTCCTGCCCTTCGCGCTCCCGGAGGACCGCGCGGCGTCGCGCCTGCGCCCGGCCCATCTCTGGCTGCTCACCGGCCTCGCGCTCATCGCCCTCCCGGCCTGGGCGCAGGGCGGGGCCGCCGCGCTGTCGCCCCTGGAGGTCGTGATCAAGTGGGCGCCCCTCTTGCTCACGGGCTTCGCCTTCAACGTGGCGATCTCGCTGATGGCGATGGCCATCGGTACGGTGGCGGGCATCGGGCTCGGGCTGGCCATGCTGGCGGAGGGGCGGATCCTGCCCCGCCTCGCGTGGTGCGTCACGCAGGTCTTCCGCAACGTGCCCTGGCTGGTGCTGCTGTTCTTCGTGATGTTCCTCGTGCCGTTCCAAGTCACCGTCTTCGGCATCCGCGTGCCGCTGCCTGACTGGGTGAAGGCGACCTTCGGGTTCAGCCTGCCGGTCATGGCCAACGTCGCCGAGATCGTCCGCGGCGCGGTGCGCTCAGTGCCGAACACCCAGTGGGAGGCCGCGGAATCCCTGGCCTTCACCCGGCGACAGACGATGTGGCGCATCATTCTGCCCCAGTGCGCGAAGCGCATGCTGCCGCCGTGGATGAACGTCTACTCGCTCATCGCGATGGCGACCGTGCAGGCCTCCATCGTCGGCGTCACCGAGATGCTGACGCTGACCGCGCAGGTGCACGCCGCCGAGGGCGGCCGCCCCGAGCTGTTCGCGCCGCTCTACGGCTTCGCGCTGCTGTGCTTCTTCCTCTACTGCTACCCGATCGACCGGTTCACCGCCGCCCTGGAACGCCGCTTCGAGACCCGCTGAGACCATGACGCGCGCGACCCTGGCCGCCACCCCGACCCCGAGCTGGACTCCCGATCAGCCGATCGTCCGCGTCGTCGACGTGCACAAGTCCTTCGGGACGTTCGAGGTGCTGAAGGGGATCAGCTTCGACGTCCGCAAGGGCGAGGTGGTCTGCATCATCGGTCCTTCGGGCTCGGGCAAGTCGACGCTGATCCGCTGCGTCAACGCGCTGGTGCCGGTGAGCGCGGGCTCGATCGAGGTCGAGGGGATCGACGTCACCGATCCGCGGCTCGACAAGCTGGCGCTGCGCCGCAAGGTCGGGATGGTGTTCCAGCAGTACAACCTGTTCCCGCACAAGACCGCGCTGCAGAACGTGATGATGGCCCCCATCCACGTCCTCGGGCAGGAGAAGCGCGAGGTCGAGGCCCGGGCGCGGGCGCTCCTCGCCAAGGTCCGGCTGGCCGGCAAGGAGAACGCCTACCCGGGCGAGTTGTCCGGCGGCCAGCAGCAGCGCGTGGCCATCGCCCGCTCGCTGGCGATGCGGCCGGACGTGATGCTGTTCGACGAGGTCACCGCCGCCCTCGATCCCGAGACCGTCAAAGAGGTGCTGGTGACGATCCGGGAACTCGCCGAGGAGGGCATGACCTGCATGCTCGTCACGCACGAGATGAACTTCGCCCGCGACGTCGCCGACCACATCTACTTCACCGACCGCGGCGTGATCGTCGAGCACGGGCCGCCCGCGACCTTCTTCGCCGCCGCCCGGGACGAGCGTACGCGCCGTTTCCTGTCGCAGGTGCTCTGAACTCGCCGCGGTCAGGGCCGCGTCAGCGCGGCCCGGCCTCCCGCGCCGCGATGTGGTCGGCGATCGCGCCGGCGGTGGTGAGCCAGATGTCGGCGCGGCGGTCGGCGATGTGCTGGAGCGCCCGCCGCAGGGGCCGCAGCCGGTGCGGGCGCCCGACGATGTAGGGGTGGAGCGCGACGCCCATCACCAGCGGCGCGCTCCGGGACTGCTCCAGCATCTCGTCGAAGGCGTCGACGATCGCGTCGGCGAACTGGCGGCCCGTCTCCTTGCGGGCCACGATGGCGGGGATGTCGTTCAGTTCCTGCGGGTAGGGGACCGTCAGGATCCGGCCGCCGCCGCGCGTCTTGAACCAGGTCGGCTGGTCGTCGTGGTCCCAGTCGAGCAGGTAGCGGTAGCCGGCCTCGGCGAGCAGGTCGGGCGTCACCCGCGACTGCGAGATCCACGGCCCGAGCCACCCGGCGGGGGGGCGGCCCTCCCGCGCGGCGATCGTCTGGGTCGTCTCGGCGATCAGGGCCCGCTCCGCGTCCTCGTCGAGAGTGCCCTGCCGCTCGGCGTTGGTGCGGCCGTGGCCGACGATCTCGTCGCCCCGCGCCCGGAACGCCTCGATCAGGCCGGGGCAGTCCCGGTAGAGGTTGCTGTTGACCAGCACGCTCGCCGGCATCGCCAGAGCGTCGAGCATCTCGGCGATCCGCCACGCGCCGACCCGGTTGCCCCAGTCGCGCCACGCGTAGTTAAGCACGTCCGGCTGCGGGCCGCCCGGCGCCAGCTCGGCGCCCAGGCCATCACCGAACGCGAAGGTCTCGAGGTTCAGCCCGACATAGACGGCCAGCCGCTTACCCTCCGGCCAGTCGTAGACCGGCCGGTCGGGGAGGGCGCTGTAGCCGTAGCGACCGTGTCCGGCATTCGTGTCCATGAGCAGCCCCCGTTACGCCGCACCGAGATAGGCCGCTTCCAGCCCCTTGTCCGCCGAGAGCTCCGCGGCGGTTCCGCGCGCGACGACCCGGCCCTGCTCCAGCACGTAGCCGCGGTCTGCGACCGTGAGGGCCAAAGCCGCCATCTGGTCGACGATCAGGATGGTGACGCCCTCGTCGCGCAGCTCGGCCACGGTGGCGTAGAGGGCGTTGATCATCGCCGGGGCGAGGCCGAGGGACGGCTCGTCGAGGAGCAGGATGCGCGGGTGCGCCATCAATCCGCGGGCGATGGCCAGCATCTGCTGCTCGCCGCCGGAAAGCAGGCCCGCCCGGCTCGCCGCCCGGTCGCGCAGCCGCGGGAACCGGTCGAGCAGGCGCTCGACCTCGGCCGGGTCGATCGGCGTCCCGCGCCCGAAGGCGCCGAGGCGGATGTTCTCGACGACGGTCAGCTCCGGGAAGACCTGCCGGCCTTCCGGCACCAGGACGAGGCCGCCGCGGGCGATCCGGTGGGCCGGCAGCGCCTCGATGCGCCGGTCGTCGAACACGACCGATCCCGCGACCGGGCGCAGCAGCCCTGCCAAGGCCCGCATGGCCGTGGACTTGCCGGCGCCGTTCGCGCCCAGCAGGGCGACGGTCTCGCCCGGCCGTACGTCGAGATGGACGCCGTCGAGGACCGGCGCGGCGCCGTAACCGGCGGTCAGGTCGAGGACCGAGAGGACGGCGTCCGCCGGTCCCTGCCACGGCGCGCTCCGCGGCCGGGCCGGGGTGTCGGCGCCCCCGAGATAGGCGCGCAGCACCGCCGGGTCGCGCCGGATCTCGGCGGGCGTGCCGCGCGCGATCGGGCGGCCGGCATCCATGACGAGGATGTGGTCGGAGATGCCCATCACCAGCGGCATGTCGTGCTCGACCAGCACCACCGCGACGCCGCTGTCGGCGATCCGTCTGATAAGCCGGGCCAGCCGGTCGGTATCGGCCCGCGACAGGCCGGCGGCGGGCTCGTCGAGGAGCAGGACCGCGGGGCTGCCGGCGAGCGCCCGCGCGATCTCCACGAGCCGCCGGTCGACGTGGGGCAGCTCGGCGGCCGGGCAGTCGAGGGCGCCCCGGTAGCCGACGAAGGCGAGGAGCGCGGCGGCCGTCGCGCGGTCCCGCGCCCGCGCGCGGCGCCAGAGCCGGCCCGGCGCGAGCCCGAGGGCGACGTTGTCGACCACCGGCAGCGAGCCGAACAGGCGCGTTGTCTGGTAGGTGCGCGCGATGCCGGCGCGGGCGACGACGTGGGCCGGCCGCCCGGCGAGTTCGCGCCCGCCCAGCCGGATCGCCCCGGCGCTCGGCCGGTAGAAGCCCGAGACCATGTTGAGCACGGTGGTCTTGCCGGCCCCGTTCGGGCCGATCACGCTGGTGACGGCTGCCGGCCGCGCCGTGAGGTCGACGCCGTCTGCCGCCGTGATGCCGCCGAAGCGGATGCCGACGCCGTCGAGCACAAGGGCCTCGCGCGCCGCCGTACCCGGCAGCGGCGCCTCGCCGCTCTCGGCGGCGGCTGGCGCGCCGCGGCCGCGCGGCAGCAGCCGGGCGAGGCTGCCGACGAGCCCCGAGGGCACCAGCCACAGCACCGCCAGGGTCGCGACGCCGAAGAACAGCAGGCGGTACTCGGCGAGCCCCGACAGCGCCTCCGGCAGCAGCACGGTGACGAGGGCCCCGAGGAGCGGGCCGAGCACCGTTCCGGCGCCGCCGACGATCACCGAGAGGACGAACAGGATCGACTGCGAGAACGGGAACGAGCTCGGCGCGATGAACAGCATCAGCGGCGGCAGGACCGCCCCCGCGAGGCCGGTCAGGGCGGCGGAGATCGCGAAGGCCAGGGTCTTCACCCGGACCGGGTCGAAGCCCAGAGCCGCCGCAGCGACGTCGGCGTCGCGCACGGCGCGCATCGCCCGGCCGAGGCGGCTGCGGGCGAGGAGGTCGAACCCGGCCAGGCTCGCCCCGGCGGCGAGCACCGCCAGCACCGCGAGGCCGGCCGGCGAGAGCGGCTCGCCGAGGAGGCTCGGCGCGTCGGTGACGACGAGGCCGTTCTGGCCGCCGGTCAGCTCGCCGCCCTCGATCAACCCGTGCTCGACGATGAAGCCGAAGGCGATCGTGAGCATGGCGAGGTAGGGGCCCTTCACCCGCATCGCCGGCACCGCCACGAGGCCGCCGACGAGCGCCGCGATCAGCGCCGCCGCCGGGAGCGCCAGCCAGAAGCTGACGCCGTGAAGCGTCAGGATCGCGCTCGCGTAGGCGCCGATCGCGTAGAAGCCGGCCTGGCCGAAGGAGATCAGCCCGGTCAGGCCGAGGAGCACGTTGAGGCCGACGCCCGCCACCGTGGTCAGCGCCACGAGGGCGATCACGAAATGGCTGTAGCCGGCGGTCAGCGCGACGAGGCCGAGCGCGGCGGCGGTGAGGCCGGCGATGCCGAGCCGCATCGCCGGGCCTGAGCGCAGGTTCGGCATCGGGTCAGACCTTGTTGACCGCGGCGCGGCCGAGCAGGCCGTCGGGGCGCAGGGTGAGGGCCAGGATGATCACCGAGAACACCACGAGCTGCGTGTAGGTCGAGCCCAGGGTCGCGGTGACGCCGGCCTCGACGAGGCCGTAGAGCAGCCCCGCCACGATCACCCCGGTGGCGGAGCCGATGCCGCCCAGGATCGCCACCGCGAAGGCCTTGATGCCGAACAGCGTGCCCAACTCGGCCGAGACCGAGAAGAGCGGCGCGATCAGGAGGCCCGCGATGCCGGCCAGCACGGCCGAGAGCGCGAAGGCGCAGGCCACGGTGCGGCGCACGTCGATCCCCATCAGGCGGGCGGCGTCGGCGTTCTGCGCCACGGCGAGCAGGACGCGGCCGAGATCGGTCTTCCGGAACACCGTGCGGATCGCGAAGGCGAGCGCGATCCCGACGACCGGGATCACGAGCTGCAGCGGGTAGATGCCGGTCCCGAGGATCTCCACCGGCTTCGTGGCCAGCGGCGAGGGCAGGCTGCGCGGCTCCTTGCCGTAGGTGAACAGCACGGTGTTGTCGAGCACGATGCCGCCCGCCACCGTCGCGAGCAGCCACGCGTCCGAGCCGCGGGCCACGAACGGGCGGACCAGCGCCCGCTCGACCACGAGGCCGAACAGGGCGCAGCCGGCGAGCGCCAGGACGATCGCCGCCGGCATCGGCCAGCCGAGGGTGACGCCGAGCGCGTAGGCCAGGACCGCACCCAGGGTGACGACGCTGCCCTGCGCGAAGTTCACGGTCCCCGACACCGCGTAGGTCACGTGGAAGCCGAGGGCCACGAGCCCGTACATGCTGCCGAGGCCGAGGCCGCTGACGAGGATGGAGGTCAGCATCGCCGGGCTCAGTTGGTCACCGCGACGATCTCACCGTCCTTGAAGCGGGTGAACACGTAGTCGTTCGGGCCGAGCGCGTCGTGCTGACCGGGGGCGAAGGGCTTGTCGTAGGTTTTGATCAGGCCCGGATAGGTGCCGATCTTGTAGAAGCCGTCGCGGACCTTCGGCCCCTCGGTGGAGCCGGCGGCCTGGATGGCGAGCGCCAGCAGGTGGGTCGCGTCGTAGGCGTTGGCGATGCCGACCGCGGGGGTGACGTCGGCCATCGACTTGATCGCCGGGTACTTGGCCTTGAGCGCGCCGAGCACCGCGCTCGCCTTCGGCGACGCGTTGCCCGCGAAGGTGAAGGTCTGGATGAAGTGGACCTTCCCGGCGCTCGGGCCCGCGAGCTCGTCGAAACGGCCGCCCGCCGGGCCCCAGTGCGAGACGACCGGCACCGACCAGCCCATCCGGTCCAGCGACTTCACCACCTGGGCCGAGGGACCGACATTGCCGACGAGGAACAGCGCGTCGGCCCCGGCCTCCTTCAGCCGGGACAGCTGGGGCACCATGTCGACGTCGTTGGCCTCGTACTTCTCGATGCCCGCCGCCGGGAGGTTGGCCGCCTGCAGGGCGTCCTTGAGGCCCTTCTGGTTCGACTCGCCCCAGGCGTTGTTGACGAGGATCATGCCGGGCTTCTTCGCCCCGTAGGTCTTCACCGCGTAGGCGACCAGCGCCTCGTCGACGAGGGCGTCGACCGCGGAGACGCGGAAGGCGTAATTGTCGGCGGCGCCGTTGCGGGTGATGCCGGTGCCGGCCGCCCAGGGGCCGATGAACGGCACCTTCATCTGGTTGGCGATCGGCACGATCGCCATCGAGACCGGCGTGTCGAGGCCGCCGACCACCGCGACGACGCCGACCCGCTGGATCAGCTCGCGCGTCGCCAGCACGCCCTTGGACGGGTTGGCCTCGTCGTCGCGGGCCACGAGCTCGAGGGGGCGCCCGAGCACGCCGCCCTTGGCGTTGATCTCGTCGATGGCGAGCCCGATCCCGCGGGAGATCGCCTCGCCGGATTTCGCGGACTGGCCGCTCAGGGCGGTCACGAGGCCGATCTTGACGGTGTCGGCCGCCTGCGCGGCCGAGACGGCGAGGCCGAGCAGGGCGCTCGTCGTCACCGCGAAGCGGCGCAGGGTCGGGGGCAGGAAGGAGGCCATGGCGTGTCTCCGAGGGCGGGGCGCAGCCTGCTTTGCGCAACCTCCATGCCACGCGATATCGGCCGAGCCGGGGTCGGCGCCGCCGCATGCGTGCATCGCCGGAGGCATCGTGTGCTCAATTGCTCGTCAAAGTGCATACACTTCCTGCATGCGCAGACCGGGCTTTTGCGGCACGGTGGCGCCGACAGGAGACCCGCCATGACCGACGTCACCCACGATGCGGCGACCGCCCGCGACGCCGCCAACGTCACCGCCTATCTGGAGGCCTCGATGGTCCCGGATCCCGAGACGGCCGCCCGCTACATGGCGCCCGGCACCCGGATCGTGTTCACCGGCGCGCGGGTGTTCCACCACCCGTCCGAGGTCACGGCCTTCAATGCCGGCCGCTACGCCTGGGTGAAGAAGCGGATGGAGCGGCTCGACGTGGTCCCGGGCGACGGCGTCACCACGGTCTACAGCCTCGGCACCCTGTACGGCGCGTGGCCGGACGGCACGCCCTTCGAGGGCAACCGCTACCTCGACCGCTTCACCGTGCGCGACGGGCTGATCGTCGGCATGGAGGTCTGGAACGACAGCGCCGAGCGCCTCCTGATCAAGCACGGCCTCACGGCCTGACGCGGCGGGCTCAGGCCCCGCCGCCCGCGACGTAGGGCGCCAGCAGGCGCGCGAGATCGCGCTCGCGCGGGGCCGGAGGAACGATCCGGGCCCTCTCGGCGACCGCGTCGAGGTGGTGGTCCATGAGCGCGACGGCGCGCTCGGCGTCGCCCGCGACCAGGGCGGCGACGATGTCGCGGTGCTCGCTCACGGCGCAGTCCGAGGAGTGCGGGCGGCTGTAGAGGGACAGGATCAGGGCGCAGCGATAGCCGAGTTCCGCGACGTAGCGGGTCAGCACGGCGCTTCCGGTCATCTCGGCAAGCATCAGGTGGAACTCCGTGGCGAGCCGGATCGACAGCGCCTCGGGCCCGCCCCGGGCGGCTTCCTCGCGGGCGATCTGGTCCAGCAGACGCTGGCGCTGATCCGGGCCGAGCTGTCCGGCGAGGCGGCGGACCACGAGCCGCTCCAGGCCGAGGCGGACGTCGAAGGTGTCCCGCGCCTCCTCCCAGCTCGGCGTCGCCACGACGGCGATGCGGTTGCGGCGCAGGTCGACCAGGCCTTCCCCGGCGAGCCGCAGCAGGGCCTGTCGGGCGATGGTGCGGCTCACTCCGAACCGCTCACCTAGCGCGTCCTCCGGCAGGCGGTCGCCCGGGGCGAGGGCCCGTTCCACGATGGCCCGTCGCAGGGCCTGGCAGATCGCCCCGACGCGATCGCCCGTGTCCGCCACTGTCATGGACGGCGCCCGCATTCTGGCGCCCGAGTCCGCGCGGATTGATCCGTCATGATCCTCTCCCGGTGCGATCCATCCCGACGCATCCCGGCCTCAGGCGAGTGGGCTCTTCGCAGACCTGCGGCCGCAGGTGCAACGGTCGCGCCAGCGTCGTCGACGCCCGACCGACTCCGCGGATCCCCCCGGTCGAGCGACACAAGCAGCGCCCGGCCGCTGCGGATGCGCGCCTGCCGCGTCGCCGACGGCGCGCCCTGTCTGCCGGCTCGTGAGCGTGAAGAAAGTGTTGCCGATCTCCGGGGCCCGTTCACGCGCCACGACCCTTCACCGTATCGTGATCATGCCGAATGCTTGGACTCGGCTCGGCAGGACTTCCTGTCTCAAAATTGGTGTTCTGCGTCCCAATAAATTGATCTCATGCCATGTGTGTAGGCTGGGCTACAGCCGATCGACGGATCGTACCTTACGGCCCCCCGCGGACGCAGACGACGTCGAGATCGCGCGAAAGATTGCGATGACGATCGTGCGGGGGGCGCAATCATGAAGCAGATCGTTCTTCCATCAATGGTCGTGGGCATCCTGTGCGGTGCATGCGCGACCTCTTCGGACAAGGTGGCCGCTACGTACGTGTCGCCGATCCAGTACAGCAGCCTGTCCTGCACCCAGATCCGCGAGGAAGCCGGCCGCGTCTCGGTGCGCGCCGCGCAGGCGGCCGGTGCGCAGGACGAGAAGCGCCGCGGCGATCAGGTCGCCACCACCGTCGGCGCCGTGGTGTTCCTGCCGGCGCTCCTGTTCATCGACGGCGACAATCACCAGACGGCCGAGCTCGCGCGGCTCAAGGGCGAGGTGAAGGCGCTGGAACAGGCCTCCGCCGAGAAGCGGTGCGGCCTCGACTTCGAGCCGCAGCCCGCGCGCCGCTGAGCCGCCCGCACCGAAGCCGCGCGCGGCCGATGCGCGACTCAGGGCAGGGGACAATCCGGTCCGTCACTGCCGGAAACACAACCCAAAGACGATAAAAGTCATCGCTTCTCGTCCTTGAGTAAATCTCCGACGCTCAGGAATCGTTAAGGCTCTGTCTCTCCACGTCGTTCCAATGTTCGCCGTGTTGCAGGAAGGTTACATCTTCGCAACGACTCGAATGATACGTCATCGCCAGCCGCTGGCTCAAACGGAATTCACACAGACATGACCAAGATTCTGGCCTCTCTGGCCGCGTTCACTGCCCTGACCGCCGCGGCCTCCGCCGCCGACCTGCCGCGGCGTGCCGCGCCGCCGCCGGTGTTCACGCCGGTGCCGGTGTTCACCTGGACCGGCTTCTACGTCGGCGTGAACGCCGGCTACGGCTTCGACGCCAACAGCCGCAACACCACCAACTACGCCCTGCGCG
>NZ_JBKFAV010000007.1:0-216510 GCF_053345825.1 Methylobacterium sp. C33D
CCCGGCGCGGGCGCGCAGGGCGGCGGCCGCGCGGGCGGCAGCGTCTCGGGCATTGCCGTCTCGGGCATCGCCGGCCCCGCCACGGCGTCGGCCGGCGCCGGTCACGAACCCGGCAAGGTCGGGGCGAGCAGCGTCCCGGTCGACGGCCCGACGAGCGGCGCCGGCGGCGCGGCGGGCGACGCGGCGGCCCAGGACTTCCTCACCGCCCTCACCGATGCGGGCCAGGGCGCGGGCCAGCTCCAGGCGATGCCGGCGACGCAGGGGGCCGCGACGCCGCCCGTACCGCCCGGCCAGGCCGCGGGTACGACCGGTGCCACCCAGGAAACCGCCGCGCCGACCCAGGCCACCGCGCCGGTCCAGACCGATCCGCCCATCCCGATCGGCCAAGTGCCGATGACCATCGGCCTGCGGTCCCTGCGCGGATCCAACGAGTTCCAGATCCGGCTCGATCCGGCCGAACTCGGGCGCATCGACGTCAAGCTGGAGATCGACAAGGCGCACGGCCGCGTCATGACCCACCTCGTGGTCGACCGGCCCGAGACGCTCGCGCTGCTGCAGCGCGATTCCGGACAGCTGCAGCAGGCGCTGTCCCAGGCCGGTTTCGATCCGTCGGCCGGCGGCATCAACCTGTCGCTGCGGGGCGACGGCAGCGCCCAGAGCGGCGGCAACGGTGGTCAACCGGGCGATTCCCCGCGCGGGGGCGGCGCGGGCTGGTCCCGCGAGCAGGCGGAAGTCCCGCAGGAGGTCGCCCCGATCCGCTACCTGCGCGGCTACGGCGGTGTGGACATGAGAATCTAGGCGGGCGGCACCGGCATCGCGGACCGACACGGACACCGACACAGCGCGCATCCGGCCCCCGCGCCAGGACGCGACACGGGAGAGATCAGTATGACGAGCGGCATATCCAGCCTAACCAGCACCACGAACACGACGGGCACGTCGACGAGCAGCAGCGGCAACGCCACCGAGATCGCCAGCAACTTCACGCAGTTCCTGACGCTGCTGACCACGCAGCTCAAGAACCAGAACCCCCTCGACCCGATGGATACCAACCAGTTCACGCAGCAGCTGGTCCAGTTCGCCGGCGTCGAGCAGCAGCTCAAGACCAACGACCGCCTCGACAGCATCCTGAGCGCCTCGCAATCGGCGAGCTCGGCCTCGGCCACGAGCTACATCGGGAAAACCGTGTCGGCGGACGGCAGCGCGTCGCAGCTGTCCGGCGGCTCCGCCTCCTGGACGCTGAACCCGGCCCGGGCCGCTACGAAGGCGGTGATCACGGTCCTGGATTCGAAGAGCAACGTCGTGGCGACACAGACCACCGCGCTCAGTGCCGGCAGCCAGACCTACACGTGGAACGGGAAGACCTCGGCCGGCCTGACCGCGCCCGACGGGAACTACTCGATCAAGGTGGCGGCCACCGATGCAACCGGCTCGAGCGTTTCGGTCGACACGAGCCTCACGGGCACCGTCGACGAGGTCGATCTCAGCGGAACGTCGCCGGTGCTTGTGATCGGTTCGCAGCGGGTGCCGCTGTCCAGCGTGCAGACCATCGGGTTGTCCACAAGTGGCACTTAACGAATCACATCCGAGTGACTCGCTTCAACATCTCTTAAGCGGGCACAAGTACCTTCAATGCTCGACAGGTCAGTCGAGTGTAGAGCGTATCATGACCGAACCGAGCCGCCCGAGAGTGAAGTACGTGATCGGGCCCGACGGCAGCCCCCTGACGATCGCGGATCTTCCGCCCCCGAGCACCCGTCGCTGGGTGATCCGGCGCAAGGCCGAGGTCGTGGCCGCGGTGCGCGGCGGCCTCCTCAGCCTGGAGGAGGCGTGCAAGCGCTACACGCTGACCACCGAGGAATTCCTGAGCTGGCAGTTCTCCATCGACCAGCACGGCCTCGCCGGCCTGCGGACGACCCGGATCCAGCATTACCGTCACTGAACCTCGGCGCCCCGCCGGGCGCCAGGGTCCCGGGGCGCCGCGGGCGATCCCGGGACATGTCGAGACCGCGGGTGCCGGGACCCGGCGCGCCGGCGGCTCTGGTCGAGGGCGCCGCTCCGCGGACCCGGACCGACGCGAAGGCCTCACGCCCGCCGCGACGACCTGAGACGGCGCCGAGGGGCTGGCCCGGTCGAATCCGAGGATCCACGAAGCCGCGTCCGCAGCCCGGGCGCGGCTTCGTGCCGTTCCGGGGACGCATTCGAGCCCGCCGGAGACCCGCATTAACGACCCGCTAACCACGACCTGGGCAATTTCTGCCGAGCGGGCCGCCGGGGCCCGCCAGCGTTAGAGTGCAGCGAATCCTCCCGTGAAGCCGGTTCTCGATCTCGTCACGAAGTTCGGACCGGCCCGGATCGCCGCCATGGCGGCGGTGACGCTGACGCTCATCGGCTTCTTCGCCTTCATCATCCTGCGGGTCTCGCGCCCCGATATGGGCGTGCTGTTCTCCGACCTGTCGATGCAGGACTCGGCCTCCGTGGTCCGGGAGCTGGACAGCCGCGGCATCCGCTACGAGACGCGGGGCGATGCCGGGCAGACGATCCTGGCCCCGCGCCCGGACCTCGCCAAGCTGCGCATGGACCTCGCCGGCAAGGGGCTGCCGACCCAGGGCGGCGTCGGCTACGAGATCTTCGACAAGGGCGACGCGTTCTCGTCCACCAACTTCGTTCAGAACGTGAACCACCTGCGCGCCCTGGAGGGCGAGCTGGCGCGCTCCATCCGGGCGATCGGCCGGGTGCAGGCGGCCCGTGTCCACCTCGTCCTGCCGGAGCGCCGCCTTTTCGAGCGGGACCGGGAGAACCCGAGCGCGGCGATCGTGCTGAAGCTGATGGGCGATCTCGACGCCGGGCAGGTCCGGGCGATCCGCCATCTCGTGGCCTCCGCGGTGGAGGGTCTCAAGCCCGAGCGGATCTCGATCGTCGACGAGCGCGGCCGGCTGCTGGCGGACGGCGCCCGGGACGCCGCGACCGACGTCGCCAGCGGCTTCGAGGACCGGCAGGTCGCCCTCGAGCGGCGCCTGCGCGGCCAGATCGAGGACGTCGTCGCCGGCATCGTCGGCCCGGGCCGGGCCCGCGTCCAGGTCAACGCGGAACTCGACCTGAACCGGGTCGAGAGCCGCTCCGAGACGTTCGATCCCGAGAGCCGCGTCGTGCGCTCCGCCCAGACCCGCACCGAATCGGCGGTCACCGGCAATGCCGAGGGGCAGGTCAGCGTCGGTAACGAGCTGCCGGGCGCCAATGGCGGCGACAAGGCGCCGACGCCCAAGGACGCGACCAACAAGAACGAGGAGACCACGAACTACGAGATCTCCCGGGTCACCAAGACCGAGATCGCGGAGGGCGGCCGGATCAAGCGCCTGTCGGTCGCCGTGGTGCTCGACGGCGTCTACGCCGCGGCGCCCGACGGCAAGCAGACCTACAGCCCGCGCACGCCCGCCGAGATCGAGCGGATCACCGCCCTGGTGCGCGGCGCGGTCGGCTTCGACAAGGCCCGCGGCGACCAGATCGAGGTGGTGAACCTGCGCTTCGCGGAAGCGCCGAGCGTGCCGCAGTTCAACGAGCCGACGCTGATCGAGTCGCTGCTCGCCCCCACCAAGGAGGACGTGCTGCGCATGGCCGAGCTCGCCGTCCTGGCGCTGCTGACCCTCATCGTCCTGCTCACGGTGGTCCGTCCCCTGGTGCGCCAGGTGCTCGCGCCGGTGCCGGATGCCCCGGCCCTGACCGCGTCGGGGATGGCGATCCCCGGCGACGCCTCCGTCGTCGCGGGTCCGGGCGGGACCGTGACGGTCATCGACCGCGACAGCCCGACCGCGCGGTTGATGGAGTTCGCCAAGATCAACGGCCAGGTCCAGGCCGAGACGGTCCAGCGCGTGGTCGACATGGTCCGGGCGAGCCCGTCCGAGACCGTCGAGGTGCTGCGCACCTGGATCCAGGAAGAGTGAAGCGTAGGGCGTCGAGGGCAACACGATGGCGGCAGGTGCGGGACAGGCTCTGGCGAACACGCTGGCGACGGCGGGCGGCGACTCGTTCGCGACGATGCCCGGCCCGCAGCGCGCCGCCGCGCTCCTGCTGATGCTCGGTGAGGAGGAAGGCGCGCCGATCTGGCAGGCGCTCGAAGAGGAGGAGATCAAGAAGGTCAGCGCCGCGATGGTCCAGCTCGGCACGCTGGAGGCGCAGACCGTCGAGAAGCTGATCATCGAGTTCGTGACGAAGCTCGGCAACAGCGGCGGCATCTCGTCGAACTTCGAGCGGACCGAGGCGCTGCTCCTCAAGATCTTCCCGAGCGACCAGGTCTCCCTGATCATGGCGGAGATCAAGGGCGCGTCGGGCAAGCGCGTCTGGGCCTCGATCGCCCAGGTCGACCCGGAGATCCTCGCGTCGTTCCTGCGCAACGAGTACCCGCAGACCGTGGCGGTGGTGCTGTCGCGGGTGCGGGCCGACTACGCCGCCAAGGTGCTGACCATCCTCCCGGAGGATTTCGCCATCGACTGCCTCAACCGCATGCTGCGCATGGAGACGGTGCAGAAGGAGGCGCTGCGCCACATCGAGGAGACGCTGCGGGTCGAGTTCGTGTCGACCATCGCCCAGACCCAGCGCCGCGACGCGCACGAGATGATGGCCGACGTGTTCAACGCGTTCGACCGGCAGACGGAGGGCCGCTTCCTCGCCGCCCTCGACCAGGCGAACCGCGGCTCGGCCAAGCGGATCCGGGAGCTGATGTTCACCTTCGAGGATCTGCTGAAGCTCGATCCGGGCAGCGTCCAGACCCTTCTGCGCAGCATCGACAACGAGACCCTGTGCCGCGCGCTCAAGGGCGCCAACGAGCCGACCCGCGGCTTCTTCCTGAGGCAGATGTCGACCCGCGCGGCCAAGAACCTCACGGACGAGATGTCCTCGCTCGGGCCGGTCCGCCTCAAGGAGGTGGACGAGGCGCAGGCCAAGATGACCGAGATCGCCAAGGACCTCGCCGAGAAGGGCGAGATCATGATCGCCAAGAATAGCGCCGAGGAGGAGCTGGTCTATTGAGCGCCCAATCCGCCCGGAGCGCGAAGCCGTTCCTGTTCGAGACCGACTTCCGCAGCGCCCGCCCCAGCGCCGAGGCTGTGCGCGCCGCCGAGACCGCGGCCCGCGCCGAGGCCGAGGCCCATGCCCGCGGCGTGCAGGAGGGCCGCGTCCAGGCCGAGGCGCAGGTTCAGGGCCGGCTCGCCGATGCCATGACCCGACTGGCGCTGGCCGCCGCGGGCCTGATCGCCCAGGCCGACGCGCGCGACGCCGAGCGCGAGGCGCAGGCCGTCGAGGTGGCGATGCTGATCGCCCGCAAGGTCGCGGGCGACGCCCTCGACGCCGCCCCGCTCGCCGGTATCGGCGAGGCGGCCCGGACGGCGCTCCAGCACCTGCGCGGCGTGCCGCACTTGGTGGTGCGGGTGCATGACAGCCTCGTCGAGGACGCCGAGACCCTGGTGAAGCGCCTCGCGCGCGAGCGCGGCTACGAGGGCCGGCTCGTGGTGCTGGGCGACCCCGACATGGCGGCGGGCGACGCCCGCATCGAGTGGGCGGACGGTGGCATCGTGCGGGAACGCGCCCGCATCGAGGCCGCGGTTCTCGACGCCCTCGGCCTGCCGACGGACCCGTGAGGAGATCCTGATGTCCGACGATTTCAGCCTGCCCCAGCTCGGCGAGCACGACACCGACTACGCGGCGGGCTCGATCCGCGACGCGCCCACCACCCCGAAGACGGCGGCCGACCTGGAGCAGCTCTTCGACGTGCCCGTGATGGTCTCGGCGGTGCTGGGCTCCGCCCGGATGCCGATCGGCGACCTTCTCCGGCTCGCGCCGGGCGCGGTGCTCGAGCTCGACCGGAAGGTCGGTGAGGCGATCGACGTGTTCGTCAACAACCGGCTGGTCGCCCGCGGCGAGGTCGTGCTCGTCGAGGACCGGCTCGGCGTGACGATGACCGAGATCGTCAAGGGTGAGTGATTGTTCGGCGCGGACGCCGGGGGGCTGTCCGCGCCCGGGTTTTGAGAGGGACGAACCATGCGGCTCCTGATGATCGGGCGGCTCAACGGCGAGCTGATCACCGCCTCGAAGATCGCCATGCAGCGCGGCGCCGCCGTCACGCAGGCCGACGCCGTGCCGCAGGGCCTCACCGTCCTGCGCGCGCGGGGCGCCGATCTCATCATGATCGACGTGGGTCTGCCGATCCGCGACCTCGTCACCGCTCTGGAAGAGGAGCGGATCCGCACGCCGGTGGTCGCCTGCGGCGTCTCGGCGGACGCCTCGGCCGCCGTGGCGGCGATCCGGGCCGGCGCCAAGGAGTACATCCCGCTCCCGCCCGATCCCGAGATGATCGCGGCCGTGCTGGAAGCGGTCGCCACCGACCGTGCCGCCTTCGTCTGGCGCGACCCGTCGATGGAGCGGGTGGTCAAGCTCGCCGAGCAGGTCGCCCGCTCCGAGGCCTCGGTGCTGATCACCGGCGAGAGCGGGACCGGCAAGGAGGTGCTGGCCCGGCACGTCCATCAGAAGTCCAACCGGGCGGGCAAGCCGTTCGTTTCGGTGAACTGCGCGGCGATCCCCGAGGCCCTGCTCGAATCCGAGCTGTTCGGCCACGAGAAGGGCGCGTTCACCGGCGCGGTCGCCCGGCGCATCGGCCGGTTCGAGGAGGCCAACGGCGGCACGCTGCTCCTCGACGAGATCTCCGAGATGGACGTGCGCCTGCAGGCCAAGCTGCTGCGGGCGTTGCAGGAGCGGGTGATCGACCGGGTCGGCGGGACGGCCCCGGTGCGGGTCGACATCCGCGTGCTCGCCACCTCGAACCGCAACCTCGCCGAGGAGGTCCGCAAGGGGACGTTCCGCGAGGACCTGCTCTACCGGCTCAACGTCGTCGGCCTGCGGCTGCCGCCGCTGCGCGAGCGCCCGGCCGACATCCTCGAACTCGCCACCCACTTCGGCCGGAAATACGCCGCGGTGAACGGCATGCCTGTCCGCCCGCTCTCCGCGGAGGCCCGGGCACTCGTGCTGCGGAATCCGTGGCGCGGCAACGTGCGCGAGTTGGAGAACACGCTGCACCGGGCGGTGCTGCTCGCCTCCGGCGACGCGATCGGCCCGGAGGCGATCCTCTCACCCGAGGGCGAGACCTTCGCGGCCGAGGGACCGGCCGCGCGCGCCGCGCAGGTCGCCGAGGCCGCAACCCGCGGGCTGGTGGGCCGGACCGTGGCGCAGGTCGAGTGCGACCTGATCCTCGACACGCTGGACCATTGCCTCGGGAACCGGACGCACGCGGCCAAGATCCTCGGCATCTCGATCCGGACCCTGCGCAACAAGCTCAACGAGTATGTCTCTGCGGGCCTCGACGTGGCCGAGCCGGGCAGCGTCCGGGCGAGCGTCGCCTGCGGCTGACGCGCGCATCCGCGCAGCGGCCTCGGCGCCTCCGTGCCGGGCGCCGATGTCCAACGTCACGGGTCGGGAGGATCGGGCGCACCCGTGCCGTGAGGGGGAGCGCGGGCGCGCCGGCCTACCGCCGCCCGCTCTGAGCCGCCTTGTGGGCTTCGGCCTGGGCCGCGAAGGCCGCGTCGAGCTTGCGCAGGGACTCGTAGCGCGCGACGTCGCCCTCGACGTCGCGGATCGTCTCCTCGACGAGGTGGCGCTGGAGGGCGACCCGCGGATCGTCCGGCGGGAACGCCTCCCGCTCCTGCAGCCGGAGCACGGCCTGCCGCACGACCGTGTAGACCGCCTCGCGCTCCTCACGGGTCATCGTCGGCTGGATCGCCTTCGCGACGAGATCGGAGAAATCCGACATGGACCGTTAGACTTCGCTCATCCAGGGGCGCCCGGCTCTCCGGGCCGCCTCCCTCTACAGACCGCGCAGCCCGGGATCCAGATCCCGGGCTGCGGTCGCCGCTACATCCTCTGGTCGCGGATGCCGGCGATCAGCAGCGACGACGAGCTCCAGATCACCAGGAAGCAGAAGAAGGAGACCAAGAGCGAGTGGCCCCGCTCCGGATAGAGGCTGTCGGTCGGCAGGACAGGCGGCACGAAGGTGGCGAGGAAGATGTGCTGCTTGCTGGCCGAGATGCGCGCGCGGTCGAGCAGAGAGTGGGCCGATTCCTCGAGCTTCTCGGCGATCGTCCGCTCGACCAGCAGACCCTCGTACTGGAGCAGCGCCTCGGTCATGTTCTGGCCGCCGGCGGCGGCGTTGGCGCTCGTCAGCTCGTCCTGGAGCGACTTCATCTGCTGGTCGATCGCCGCGATGTTAGCCACCAGCGTCTGGATCGAGCGCGAGCGCTCGTCGAGACTGGAGCCGCGCAGGACCTGCAGGTCGTTCTCGGCCTTCAGCTTGTCCTTGCGCAGGAGGGTCAGCGTGGTCAGCGTCCCCTCGGCGGTCTTGATCGGATCGATCACGCCCCACTGATTGCGGAACGCCTGCAGCGCCACGTGCGCCTTGCGCAACCGGTCCTGGGCGACCTTCGCGTCGGCCTCGGCCTGGGCGACCATGTCGGCCTGCGCGCGCTTCGAGATGTCGTTGATCAGCGCCTCGGAGCGCGACACCACCGCCTGCGCGATGGTCAGGGCGTCCTCGGGCGTGAAGGCGCGCACGGACAGGCGGATCACGCCCGAGATCGAGTCGATATGTGCATCGACGTGCTTGCGCCAGTACTTGGTCAGGTCCTCGATCGGATCACTGGGATCGAAGCGCGTCCAGAAATCCGCCTCGGACCGGGAGAACATCTTGGAGATGCCGATACTCTTCTCGAGCGCCTCGACCAGCGTCTGACTGTTGATGTAGTCGCGGACGATGAAGCTGTCCTGGCTGTTGTGCTTCTGAATCAGGTTCGTGTACTGGCCGAGCGAGATGTTCTCCATCGGCTCGACGTTGCCGCGGACCGCGAACTGGGCTTCCGCGACGTACTGGTTGGACGCGAACGCGAACAGATAGAGCCCGACCACGAGGGTGGGCAGGAGCACGAAGAGGCTGACGCGGCGGATGATCCGCGCGCCGTAGGTGGAGGTGTCCTCCTCGCGGGGGCGCAGGCCCGGCAGACGGGTCCAGTCCAGGCGCTGCCGCGCCGTGGCCACGAGGGCCCGCGCGGTCCGCTTCTCCGGCACAGGCCGGATCGTCTCCGCGCCCCGCCGCAGCTCCGTCATGGTCGGGGCGGCGAACGTCACGATCTCGCCTTCGCGCGTGTCGTCCTTGACGTCGTCGAAGCTCATCCGCTCATTGTTCCTGGGTCTGCGCCGGTTCCGCTGCCGCGGCGCCGGCCGAGGGGCGGCCCGTGCGCGGCTACCGGAATCCCGTTCTTTTAGGCCCTTTTTATGGCGCCCGGTCCGGGTCATCCCGCGGCTGCTGCACCGCGGCGACGGGCGCCGTAGCCCGGGACCGGTATCGCGTCCTACAGTCTCTGGATGATGACAGAACCGCGTGTCACGGCCCCGGATGGCCGTCCGGCCGGCCGCACGGCCAAGACCAAGCTCTCCGAGATCGTCGTCGTCTGCTCCAAATGCGCCAAGCGGCAGGGCCTGCGCGGGCGGGATCTCCGCGCGCTGCTGAAGAAGGCCGGGAAGCGGGCGGCCGGCGACGAGGGAGCCGGGCGCAGGCGGAAGCTCCTCGTGGTGGAATCGGGCTGCCTCGGTCCCTGCCCGAAGCGCGCCGTGGCGGTCGCCACCGGCACGAGCCTGGCCGAGGGCCGGGTCGTCCTGCTCGATCCCGCCGCCGAGCCCGCCGAGGCGCTCGCCGCGGTGCTCAATCCCGTCCTCCCGCGTCGGGCAATCCCCGAATTCGGCCCCAATACCTCTCTAGCGGCGATACCACCCGACGAATCGCCGCCGGTTCGCTGACCGGCACAACCTGGAGCGCGCTCTTGCCCGCCTCTCGACGCGAGGCCCGCACACCGTGACCGGCGAGCCTGTTTCCCGGAAGCGGCGGGCGGCCCACGCCGTGCTGCGTCGCCTGCCGCTGTTCGGCACCCTGATCGGCCTCGGCCTCGCCGTCTGGCTCGTGGCCACCAACGATCTGGCGGCGGTGGCCGCGGCCTTCGGGCGGATCGGCGTCGCGGGCTTTGCCGGCGTCACGCTGGTGCGGGTCGCGGTGATCCTGCTCTGCGGCCTCGCCTGGGCGCGCATCCTCGACGGGCTGGCGCCCGGGACGGCTTCGGCCTGCCTGATCCTGCGCTTCGTCCGCGAAGGCATCAACGTGCTGCTGCCCGTGGCCTCGGTGGGTGGCGACGTCCTGGGGGCCCGCCTCCTGACCTTCTGGGGTGTCGCCGGCTCCCTCGCGGCCGCCTCCGTGCTGGCCGACATGCTGTTTCAGGTCGGAACGCTCGCCCTGTTCGCCGGGCTCGGCGCGGGCCTCCTGAGCCGGGTCGACGGCGCCGAGGCGGCCGCGCTCGCCAGCTGGACGCTGCGGACCCTCGTCGTGGCCGGGCTGGTGGTGGCGGCGTTCTTCGCCCTGCAGCGGACCGGCGTCGTGCGGGTGCTCGAGGACCGCCTCGCCGCCCTCGGCCGGCGGTTCGTGCGCGAGGCCGAGGCGCGCCCCGAGCCGAACCGCCGGATCCAGGGGGCCCTGGACACGGTGTGGGCGCCGGACCGCCGGGGCCATCTCGCCCAGTCCTTCGCCCTCCACGCCCTGGCCTGGCTGCTCGGAACGGCCGAGGTCGCTGTCGTCCTGGCGTGCATCGGCGTGGACCATGTCGGCCTGGCCGACATCCTGGTGATCGAGGCGCTGAGCCAGGCGATCAAGGCCGCCGCGTTCCTCGTTCCGAGCGGACTCGGCGTCCAGGAGGGCGGGCTCGTGCTGGTCTGCGGCCTGTTCGGCATCGACGCGGGGACCGCCCTCGCCCTGTCGCTGGCGCGCCGCGTGCCCGACGTGGTGCTCGGCCTGCCGGCCCTGCTCGTCTGGCAGAACCTCGAGGCCCGCCGCGCCGGCGTCCGCCCGGCCACACCCAGCTGCGACCGTCCGTGACCCGAGACCTCCCCGTGCCGACACGCCCGATGCGCCGGACGCGCAAGGTCCCGACGCCGCGCCTGCGGCCGGTGGCGCTCGTCGCGCTCGCCGCCCTGGGCGCGCTGGCCGGCGGAGTGCTCGCCGCCGGTCCGGCCCTCGCGCAGAGCGTCACCCTCGATCTCGGTGCCGGCGGCACCACCGAGCGCGCCCTCCAGCTCGTGGCGCTGATCACCGTCCTGGCGGTGGCCCCCTCGGTGCTGGTGATGGCCACGGCCTTCACCCGCATCGTCGTGGTGCTGTCGATCCTGCGGTCGGCGCTGGGCACCCAGACCGCGCCGCCGACAGCGGTGCTGGTCAGCCTCGCGCTGTTCCTGACCGCCTTCGTGATGGCCCCGACCGGCCGCGCCGCCTACAGCGCCGGCATCGAGCCGCTGATCGCCGGCCGGATCACGCAGGCGCAGGCGTTCGAGCGTGCCTCGGCGCCGTTCAAGACCTTCATGCTGCGCAACGTGCGCGAGAAGGACCTGAAACTGTTCCTCGACCTCGCCAAGGTGCCGACGCCGAAAGGGCCCGAGGATGTCGGCCTGGAGATCGTGACACCCGCCTTCATGATCTCGGAGCTGCGCCGCGCCTTCGAGATCGGCTTCCTGCTGTTCATCCCGTTCCTGATCATCGACCTCGTGGTCGCGTCGGTGCTGATGGCCGTCGGCATGATGATGGTCCCGCCGGCCACGGTCGCGCTGCCGTTCAAGCTGATCTTCTTCGTGCTGGTCGACGGCTGGACCCTGGTCGCCGGCTCCCTGGTCCAGAGCTACGGCGGCTGACGGCAGCCGTGCCGGGCCGTCAGCCGGCGCGGGACGTCGCGTCGACGGTCCGGACCGCCGCGAAGCCCTCCGCGCGCGACGGCGGCTCGAACAGGCGGTCGACGGAGCGGATGCTCTCTTCGGGAACTTGTCGGTCGGCAGCGCGCCGCCGGTTTCGCTCCAGGGCGACCGCGAGCGGCGCGCGAATCCAGACCGCTTCCGCGGCGACGCCGCAGGCTCGCGCGATGGCGAGGATCGGCGCACGGTGCCGCTGGCCGGGCAAGGCGGCATCGAAGTAGACGCGGCCGAGCCGGGGCCGCTGCCGCGCTATCCAGGTGGACTTGCCGGCCCCCTGCAGCCCGCACACAACCACGAGCCGCTCGACCGAGCCCGCGGCGAGCGCCGCGCGCAGCGCCGCGAGGGCCAGCCGCCACGCCTCGGCGTTCCGTTCGGGCGTCCAGACGCGGCCGCGCTCGGTCTCGAGGAGGGCGTCCGGGTCGATGACGACCACCGCGCTCACCCGGGCGGCGCGCCGGGTGTCTCGGCGCTGCTCTGCTGCTGTCCGCCCTGGGCACCGGGTGCGGGCGCCTCGCCGCCCGCACCCGGTGCCTCGGGTCGGCCGCGCGCGGGCGCAGCGGCATCCGGGTACCGCTTGCGATACTCGGCGAGGAAGGCCGACAGCGTCTGGACCTTCGTGGCGCGCGCCGCGATGTCCCGGAAGCCCGGTGCCCGGGTCGGGTCGGTGCCGGTCAGGAGCGCGAAGGTGCGGGCATCCGGGCTCGCCGCCATCCCCTCCGAGAATTTCGCCTTCAGCCGCTCCAGGCCGATGGCCTCGTGCGCGAGATCGTAGGCGATCGCGGCGCGCACGACGTCGGCGCGCGCCTGATCGTCGAGGGGCTGACCGGACTGCCACGTCGCGCCGAGCAGCCCCTCGTGGGCCTCCCCGGCCTCGCGCCAGCGGCGCGCCCCCCAGTAGATGTCGGCGCGCAGACGCTCGATATCCGGCCCGCTCTCGTCCTCGATCGTCTCCAGCGCGAGGTCGGTGCGGGTCAGGTCGGACAGGGCCCTGGCGCGGATCAGCCCACGGGCGCGCTTGAGCTCGCCGGGAAGCTCGGGCAGCTCGGTGGCGTCGAGGACCTTCAGGGCCTCCATCGGCTTGTCGTCCATCAGCCGGACCGTCGCGAGCCGCGCCGCCACCGCGGATCGCGCCGGGCCGGTGAGGCGATTCTCGATCTGGTACTGCAGCAGGTCGGCGGCCGAATCGAGGAGGTCGAGGGTCACGAGGCGGTCGGCCAGGCGGCGCACCACCTCGTCGCCGCGCCGCCCGATCGGGCTCAGCTCGCGGAAATCGAAGAAGAGCGCCACGGCCTCGACCCCGGAGAGCTTGTTGCCCTTGTCGGTGAGGTAGAGGTTCTCGAAGGCCGTCTGCGCGTCCCGCGACAGGGCCGCCGTAGCGGGGGCGTTGGGCGCGAAGACGTTGGCCCGGCGCACCACCGTGAAGGCGTCGCGCCACCGGCCGGCGGCGAGATAGAGGCGGGCGAGACCGGCGGTGATGCCATCCTCGGTCGGACCGCCGTGCCAAGTCAGGGCGAGCCGTTCCAGCCGCTCGATGGCGGCGTCGGGAGCGAGCTTGCCCGAGGCCTGCGCCAGCAGCGCCCCTCTCAGGGCGGCCTCGACCGAGACCGGGCGCACGGCCGAATTGTCGAGGCGGGCATAGGCGTCTAGGGCCGCCTCGGTCTGGCCGGTCGCCTCCGCCACGCGGGCGCGGACCATGGCCAGCCGGTCGCGGATCCAGGGTGGCACATCGCGCTCCGCCTCGGCGCGCGCGGCGGCGGTCTCGGCATCGCCGTTCTCGATCGCCGATTCGGCGGCCCGGGCCCGGATCAGCTGCGCGACGTCCGCGGGATAGCCGTTGGCCAGCGGCAGCACCTTGAGGAAGCCGGACTCCGCGCTCTTCCAGTCGCCGGCCCCGGCCGAGGCCATCGCGCGCCACAGAGCGGCCTCGCGGTCGTCGACCAGGAGCGGGACGCTGAGCGCCTTCAGCGCCTCGGCGTTTCGGCCGATCCGCACCAGGGCGATGCCCCGCAGGAGCGCGGTCTCGCGCTGGGTGGCCAGGAGCGGATCGTCGGCGGCCGCGATCTCGAGCGCGGTGAGGGCCTCGTAATCGAGGCCGTTGGCCAGATCCGCGCGCGCCAGCGCCAGACGGGCCGGCCCGCGCTCCGACGGCGGTGCCGCGACGGCGGCGTCGAAGAGGCCTCGGAGGGCCGTGCGGACATTCCCCATCCTGGCGCGCTCCCAGGACTCCCTCTCGATCGCGAGGGCCCCCGCGTCGGTCAGCACGACGTCCGGCTTGCGCGCCGCCATCGACGCCGCGAGACCGCCCTCTCGGCCGATCGAGACGCCGTCGAGTTCGGGCCGCACCGCCAGATCGTCGGCGCCGGCGAGCACAGCGAGGCCGTGCCGGCTCGGCAGGATCTCGAAATCGACGAAGCGACGGTTCTTCGGATTGCCGACGGGGCGCTGCGCGGCCGAGGGGACCACCGCGATCCGCTCGTCGTCGAGGGAAAGCCACGTCGTCGATCCGGGATGGGGCAGCGACAGGGTGACGGCGATGCGGCCGGACGGGTCGGGCTTGCGGACGGGATCGATCGTGTCGCTCGGGCTCAACGTATCGCCCGCCGAGAGTTCCCAGGCCACGCCGGACCCGGTCGTGACGGCATTGAGGTCGACGAGCCGGCCGGGCGGCACCGGGAACCGCACGACCGTGAGCGGACCCGTCCGAGTGGGCGCGCCGGTCGGCGCGAGGCCCTCGCTCGACGGCGGGACGACGACCGGCTCGGCGGTCTCGAAGGCGAGCGTCGCGATGCCGCCGCGCTCGAACAGAACCGCCGGCGGGAGGGTCTGGAACGGGAAGAGCATGCCGCCGCCGGCCCGGCGCGTCGGCGGCGACTCGGGCGGGCGCGGCGCAATCGCCGGGGCCGGGGCTGCGGCCTGGGCCGGAGCCGGGCGCGGCGCGACAGGCAGCGCCGGGGCCTGCTTCGCGGCGGGACCGGGCACGTCGACCGTAGCCGCGACGGGCTCGAGCGGCTTGCGGCGGACCACGTCCACGTACATGGCGCCGTCCTCGCGCTCGGTCCCGATCGTGAACCCGTCCTCGGGCGTGATCAGGAGGCTCGCCGAGTTCGCGTCGGTCTCCGTCGCCAGCTTGGCGATCCCAGGTCGCTGACGGCCGCGGGTGCCGCTCGGATCGATGGTCCAGGCGCCGATCACCCGCACGCGCGTCACGGGACCCTCCGCGGTCACCATCGAGACGGCCTCCGCGGGGAGGCGCAGCGACAGCCGCGTCAGGGTCGGGAGCAGCGCCAGCTCGAGCGACAGGGCCCGGCGCACCGGTTCCGGTGTGCGCGCCTTGAGCGCCTCCTCGGCAACCCGGGCCCGCCGGGCGAGTTCGGCCACCACTTCGGGCGGAAGCGGCGGCACGAGGCCGGACCACCCTTCCGGGAGCAGGTCGACGAACACGCGCTCGCCGGCCGACTGCACGCTGGCCCGGTAGGGTCGCTGCAGGGCGAGGCGGAGGCCCGTGCCGTCGGGGTCGCGGCGGACGCTGGCGATGAAGGCCGGCATCTCGTCCGCGAGATGCTCGGGCCCGGGCGAGACCCGCTCGCCGTAGCTGACGAGCAGCACGCCGCCGGCGAGCTTCGTCCTGACCGTGACCGGCTTGTCGAAGGTCAGCACGATCCGGCCGTAGCCGCCGGCCCCGGTGCCGACCTCGCTGCCCTTCATGCTGACGAGCCGCGCGGCCAGCGCGGGCGCGATTCCCGCCAGAAGGGCGAGCAGCGCCAGCGCCGCGGTCAGCAGCCGCGCGCCGCGCCCTCGACCGTCCCGGGGTCGCCCGCCCACCGATCTCATCGCCTCGCCGATCCGAACCCGGCGCGCGGCTCCGGAGGGGCCGCGGCGCGCGGCGCCACATCTCGGCGGGATCCTGAGCGACCGCGGCTAACGCTGGCTTAACCGTAACCGGAAAAGGCCGCGGGTCGCCGTGCGGCTCAGCCGCTGAGCGCGACGGCCCGGTCAAAGGCCTGCGAGAAGCCCGTCAGCGGCACCGTGATGGTCGCCGGTTCGGTGCCGCCCGTCTTCTCGCCGGTCACCGTGAGCGCCTTGGCGGTGCGCATGCCGTCGAGGGCGAGCGTCGGGAAGCTGATCGCCACAATGCAGCCCTCGGCGCTGCAGGTCGTGTAGGGGGCGCCCTTGCCGAGGGTCTGCTCGTCGAGCTTGAAGGTCACGCCGGGCTCGATGGCGAGGCCGAAGGGCATCAGCACGATCCCCTCGGCGCGGCCGTTCGCGGGCGTCTGCAGTTCGAAGCCGAACTTGCGCCGGCCGGTCCGCGAATCGCCCTGCGCCTGGGCCACGATACAGGTGACCTTGTCGCTCGGGCGCGTGCAGGTCATCGTCCAGTCGCCGTAGCTCTCGCTGACGGTGCTGGCGCCGGTGGGCCACGCGGCGTGCGCCGCAGCGGATGCAGGCGCGGCGGCCTCCTCGGTCTTCGCAGGTTCGGCGGGCTTGGTCGCCTTGTGGGGAGCCGGCTTCGGCCGTGGCTTGGGCTTGGGCTTGGCGGGCGCTTCGGACGCCGGCGCGGCCTCGGGCTCGGCATCCTGCGCGCGCGCCGCCAGCGTCGGGACCGCCGTGAGCGACGTCGCGATCAGGCTGAGACGCAGAAGCGCACGAAGTGTCGGCATGGAATCACGATCCCCCGGAGAGCCATTGGGCGGCAGTGCCGCCTAATGCTCAAGCCGGTGCGACGCAATCGCCAGAGGCCATCGGAGGCGGCGCCTCCAGGTCACGCGCGTCTCAGAGCGGGTTCGGGCCGCCGATGGAGCGGGCGAGCGCGCAGCGGCGCGCGAAGGCGCTCTCCGCACCGCTGCGCAGCGTGCGGGCGACCGCGAAGACGAGGGTCAGGAAGCCGGGATCGCGATCGGCGGTCTCGACGGCCGGGCCGGGGATCCGGGATGTGATGAGCGCGAGCATGACGGACTCCAAATGCGAGGTCCCGGGCGTTTCCACGCTCCCCAATGCCTGCGGTCCTCTGAGCGACCTTGCTGCACCGCAATATGAGCCCTGCGCTCCGAGCCTGCCACTGAGCAGCTGTCGGGGGTCACATGCATTGAAATCATGATTCGACGCGCGCGCGGGTAAGGATCCGTTCACGAAGGGTTGCGCGGGCGCGGTTGACCGGCGACGGGCAAGCCGCCATTGAGCGCGTTTCCGGCGACACGGGCTCTTGACCGCACCGGCACCGCTCCGGCGGCGCGGGTCTGTCGCCGCACTGTCACACGCGCGCCATAACCCGCCCGCGAGCCAGATGAGCGGACGCGCCCGGCGTCCGCCAGACGAGGATCTCCCGCATGACCGACCAGCCGACCCATCACCCGATCCATGGCCGCATCACCGGCCCCATCGTGATGATCGGCTTCGGCTCGATCGGCCGGGGCACCCTGCCGCTCATCGAGCGCCACTTCGAGTACGACCGCGCCCGCTTCACGGTGATCGACCCGGTCGACACCCATCGGCCCCTCGCCGAGAAGCACGGCCTGCGCTTCGAGAAGGTGGCCCTGACGCCGGAGAACTACCGCGACGTGCTCACCCCGCTCCTCACCGAGGGCGGCGGCCAGGGCTTCTGCGTGAACCTGTCGGTCGACACCTCCTCGCGCGCCATCATGGAGCTCTGCCGCGAGCTCGGCGCCCTCTACATCGACACCGTGGCCGAGCCCTGGCCGGGCTTCTACTTCGACAAGACCAAGAGCCAGGGCGACCGCACCAACTACGCGCTCCGCGAGAACATCCTCGACGCCCGCGCGCAGAAGCCCGGCGGCACCACGGCGGTGTCGTGCTGCGGCGCCAATCCCGGCATGGTCTCGTGGTTCGTCAAGCAGGCGCTCCTGAACATCGCCCAGGACACCGGCCTGCAGCGGCCCGAGCCGAAGACCAAGGCCGAGTGGGCCGCCCTAATGAAGGATCTGGGCGTGAAGGGCGTCCACATCGCCGAGCGGGACACGCAGCGCGCCAAGAATCCGAAGCCGCGGGGCGTCTTCGTCAACACGTGGTCGGTCGAGGGCTTCGTCTCCGAGGGCAACCAGCCGGCCGAGCTGGGCTGGGGCACGCACGAGACTTGGAAGCCCGCCAACGCCCGCGAGCAGGAGAAGGGTTCGCGCTGCGCGATCTACCTGCTGCAGCCGGGCGCCGACACGCGGGTGCGCACCTGGGTGCCGACCGCCGGCTCGCAGTTCGGCTTCCTCGTCACGCACAACGAGGCGATCTCGATCTCCGACTACTACACGGTGCGCGAGGGCGATAAGCCGGTCTTCCGGCCGACCTGCCACTACGCCTACCACCCGGCCGACGACGCCGTGCTGTCGCTCCACGAGATGTTCGGCAAGGCGGCTCAGGTGCAGGAGCAGCACCACATCCTCGACGAGACCGAGATCGTCGACGGCATCGACGAGCTCGGCGTGCTCGTCTACGGCCACGCGAAGAACGCCTACTGGTACGGCTCGCAGCTCTCCATCGAGGAGACCCGCCGGGTCGCCCCCTACCAGAACGCCACCGGCCTCCAGGTCACCTCGGCGGTGCTCGCCGGCATGGTCTGGGCCCTGGAGAACCCGGAGGCCGGCATCGTCGAGGCCGACGAGATGGACTTCCGCCGCTGCCTGGAGGTCCAGACCCCGTATCTCGGCCCGGTCGTGGGCGTTTACACGGACTGGACGCCGCTCACCGACCGTCCGGGCCTGTTCCCGGAGGACATCGACACCAGCGATCCCTGGCAGTTCCGCAACGTGCTCGTGCACGGCTGAAGGCTCTGCCGCGCCCCGCGAGCCGGGGCGCGGATCCGCCGACGTATCGGCGGTGCTGTCCCGCGGACGCGATGGGGCCGCCGAGATGCGACGATCTCGGCGGCCCCGCTCGTGCGTACGCCCCCGTCCGGCCCCGCGGCCTATGCCTGGGATGACACCGGCCCGGACAGTTTCAGTCCGCTCGGCTACTCGGCCTGCCGCCGGGTCACGAGGGTGCGGCCCGGCTCGACCTCGTTCTTGTCCTGGTACAGCGGCACGATCGCGCGCAGCCAGCCGCGGACCTCGCGGCCGCCGTAATTGCGCTCGACCACGTCGTGCGTGAGGTAGGCCTGCAGGTTCACGGGCCCGAAATTGTAGCCGACGAGACCGCCCACCGCGATCTGGCCCTGCGGACGATAGCTCGCCACGCCGGTGGGAAGGTCCGTCGATCCGAAGGCCACCGCGCCGATCTGCCAGGAGCCGAACTTCTTGGTCATGGTCAGGTCGAGGTTCATGTAGTCCGGGTAGAGGGTGCCGCTGGGCGAGCGCGTGTCGAGGAAGACGCCGTAGAGCAGGTTCGCCGTGAGGTTCCAGCCCTGGCCGGTGTAGCTCAGCGCGAAGCGGTGGGTCAGCGAGGCCGACTGCGTCAGGAACCGCGTCTGGATCGGCAGGTAGCCGCCGAACAGGTAGCTGAAGCCGACATCGCCGCCGAGGTCCCAGGCGAGCTGGGCCGCCAGCAGCTGCTGCCCGACGCCGCTCTGATAGGGCGCCCCCTGGCTGCTCGCCGCCGCGATCGGCTGGGTGAAGAAGACCTGCAGGCGCGCCCCCGCGACATCCCAGGGCGTCGCCCACGCGAAGGTCGGCAGGTTGACGTTGGTCGACGAGTCGCGCGGGAGGGTGCCGCGCACGCCGAAGCTCGACAGGTTCACGAAATACAGGCCGACCGGCAGCTGGTCGCCCACCGGCAGACCGACCGTCTGTCCCGGCTGCGCCGCGGATGCCGCCCGCGCCGTCGTCGCGGCGGCGATCGGGGCCGAGCCGGCAAGAGCCGCCGCCGCGACCCAACGTGACGTCAGGCTAAATCCGGCCATGGGAACCCCGAACCTGAGCCCCGTCATTCGGGGCCGATCAGGGTTTGACGGCCGTTCACTCCGACGGCATCCCGCCGTTACGGCCAAGCCGTGCGCGACCGCACAGAGTCGACGGGCCGATCTCTTCGCGGCGGGACTAAATCACTGATCCTCGACTTCGACGACGAAGTCCCCACGATAGGTCGCGCCCTCGACCGGGTTCGAGACCCAGCGGCACCGGCCGACACGCAAGTCGTGGCCGGCGTGGAAATGCCCGGAGATCCACAGCGCCGGCCGCTGGGATTCCGGCAGGTCGTCGAGGGCCGTGCTGGCGTAGAAGGCCGGCACCCACCAGGGAACGCCGGGCGCGTCCCGGTACCGGTCGGCCGCGAGCGGGCTCGCGGGATGGTGAGTCACCACCACGGTCGGTTCGTCGTGCGGGGTCCGGAGCGCCGCGTGCAGGGCCGCCCGCTCGATCCGGTGCTCCGCCATCGCGTCCGCCGGCTGCCAGGGGCTGCCGTCCATCTTGCGGATCGCGCCGAGATATTCCCGCGAGCCCGTCACGGGATCGGTCATGCGGGCCGCCGCGTAGGCCACCGGATCGTCGGGCCGGTCCGGCGCGTCCGGTGCGAGCCAGCGCCCGGCGAGGGTCCAGTCGCTCCACAGGGTGGTGCCGACGAAGCGGACGCCGTCGATGACGCAGCTCCGCGCGTGCTGGAGCAGGTGGATCCGCGCGCCGAGCCCGTTGAGGCGGCCGACCTCGGCCTCGAGACCGGCGAGAAGCTCCGGCGCGGTGCGCCGGTCGCCGGTCGGCGCGTAGCGCTCGTGATTGCCCGGCACCAGCACGATCGGCCGCCCCTGCGCGAGGTGCAGCAGCGCCGCGAGCCCCCGCTCGGGATGTCCCTCGTGGAGGTCGCCCGGGCAGGCGAGCAGGTCGAACGGCGCCGCGGGCGGCGCGATCAGGTCGAGGCGGCGCCGCTCCAGGTGCAGATCCGAGATGGGGAAGATGCGCATGATGGTCGCTGCCGTGTCGCCGCTCGGGGACCGTTACCGCGCGGCTCTGCGCTCGGCCGCGGCCGCCTTGAGGATGTCGGCGGCCGAGTCGGCGTTGAGGATCGCGATCCCGGCCGCCACGACGAGGTCGGGCCAGGGGGACGGGTAGAGGGCCGTCACCAGACCGGCGGCGATGATCGCTAGGTTGGCGACGGCGTCGTTGCGCGCCGAGAGGTAGGCCGCCCGGGTCAGGCTGCCCGAGCCGGAGCGGTGCCGGGCGAGCATGAGCGCGCAGGTGAGGTTCACGGCGAGCGCCCCGAGCCCCGCCAGCGTCAGGGGCAGTGCCGCGGGAGCGGTGAAGTCGGCGATCTTGCCGTAGGCCGCCCAGGCGCCCGCCAGGGCCGGCAGGAGCAGGATCCCCGCCATGGCGGTGCCGAGGCGGGCGCGGTTGCGCGCGCTCCAGCCGAGGCCCGCGAAGATCAGCAGGTTGATCGCCGCGTCCTCGAGAAAATCGACGCTGTCGGCGATCAGCGCCACCGAGCCGATGGCGAGCGCCACCGCGATCTCGATGCCGAAATAGCCGAGGTTGAGCGCCGCCACGCGGGCGACGACCGGGCGGAGGGCGGGCGGCGCGGGCCGGGGCGCATCATCGGCGATCACGGGACGCCTCTTCGCCGACGCGCGCGGCCCTGTCGAGCGGCTGTTGAGAAAAGCCTGTCCGCGGCTCAAGAAAGTTCGAGGCGGTTACGCCTTTGTCCGGGTGGATTCGCCGCCGGGATCGTGCGACGCCGTTGCCGGAGCCGGCTGCACGAGACCTATGACCGGCCGGAACCGGAGGTCTGCCGCGTCATGCTGCCCGAACTGCGCGTGCTCTATTTCGAGGATCTCGAGGTCGGCCTGTCGGAGACCCTGTCGAAGACCATCGCCTCCTCGGACGTGGTGGGCTTCGCCGAGATCACCGGCGACCGCAACCCGATCCACCTGTCCGAGCACTTCGCCGCGCGCACCCCGTTCGGCACCCGCATCGCCCACGGCCTCTACACGGCCGGTTTGATCTCGGCGGTGCTCGGCACGCGGCTGCCGGGGCCCGGCGCGGTCTACATCTCCCAGACCCTGAATTTCCGCGCCCCGGTGCGGATCGGCGACGTGGTCGACGTCACCGTGACGGTGGCCGAACTCATGCCCGAGCGGCGGCGCGCGCGCCTCGCCTGCAAGTGCTCGGTGGGCGGTGAGACGGTCCTCGACGGCGAGGCGCTGGTGAAGGTGCCGACCAAGGCCGAGGCCGACCCGCTGGCGAACCGCTCCGATCGCTCCCAGGGTTGAGGTGACCCCGGCCCCGGAGCCCGTCACCGACCCGGACGACCCCCGCCTCGAGCCCTACACCCGGATGCGCGAGCGCGACCTCGTCGGCCGGGGCGGACGCTTCATCGTCGAGGGCGAGGTGACCCTGCGGCTGCTCCTCGGCCGCCGCAGCCGGTTCCGCGCCGAATCGATCCTTCTCGCGCCCGAGCGCTGGCCGGGCCTGGCCGCCGATATCGCCGCTTCCCCGGAGCCGCCGCCGGTCTTCAGCGCCGCGAAAGCGGTGATGAGCGCCGTGACGGGCTTCCCGATCCACCGCGGGGTCCTCGCGGTCGGCCTGCGCGGGCCGGATCCCGACGCGGCCGCCCTCGTGCCGCCCCCGCCCGCGCCCGCCCTGGTGGTCGGCTTGGCCGGCCTGACCAATCACGACAATGTCGGCGCCGCCTTCCGCAACGCGGCGGCTTTCGGGGCCGACGCCGTGCTCCTCGACGGGGCGAGCTGCGACCCGCTCTACCGCAAGAGCATCCGCGTCTCGGCGGGAGCCGCCCTGATCCAGCCCTTCGCGCGGCTCCCGGAGGGTCAGGACTGGCTCGGGCTCGCCGAAATCCTCGATCTGCAGCCGCTGGCCTTCAGCCCGGGGGCGACCGGGACGCTGGACATGCTCCCCATCCCGGCGCGGGCACTGCTGATCCTCGGCACCGAGGGACCCGGCCTCGATGCGGCGACGCTGGCCCGGGCGCGGCCGATCCGGATCCCGATGGCCCCCGGCTTCGACTCGCTCAATGTCGCCACCGCGGCGGGCATCGCCCTCTACACCATCGCCCGCGGCCAAGGGCGCCTCGGCGGGCCGTGAACACGCCGCGGCGACAAGCTCTTCGGCGCACGGCCGGCCGGTTTCCGAACTCGGTACGTCCTGCGAAAAAACGGGACTGGCGCGCAACTGTCCAGCTGTAACACATTGACATCTCGACGCTGCGCACCGGCCGGCGCAAGCTGGGCTCGGACGACCGTCCCGACGCCGCGCCGGATCGCATGTCGAACATCCCGACGCTTCACTTCAACACCGATCACCTCAGCCCCGCGCAGGCCTTCGCGGCCTGGCGCGACCTGATGGCACCGATTGTCCGGATCGAGCGGATCAAGGGGGCGCCGGTGCCGCGCGGGAACCTGTCCTGCACGGTTCTGGGGGACATCCTCGCCAGCCGGATGATCTTCTCCGCGCAGCACATGGTCCGCGATCGCCGCCACGCCGCGGCGACGCCGGACCACTTCACGTTCATGCTCTACGTGTCGGGCGGCCTGTCCGGGGACGTCGCGGGCAGCCCGGTGCTGCGGCAGCGCAACCGGATCATGGCCGCCAATATGGGTCGGGAGCTGGATGCCCGCGGAGTGAGTTCCAGCGCGATCGGGCTGACCATCCCGCGCCGCCTGTTGGCCGACTGCACGGTCGAGCGGATCCCGATCTTCCTCGACAGGGAGCGGAACCGTCTGCTCGTCGCGCGCCTGCACGCCCTGTATCGCCGGCTGCCGACCACCACCGCCGACGAAGAGCCGGCGATCGCGGGCGAACTGACCGGCTTCATCCGGCGCTTGTTCGATTCGTCCGCGGCCTCGGACGTGCTGCAGGGACCGGAATTGGATGCCGGGTTCGTCGCGCTGGCCGAGCGTCTGATGGATCTCCAGCTGGCCTCGCCCGACCTCACGCCGGACCGGCTCGCCGACGGCGCGGGCGTCTCGCGGACGGTGCTGTACCGCGCCTTCCAGAACGCGGGCGGCGTCATGCACCGCGTCTGGGAGAAGCGGCTGGAGGCGATCCGGATCGCCCTGGAGGATCCGCTCGAGACCCGGGCGCTCGCGCGCTTGGCGAGCGAGCACGGATTCAAGGATCCCGCCCACCTGAGCCGCGCCTTCCGCGCCCGGTTCGGGGTGACGCCGCGGGAATGGCGCCAGACGCGGGCCCCCCACGGCACCCGGACCTACGAGCGGACGCCCGCCCAGGCCCACGCCTGGTACGAGCGCCTGGGCCAGCGCTGACGCCCCGCTCCTCCGAGGACGGTCCGACACACGCTCCGGTGCCGGCCAGTCCGCCGGCCCAGTCCGCCGGCGAGGCAACGGGCGCCCGCGACGCGGCGCGCCTCGGGAATCCTTGCGGATGCGTATTCACGGTATGATCGTATACAGCGTTATGCGCGCGACAAACGGCTGCAATTGCCGCGCGATGATGCGAAGCTAGCTTGGCCGCATGGGGTATCGGGATTCTGTGAGGAGTTGGGGACGTTGCTTCAGTCTGGGGATGGGTTGCGGGCGCTGACCGGACGCCGGGTGGCCGTGGTCGGTGCCGGGCCGGGCGGACTGGCCGCCGCCCTGCTGCTCGCGCGGGCCGGGATTCACGTCACCATCTTCGAGAAGGACCCGCAGGTCGGGGGTCGGACGAAGACCGTCGAGGCGCCCGGCGGCTACCGGTTCGATATCGGCCCGACCTTCTTCCTCTATCCACAGATTCTTGCGGACATCTTCGCGAGCTGCGGCGAGCGGCTGGAGGACCACGTCAAGCTCGAGCGGCTCGACCCCCAGTACCACCTCGTGTTCGAGGGCGCGGAGGGCATCTCGGGGACGATAAGCGCCACCGGTGACGTCGAGCGCCTGGAGCGCGAGATCGCCCGTATCGCGCCGGACGACGCCAAGAACGTCAAGGCCTTCTTCGCCGAGAACCGGACCAAGCTGAACTACTTCAAGCCCGTGCTCGAGCAGGCCTTCCACACCCTGCGCAGCATGGCGAGCCCGGCCATGCTGGCCGCCCTGCCCTACCTGCATCCGGGGCGGAGCGTCGACCGCGACCTGAAGCGCCACTTCGCCGACCCGCGGGTGCGCCTCGCCTTCTCGTTCCAGACCAAATACCTCGGGATGTCGCCGTTCCGGTGCCCGAGCCTGTTCACCATCCTGTCGTTCCTCGAATACGAGCACGGGGTCTATCACCCGGTAGGCGGCTGCGGCGCCGTCTCCGAGGCGATGGCCGGCCTGGCCGGCCGCATGGGCGTCGACCTCCGGCTCAACAGCAACGTCGAGGAGGTGCTGTTCGATGGAAAGCGCGCGAGCGGTCTGGTGGCGGACGGCGAGACCTTCAACGCCGACGCGGTGCTGATCAACGGCGACTTCGCGAAGGTCGTCCGCGCCCTCGTTCCGGAGCGGCACCGGCCGCGCTGGCGCGACGCCAAGATCCGGAAGGCCCGGCTCTCCTGCTCGACCTTCATGCTGTACCTCGGACTCGAGGGGAAAATGCCCGACAGCCTCGGGCATCACACGATCCTCCTGGCCGACGGCTACGAGAAGAACATCCGCGAGATCACCGAGGGCACGCTGCCGATGCAGCCGTCCCTGTACGTGCAGCACGCGGGCTACACGGATGGCGGCATGGCGCCGCCCGGTCACACGGCCCTCTACGTGCTGGTGCCGGTGCCCAACCTGAAGGCGGGGATCGACTGGGCGGCCATGCGGGAAACCTACCGCGCCCTGATCGTGGAGCGTCTGAAACTCCTCGGGATCGACGATCTCGAGTCCCGCATCCGCTACGAGCGGATCATCGACCCGACCCAGTGGGAGGAGGATTTCGCCGTTCACGAGGGCGCCACCTTCAACCTCGCCCACGACCTGATGCAGATGCTGTATTTCCGACCGCACAACCGCTTCGGACCGGGACTCTACATCGTCGGCGGCGGCACCCATCCGGGTTCGGGCCTGCCGGTGATCTACGAGGGCGCGCGCATCTCGGCACGGCTCCTGATCGAGGAACTCGCCGGCGCCCGCGCCGCCGCCACCGCCGGCATTCCCGATACCGCCCCGCTGGCGACCTCCGGCGAGGCCTCGTGAGCGCGGCGACCGACCGGAGACATCTCCGGGCAGGCCGTGTGACGGTTGTCCTCGCGGTCTGGCTCTGCGCCGCGACCGTGCCCGCCCGGGCCGCCGCCGTCCAGGTCGAGGTCGACGGGATCGAGCCCGGCGGCGGGCAAGTGCGCGTCGCCCTCTGCCAGGGCGGTCTCTCGGAGACGTCGTGCCTGCGGGGCGACGATGCGCCGGCCACAGCCGAGCGGGCGCGGTTCACCTTCCGGGATGTCCCGCCGGGCGCCTACGCTGTGGCGGCCTACCAGGACGCCAACGGCAACGGGCGCCTCGACCGCACCGGCCTCGGCCTGCCGCTGGAGCCCTACGGCTTCTCGGGGGCCGTCGGGCGGCGGGCGCGGCCCGATTTCGCCGAGGCCGCTTTCGCCCTCCGGGAGCCCGGTGTCGCCGTGCGGGTGCGCCTCGGCCGCGCCCTGCCGAGCCGGTGAATTGATGGACGATCCCCTCGTCCGGATCGCGGGCGTCGGCCTCGACCTCCGCGGCCGACGGGTCCTGGATCAGATCGATCTCGACCTCGGCGCCGGCGAGACCCTCGCGCTGCTCGGACCGAACGGGGCCGGCAAGTCCTCGCTGATGCGCCTCGTGGCCGGGCGCCTCGCTCCGAGCGCGGGGTCAGTGCGCGTGGCCGGAGCGGATCCGTACCGGGCGGGACAGGCCCGCCGCGCCATCGGATGGGTGCCGCAGGAGATCGCCCTCTATCCGCGACTGACCGTCTCGGAGAACCTCGGCGTGTTCGGGCAATTGGCGGGGGTCTCCCGGCGCGACCGGACTGTGGCCGTGGAGGCCGCACTGGCCATGGCCGACATCGCCGACGTGGCTCGACGCCCGGTCGGTGTCCTGTCGGGCGGGTACCGGCGCCGGGTGAACATCGCCGCGAGCCTGATGAACCGGCCCCGCCTGGTTCTCCTCGACGAGCCGACCAGCGGCGTCGACCTCGCCGCCCGGGCGGCAATCCACGCGGTGCTCGACCGTCTGAAGGCCGCCGGCACCGCGATCCTGATCGCCACCCACGATTTCGCCGAAGCGGAGCGCCTCGCCTCGCGGGTGGCATTCCTGGCTCAGGGGCGGGTCGTGCGCGCCGGCCGTCTCGCCGACCTGCTCGCGCAGTTGCGCACCGGCGCGCCCGAGCGCGAGTTGAGCCTCGCCGGTCCGGCGACGGGACAGGCGGAGGGCGTGCTGCGCCGGGCCGGCTTCGTGCCTGCCGATGCGGGTGGCCTCGTCTGGCGGTCGGTCGAGCGGTCCGGCCTCGACGGCGCGGCGCTGCTCGGCGCCTTGCGCGCCCAGAACGTCCCGGTGGCCGAGATCCGGGTGCGGGCGCCGCGGCTGGAGACGCTCTATCTCGACGCCCTCCGCCCGCGGGAACTGGCGGATGCCGCGGCCGCTCCGCTCCGGGCCGGGGCCGCCGGATGATCGCCGCCGCCTTCCGCGTGATGCTCCTGACCCTCCTGCGCGACCGGGCCGCGCTGGTGATGGCCTTCGTCCTGCCGACCGTGATCTTCTCGATCTTCGCGGCGATCTTCTCCGGGGCGATCGGCGACAGAATCCGTATCCATCTCGGCTTGGCCGACTTGGCCCACACCGCGGCGACGGAGCGCCTCGCCGACGCGCTCGCGGCCGATCCGTCGCTCCGCGTGACGCGGCTGCCCGCGAGCGACATCGACGCCGTGGCGCAGGCGGTGCGGGCCGGCGAGGTCGACGTGGCGCTGGTCCTGCGCGGGGACCTGATCGCCGCGCCCGGTCCCGCGGATCAGCCGGTGGTGCTGGTCGAGAACCCCGCCAAGGCGCTGGCGACGCCGATCGCCCTCGGCCAGCTCCAGCGGGTCCTGAACGAGGCGCTGCCCGACGTGGTCCTGTCGCGGGTCGTCGCCGACGTCGAGCGCACGGGCAAGATCGGCCCCGACGAGCGCCGGTTCCTCGACGAGGCCTTCGCCGAGCAGCGTGCCAAGAAGGAGCCGTTCAGCTTCGCCTCGCTGGTGGAGCGGCGCAGCACCGCGGCCGGGACCGCCAATGCCCGGGTGAGCTACTACGCGGGCGCGATCACCGCCGTCTTCCTGCTCTTCGCCGCCATGCAGGGCGCCATGTCGCTGGTCGAGGAACGGGAGACGGGCCTCACCGAGCGGCTGATGGCCGGGCCGGGCGGGTTGCCGGTCGTGGTGCTCGGCAAGTTCGCCTTCCTGACGCTCCAGGGGCTCGTCCAGGCCGGGCTGATCTTCCTGGCCGCCGCCCTCCTCTACGGCGTCGAGATCGGACCGCACTGGCCAGCCTTCCTGGCCGCCTGCCTCCTGGTCTCCGCGATGGCGGCCGGCCTGGCGCTCGCGGCCTGCGCGCTCGCGGCCTCGCGCCAGCAGGCGCATCTCGCCTCGACCTTCGGGGTGCTGCTCCTCTCAGCTGTCGGGGGCTCGATGGTCCCGCGGTTCCTGATGCCGCCGTGGCTGCAGCAGGCCGGATGGCTCACCCCGAACGCCTGGGCGATCGAGGCGTACCAGAGCGCCCTCGGCGAGGGGTTCTTTGCCGCGGCCCCGGCCCTGGGGGTCCTGGCGGCTCTGACCCTGGCCGGTCTCGCCTTCGCTCTGGCGCTGGCCGCGCGGCGGACGGCGTAGGGCCCGCTGCCGTCCCGACACGGACGGTGCTACTCCACGTAGACACCGGCGCCGACGAGCGCCTCCACGCCCGCCACGTGCGTGGCGCAGACGTAGCTCCATTTCACGCTCGGCGTTGACTGGCCGGGCTTCGGGAACATGTAGTCGACCCAGCCGGACCCGAACCGCGTGACGGCGTCGATGAGGTCCTGGTGGAATGGCTTCCCGTCGGCGTCGCGCTCGTGGAGCAGGTCGTGCCCCTCGCGGTTCGGGTGGGCGGCGTTGAAGAGGATGACTCCCCGAAGGTCGACGACGAACAGGTAGACGTCCCCGTATCGCCAGACGCTTCCCCTGCGCCGGAACGCGTCGAACGCCCGCGCGCCCTCGGCCTCCAGCGTGTCGGCCGCCCTGTTGACGAGGGCCTCGATCTCGGCGGCCCGGTGCAGCGGCGGGGGGGCTCGCCGGGCGGGGGCCGGAACGGCCGTCCCGAGGACGAGCAGCACGGCCCAGATCAGCAGGGTGCTCGACCGTCCGTCGCGCCGTCGCACCGCCGGAACCAGGGGATCGTCCCGCCGCGCGTGGCTGGCCCCGCCGCGCGAGACCCGGCCGGTCTCATGCGCGCGGGCAAGACCGCTCAGGCTCGGGCGCCCCGCCGCGTGCGTGCTAGGAATGCGCCTCGACGCCATGGCCCGCGTGCCCGCCGCCCCGCCGGAGGAAGACCAGCCAGTTCCGCTTCCGCGGTGGGGACGGAGGCGGAGGCTGGACGACCGCGTTGGGCAGCGCCTGGAACGCCAAGCGCCTGCGGTGCCGCTCGATGATGCGGTCGAGGTTCCGCAGCGCCGCGAGGCCCTGGTCCGCCATCATGCGGTGCCCCTCGCAGGCACCTCTCCGACACAGGTCGTGAACGATGTCCTCCGCGTGGGCGAGGATGTCCCGGGCTTCCGCGCAGTAGAGCTCCACCTCGGCGAGATCTGGCATCTTGTCCTCCGCGATGATCGACCCTCGGCGTTCGACACGGCAGGGATAGACCCGGCAGGGCGGCGCGCATCACCCGTTTGGAGGAGTCGGGCATGCCAGCGGCGCTCACCTCCCGCGACGATCCGCGCCGTTCCTGCGACGCGGTGCGCACCGACATAGAGACGCCTCCGCTACGGCCGCGCTCCACGGTATCCCACATGCTCCGCCTGCTCATCGCCGACGGCAACGATCGCGCCGCCCGCGACCGCCACGTCGCGGCTACGGGAAGGACCTCGGCCGAGTCCTACGCGGCGGTGGTGCACGACCTCGCGCCGGGCTCCGTCTGCCAGCACGTCAACGCTGCCGACGCCGACGCGACCCTGCCGGCGGATCTCGCCGCGTTCGACGGGCTGATCTTCACCGGCTCGACCCTCAAGGTCTCCGAGGGCACGCCGGCCGTGACCCGGCAGCTCGACCTGATGCGCGCGGCTCTCGAGGCGGGACGCGCGGTCTTCGGCTCGTGCTGGGGCGTGCAGGTCGCCGCCACGGTGACGGGCGGCCACGCCGCCGAGAACCCGCGCGGGCCGGAATACGGCTTCGCCCGGGCGATCACCCCGACCGAGGAGGGCCGGACCCATCCGCTCCTGGCCGGACGGCCGGCGACCTGGGACGCCCCGGCGATCCACTCCGACGCCGTGCTGCAGCCGCCCCCGGGCGCCCGCGTGCTCGCCGGCAACCCCGTGCTCGGCGTTCAGGCCCTCGAGATACGCCTGGGCCGCGGCTGGTTCTGGGGAACCCAGTATCATCCCGAGCTCGACCTCGACGAACTGGCCGCGATGCTGCGCCTCTGCGACACCGCCATCGTCGAGGCGGGACTCGCCGAGAACCCGCGCGCCGTGGCGGCCTACGCCGACGAGATCGCGACGCTCCAGGGCAGCGACCCGGAGGCCGCGCGCCGCCTCGCCTGGCGCCACGGCATAGGGCCGGAGGTGCTGGAGGCCGGTCTCCGCCGCCGGGAGATCGGGAACTTCCTGGCGCGCCTGTCCACAGGCGAGCGCCGCCGGTAGGCGGCCGCGACCGGGTGGCGCGTTGACCCGCCCGGCCCCAGGTCTAGCTTCGCTCTGCGGGCCACGCCTTCTTCGGCCCGGGGAGCCAGCCAGCAGGATGAGCCAGGATTCCACGGTCGCCGTCATCGGCAGCGGGCTCGGCGGACTCGCGGCCGCGTGCGTCGCCGCCGCGCGGGGCCACCGCGTGACGGTCTACGACAAGAACGGCTGGCTCGGCGGCAAGGCGGCGGTGCTCCACGAGGGCGGCTTCCGCTTCGACATGGGACCGACGATCCTGACCGTGCCGCGGGTGCTGGAGCGTATCTTCGCCGAGTCCGGCCGCTCGGTCCACGACTACATGGACCTGCGCCGCCTCGACCCGCAGTGGCGCTGCTTCTTCGACGACGGGACCCACATCGACCTGATGCAGGACGTCGAGCGGATGGCCGGCGACATGGAGCGCTTCGCCCCCGGCACCGGCGAGGGCTACAAGAAGTTCATCTCCATCTCCCAGCATCTCCACGGCGTCTCCGAGAAATTCTTCTTCTGGAAGCCCGTCGAGGACCTGTTCGACACGATCAACATCCGCGCCAACATGAATCCGGGGACGCTGCGCGATGTGCTGTCCCTGCGCATGCACGCCTCGGTGGCGTCGACGATCCGCGGCAAGGTCAAGGATGCCCGGCTCGCGCAGATGCTCGACCACTTCGTGCAGTATGTCGGCTCCTCACCCTACGGCGCGCCGGCGGTCCTCTGCGCCATCGCCCACATGCAGACGGCCGATGGCGTCTGGTACCCGATGGGCGGCACCCGGGCCGTCGCCGAGGGGCTGGCGAAGCTCGCCCAGGAACTCGGCGCCACCTGCAAGACCGACACCGAGGTGACCGGCATCGAGACCGCCAACGGCGCGGTCCGGGGCGTGCGGACGGCCGCGGGCGTCACGCCCTACGACGCGGTGATCTCCAACATGGATTCGGTCCGCACCTACCGCGAGCTCGTCGGCGGTGAGGCCGCCAAGGCCTACGCGAGGAAGAACCCCGAGCCGGCCTGCTCGGGCGTGGTGCTCTATCTCGGCCTGAACAGGCGCTACGAGCACCTGAACCACCACGATTTCGTCTTCTCCCGCGACCCGGAGGAGGAGTTCGACTACATCTACAACAAGGGCGAGCCGGCCCCGGACCCGACCGCCTACCTGGCTGCCCCCTCCTCCACCGATCCGAGCGTGGCGCCCGAGGGCGGCGAGGCGCTCTACGTCCTCGTGCACACGCCGTATCTGCGCCCGCACCACGATTGGCGGCCGGACGGCCCGCTGTTCCAGAACTATCGCCGAACGATCCTCGACAAGCTCAAACGGACCGCCGGCATGCCGGACCTCGAGGAGCGCATCGTGGTCGAGCGTCACCTCACGCCGCAGGACATCCACGAGCGCTACAAGGTCCTCAACGGCGCGATCTACGGGCTCGCCTCCCACGGGCGCGTGATGGGGGCGTTCAAGCCCGGCAACCGGTCGCGGCAGGTGCGCGGCCTGTACCTCGCGGGCGGCGCCGCCCACCCGGGACCCGGTATGCCGATGGTGATGATGTCGGGCTGGATCGCCGCCGACGCGCACGACCAGGACGCCCGCGGCGCCCTGCGCGCCTCGGCGTGACCGCGACGCCGCCATCGCCGCCCCCCGTCGCGGGGGGCGCGAGAGGCAGGCGCGGCGCCCCCCTGCCCCCGGTCTCGCCCCGGATCCGCGCCTTCATGGTGGCGTGGCTCGAGCGCTACCTGCACCGCCACCTCGACGCGCTGCGGCTGCCCCTCTGGAGCACCCTGCCCGCCGCCAGTCATCCGGGCGCGATCGTGGTCTACTGCAACCATCCGGCGTGGTGGGACGCCGCGCTGATCATCGTGCTGGCCGGCCGCCTCTATCCGGAGCGGGCGAGCCGCGCGCCGTTCGACGCCGCGATGCTGGCACGCTACCGCATCTTCGAGCGGATCGGCGCCTTCGGCGTCGATCTCGACAGCCCGCGCGGGGCGGCGCAGTTCCTGGCCGCCGCCCGGTCGATCCTGGGCGCGCCCGATAGCATGCTCTGGATCACCGCGCAGGGCCGTTTCGCCGATGCCCGCGCGCGGCCGCTGGTCCTGCGTCCCGGCGTGGCGCGCCTCGCCGAGATCGCCCCCGACGCGCTCTTCGTCCCGCTCGCCGTCGAGTACGCCTTCTGGGACGAGCGCGGGGCGGGCGCCTTCGCGGCCTTCGGTCCTGGAATCGCCGGAGCCGACCTCGCCGCGCTTCCGCGCGCCGAGCGGCTCGCCCGCCTGGAATCCGACCTGACGCAGACCCTCGATCGCCTGAGCTCCGACGTGATCAGCCGGGAGCCCGGACGCTTCCGCACCCTGGTTTCCGGCCGGAAGGGCGTCGGCGGCCTCTATGACCTGTGGCGGCGGCTGGCGGCACGCCTCTCCGGGCGCCGGTTCGACCCGGCGCATCGCGCGATGGGCGGACAGGATCGCGCCGGATGAGGCCGTCCGCGCGCGCCAAACCCTGCGCCATCGCCTATCGTGGCGCGACACACTCCCGGCGCGGACGATGACCGACTCGATTCTCACGGCCCTGGCGCTGACCTCCCTCGCCGCGGCCCTCCTGCCGGCCGTGCTCGTGGCGGTGAATCTCGCGGCCCTGCGCCGGCCCGTAACGGAGGCCGGCGCGGGCCTCGTCTCGATCCTGATCCCGGCGCGCAACGAGGCGGGCAACATCGACGCCACCGTCCGGGCGGCGCTCGCCAGCATCGCGGTCCCGGTGGAGGTGATCGTCGGCGACGATCATTCCACCGACGCGACCGCCGCGATCGTGCGCGCCGTCGGCGATCCGCGCCTGCGTCTCGTCTCGGTGCCGGCCCTGCCCGAGGGATGGACCGGAAAGAACCACGCCTGCAGCCACATGGCCGGGCTCGCCCGCGGCGACCACCTGCTGTTCATCGACGCCGATGTCCGCCTCGAGGCCGGGGCGGCCGCCGCCCTCGCGGCGCAGGCCCGGCGCACCGGCGCGGCCCTCGTCAGCGGCGTGCCCCGGCAGCGGACCGACACGGTCGGTGAGATGCTGACGGTGCCGATGATCGACTTCCTGCTCCTCGGCTTCCTCCCCATACCGCTGATGCGCCGCCTGTCGGACGCATCGCTCGGCGCGGCCTGTGGTCAGTTGATCCTGATGGAGCGGGCGGCCTACGCGGCCACCGGCGGCCACGACGCGATCCGCACCTCCCTGCACGACGGAGTCCGCCTGCCCCGGCTGTTCCGGGCCTCGGGCTACCGGACGGATCTCGTGGCCGCCGCCGCGCTGGCCACATGCCGGATGTACGACGGCTTCGGCCAGGCCTGGGCCGGCTTCTCCAAGAATGCCCACGAGGGCATGGCCACGCCCCGCGCCCTCCCGGTCTGGACCCTGCTTCTCGGCTGCGGCCAGGTTCTGCCGCCGCTCCTCGTCCTGGCCGGGCTGCTCGGGCTGCTGCCAGCCTCGGCCCTTATCCCGGCCATCCTGGCCCTCGGCCTGTCCCTGGCCACCCGGACGGCCGTCACCGTGGCGGTTCGGGCCCCCTGGGCGACGATCCCGCTTCATCCGGCGGCGGTCGCGGTCGCCCTGGCGATCCAGTGGAACGTGCTTCTGCGCCGCGAGCGGGCCGGCGCGGCGACCTGGAAAGGCCGCAGCTATCCGGTGAGCGGCGGCTGACCCGCGCGGGCCGGCGGACCAGAGGGTGCCGGCCCGCGCCCGGGCCTCACGGCTGGGACGGCTGGCACGGATCGGTGGAGCGGGCCTTTCCGATCTGCGGCTTGAGCGAGACGATGAGTTGCACGTTGGGCACGTCGCCGACCTGCCGGGTCAGGTGCCCGACATGGCTGTCCGGACCCTGCGGCGTCGACCCCATGTCGGCATTGAACTCCACTTCGCCAGGCCCCTGCTCCAGCACGGACCCGTCCGTGGCCTCCACGGACCAGCGGCCCGACAGGGTGATCACCCACTGGGGGCCCGGCGCCGTGTGCCACGTGCCGACATAGCCGACCGGCAGGACCGCGTACTTGATCGACGTCACCTCCCCCGGCGGAAAGCCGACGTATTGCGGCGCTGCCGGAGGCGCGTAGCTCTTGAAGATGAAGTTCTTCAGGTCGCAATACTGGACATGGCTGTGGCCCTTGTCGTCGGCATAGAGCACCCCGTACCGCAAGGCGGGCGGGTCGGCCGATGCGAGGCCGGCCGGACCGGACGGCGCCGGCGCGATGGTCATCAGCGGCTCGCTCTTCGGCGCCCCGGCCGCCTGCGCGTTCCCGGCGCCCGCGACCGCAGCGAGCACGACCAGCTCCAACCGCCCTGCATTCCTGAACCGTCCCATGATTCCCCTCGGCGTCGCATCGCGTGCGGTGATTGCACGAAGGTTCCCTAATCAGCCGGACCCGGCCGATTCAATCTCTCGGTTCTATCTCTGAGATTTATTGTATCGAATGCAAGTAATTATTGAGTACAATACTCAGATTTTTCTATTTCTCAACTTCGTTATTCGGCCGCAAGACAGTGGTAACGGCTGCGTTCGCTGACGGGCCATCGAGGCGCTCCCACGGACGGCAAGGCGCGCTTGTCCACAGGCGTCTGGCGCCCATTCCAGCATCCTGTCGGAACCGGTCGGGCCGGGAAGCGGCGCTTCCTGATGGATCAGTCCGTCGAAGTCCCGGTGCCGGCCGGGCCGCCGAGCCGCGTCTCCGCCAAGATCCAGGCGGCGGTGTCGGCATCCGCCCCGGAGATCGGCAGATGCAGGATGATCGGCGTGTCGTAGGGGTGTCGCGCCTTCAGCGCGACCGCCAGCGCGTCGGCCAGCCCCTCGCGGCTCTTCAGGATGGCGGCGACCTCGGCGCCGCGCTCCACCGCCCCTTTCCAGCTGTAGACGGACTGCATGCCCGGCAGCACGTTGATGCAGGCGATGAGGCGCTCGCGGACCAGCGCCTCGCCGATGTTCAGCGCCGAGGCGAGGTCGGGAAAGGTGGTGTAGACGAGGAGCGGACGCTCCATGCTATGCCTCCGGTAGCGCGTGTGCTCGCGGAGTGAGGCGCATGCCGGGCAAGGACGTCAACCGGGCGGTTCGCTCGTCAGACTGGAGCCGTGACGTGAACCCTGAGGCGATCCCGACGCGCCTGCGCGGCTGCGCCTGATCCATGCCGCGCCTCCAGAAGATCGCCTTCGTGGCGAGCCCGACCGGCCATGCCCGCGAGGCCGCGGCCGCCCTGATGCGACGCTACGACCACGTCCCGCCCGAGGAGGCCGACGTCGTCGTGGCCCTCGGCGGTGACGGCCTGATGCTTCAGGTGCTGCACCGCTTCATGGACCACCCGAAGCCGATCTACGGGATGAACCGCGGCACGGTCGGCTTTCTCATGAATGAGTTCCGCGACGACGATCTCCTGGAGCATCTGGAGAACGCTCAGCGCAGCGTCATCCACCCGCTGGTGATGGACGTGCTCGACACGGAGGGGCGGTCCCACCGGGCGCGGGCGATCAACGAGGTCTATCTGCTGCGCCAGACCCACCAGACCGCCAAGCTGAAGATCGCCGTCGACGGCAATGTCAGGCTCGACCTCCTGATCGCCGACGGCGTGCTGGTCGCCACCGCGGCGGGGTCGACGGCCTACAACCTGTCGGTCGGGGGCCCGATCCTGCCCCTCGACGCCAAGTTGCTGGCGCTGACACCGATCTCGGCCTTTCGTCCCCGGCGCTGGCGCGGCGCGCTCCTGCCGGACTACGCCCGGATCCGGATCGACGTGCTCGACGCGCCTCACCGCCCGGTCGCGGCGGTGGCCGACCACACGGAGTTCCGCCGGGTCTGCACGGTGGAGACGTCCCTCGACCGCGCCACCGAGCTCGTGCTGCTGCACGATCCCGGCCACAGCCTCGACGAGCGCATCCTGCGGGAGCAATTCGGGTGAGTCTGCACGTCAGGGCCGCGCAAGCGGCCGACCGCGCGGCCGTCACCGGCATCATCGTGCCGACCATCCGGGCGGGCGAGACCTACGCGCTGGACCGCGACCTCGGCGAGGCCGAGGCCCTCGCGTACTGGACCGGCCTCGACCGCGAGACCTTCGTGGCCGAGGAGGCGGGCACGGTGCTCGGCACGTACTATCTGCGCGCGAACCAGGCGGGCGGGGGCGGCCACGTCGCTAATTGCGGCTTCATGACCGGAGCAGCCGCCCGGGGCCGCGGGGTCGCCCGGGCCATGTGCGCGCACGCGCTCGATCGGGCGCGGGCGCGGGGCTTCGCGGCGATGCAGTTCAATTTCGTGGTGAGCACCAACGTCCGCGCCGTCCGCCTGTGGGAGAGCTTCGGCTTCGACGTGGTCGGCCGGCTGCCGGGCGCATTCCGGCACCCGGCGCTCGGGCCGGTCGACGCGCTGGTGATGTTCCGGACGCTCTGAGGCGCGCCCGGATCAGGCCTGCGGGGCCGCGACGAGGTCGCCCTCGCGGATCGCCCGCTCGCCGGTCTTCGTGCGGATCCGGTAGCTCGGCTCGCCGGTCTGATCCTCCGGCATGAGCCGCAGGATCTCGAAAACCTCGGCCTCGCCCGTCTCGCCCGGGAGGCCCGGCCGGGGCCGGCAGACGCGCTGGCCGATCTTGAACTTGTGGGACATGCCGGCGGGATCTTGGACGGGTATGGCCGTGGTCGCGCCTCAGCGCTTCTTCTGCGCCTTCGCCTTGCGGGCGAGATAGCGCGCGTCGCGCTGGGCCTTCTGCTCGGCCTGCAGGGCCTTGGCACGCTCCTGGGCGGCCAACTGCTCGGCGTGCTTGCGCTCGATCTCGGCGAGGCGTTCGGCCTCGGCCAGGGCGGCGGCGCGCTCGATCTCGGCCTGACGCTGGAGGGCGCGTTCGGCCGCGCGGGCCTCCCGGGCATCGACCACCGCGCGGCGGGCGGATTGGCGGGCGAGGACGGCCGGGTCATCGGCGGACGGGCGGGCCCGGAACCGGGCCAGCATCTCGGAGCGCGCCTTGGCGGCGGTCTCGAGGCGATCGGTGACACCCTGCTTGTTCAGAAAGCTCACAGACACTCCTGGATCGGGTGCGGCGAAGACCGTCACCCGCAGAGGGGAAAGTAGAAACACGGCGGCAGATACGAAGAAGCCGCTCCCAGAGGAGCGGCTTCCGGAGAAACGCTGAGGACGGCGATCAGGCCGTCTGGAGCTGACCGGCGGACTGCTTGCCGCTGCGACGGTCGGTCTCCAGCTCGTACGAGACCTTCTGGCCCTCGTTCAGGCCGCGCAGGCCGGCGCGCTCGACGGCCGAGATGTGGACGAACACGTCCTTGCCGCCGTCATCCGGCTGGATGAAGCCGTAGCCCTTGGTCTCGTTGAACCACTTGACGGTTCCGGTGCTCATGGAAGTCCTTGATCTTCGCAGGCATAGTGAGAGATGGCACTCGCTCGAACGAGGGAGCGCCGGCATCGACCGATAGCGATAGGAAAGTCAGAACCGCCCTGCGAAGGCGTAACGGTCCAAGATATCCGGACACGTGCCGATGCCGTACAAGTAGACCGCCAGCGGTTCTTTGGCAAGCGCGGGGAAATATTTCCAGCGGCCAGCGCCCCGGCGATGCGGGAAATTCTTTTCGGAACTTCCGATTGAGCAGCGCCAGAACGGTCGCTTGAACAACGGGATAAGGGATATCGATGCAGCACGGTCGCGCGAAAGCTGTGCTGCCGGCCGGACGATCGGACGCGGCCGACGCGCACCCCGCGGCGCGGTTTCGCTCAGGCCGGAACGAGGCGCAGGACCCCCTCGCCGCGCCGGTGGCCGACGGCGGTCACGGCGACCTCGCGGGCGCCGTCGGCGACGAGCGCGGCGGCAAGCGCCGCGCCGAAGGGGGCCGCCACCTCGAGCCCGTGCCCGATCACGTCCCCGAGGGCACGCAGGCGGGCACCCTCTGCGAGCCGGGCCAGCGCCGCGCGCTCCTCGGCGGTGATCGGGGTGACCCCGGTCGCGCCGGACAGGACGTGGTCGGGAGCCGAGAGGCCGGCCTGTCGCCAGAGGGTCTCGAGGCTGCCGGCGACGCTGCCCGGTGCGCGCCGGGTCCGATCGCTCGCCACCGGCTCCAGCCGGGCCAGGGCGCGGGCGCCGCGCTCCGCGGCGTGCCCGGCGGATTCGAGCATCAGGAAGGCCGCGCAGCTCCCGAGGATGAACCCGCCCGCCTCGCTGCCCGCATTCCCACTCGCCTCGTCACGCGCGAAGACCGGGCGATAGGCGTCGCGGGCGAGATAGCCGCCCATCTCGTGGATCACCAAAACGTCCGGCCGCTCGGCGCTGTAGGAACCGCCGACCAGGATCGCGTCGATCTGGCCCGAGGCCACCCGCGCCTGCGCGATCCGCAGGGCGTCGACCCCGGCGGATTCCTCGCCCATGAACGTGCGCGAGGCGCCCGTGACCCCGTGGACGATGGCGATGTTGCCGGCAAGCAGGTTCGAGAGCTGGGCCAGGAACAGCGTCGGACGGAGGTCGTTCTGGAGCCGCTCGTTCAGGTAGGCGCCCGGATCGGCGGCGTCGCGCAGGCCGGTCAGGATCGCGCCGTCCGCCGCGTAGTCGCGCTCGCCGCCGCCCGCGGCCACGACCAGGTGGAGTGCCTGCTTGAAGGCCGGGTCGTCCTTCACGCCCGCCGCGTCGAGGGCGAGGCCGGCGGCGTAGACGCCGAGCCGCTGCCACGCCTCCATCTGCCGCTGGTCGCTGCGCTTGGGGATCTGGCCATCCCACGCGATCGCCGGGGCCGGATGGACCGGGTAGGGCGCGAAGCTCGCGCTGTCCGTGCGCGGGGCCGCCTCTCCGGCGAGGGCGGCCAGATGGGCGTCGACGCCCTCACCCGCGCAGGAGACGAGGCCGAGGCCGGTGACGACGACGGGGCGGGTCATGGCTGACTCAGGGCTCGCGTTCGGCCGGCGCCGAATCGGGAAACAGGCCGATCGCCCGCGCCCGCGCGCGCATCGGCGCGTCGAGGCCGTCCGGGAACGGCATGGTGCGGAAGCGGAGTTCCGCGTCGCACAGCGCCTTGCCGTCGTGGCTGATCGCCGCCCTGGTCACCGCGTAGCCCGAGCCGTCATGCTCGAGGGTCGCCGTGACGAGGAGATCCGCGCCGGGCCCCACGAAGGAGCGGAAGCGCGCCTTGTCCACCCCGGTGAGGAACGGCATCCGCGCGAACTCGAGATGGGCGAGCACGAGGTAGCCGGAGGCCTGGGCCATCGTCTCGGTCAGGAGTACCCCCGGCACCAGAGGGTGGCCGGGGAAGTGCCCCTCGAAGACGGGACTGGCCATGGGCACCCGGGCGAGCGCCTCGATGCGGCCGGCGGCCCTGTCGAGGAGCCGCACGGAATCGATCATCTCGAAATATTCGAGGCGCATGGCGGGTCGGATCGGCCTCGGTTCAGACCTTCGCGGCCTTCTCGGCCACGAGGCCGTCGATGCGCGCGCACAGGTTCTTGAGGACGAAGTACTCCTCGGCCGGGACCTTGCCCTCGTTGACCTCCTGGGTCCACCGCTCGAGCGGCAGCTTGATCCCGAAAGCCTTGTCCACCGCGAACGCGATGTCGAGGAAGGCGAGGCTGTCGATGCCGAGGTCATCGATGGCGTGACTCTCGGGCGTGATCTTGTCCCGCGGGATGTCGGCGGTCTCGGCTATGATGTCGGCCACGCGCTCGAAGGTGGCGCTGCCGTGGGCGGGCTCGTCGGACATGTCTTCTCGCGGGCTGTTCGAGTTCCGGATCGGTGGTGCGGGAGCCCCCTCGCCGCTCGGGCGGCCCGGCGCAAGCGCCCCGCGCGTCCGCCCTACGCGTGGACGGGGCCTGGAACGCGGCCCGGTCGAATGGCGGCGACCTCTACACGAGGGTGTCAGAAGCGGCAACCGCGGCGCTTCCCCGACGTTTCAGCGCCTGTCCACAGGCGTGCGCCGCCAGGTGCGGGGACGCGCGTACGCTCCGGACGCGCCGGCCCTAGCTTGACGGCGAGACGAGGCGCGTCCTCAGGAGATCAGACGGATGCCACCGATCACAAAGCCCGCCGCCAAGCCGGCGCGCATCGAGACGCCGCCCCTGCCGCCGCAGGAGCGCGCGCGCTCCCAGGGGGCGGCCCGCGTCCTGCTGGTCCTGACCCTGACGGCCCTGGGCCTCTGGATCCTGCACGAGTTCCTGCCGGCCCTCGCCTGGGCAGTGGTCCTGGCGATCGCCCTCTGGCCGGTCTACCAGCGGCTGGAGCACCGCTTCCCGCCGGGGAAGCACAACATTCTCCTGCCGACCCTGATGACCGCGGCCGTGGCGCTGGTCTTCCTGGCGCCGCTCGCGATCCTCGGCATCCAGGCCGCCCGCGAGGCCCACGACGTCGCCGAGTTCGTCCGGAACGCCGAGGCGAACGGCATCCCGGCGCCGGAATTCCTCCAGCACCTGCCCTACGGCGCCGCACAGGCGACCGCGTGGTGGAACGACAATCTCGGCCACGCGCAGGCGGGCTCCGACCTGCTGCGCCGGTTCGAGAATCACTCGGTGCTCGGGGCCTCGCGCAACGTCGGGCGGGAGGTGGTGCACCGGATCGTTCTGTTCGGCTTCAGCCTCGTGGCGCTGTTCTTCCTGTTCCGGGACTGGCGGACCGTGCGGGACCAGTCGCTCACCGCCTGCCACCGGCTGTTCGGCCCGCGCGGCGAGCGCGTCGCCCGCCAGATGGTGGCCTCGGTGCACGGCACGGTCGACGGGCTGGTACTGGTCGGTCTCGGCGAGGGCTTCGTGCTCGGGATCGTCTACCACTTCGCGGGTGTGCCCCACCCGGTGCTGCTCGGCGCCTTCACCGCGGTGGCGGCGATGATCCCCTTCGGCGCCGCCGTGGCGATCGCCATCGCGGCGCTCCTGCTGGTGGCGGCGGGGTCGGTGACGGCGGCCCTGGTGGTGGCCGCGGCCGGCCTCGTCGTGACCTTCGTGGCCGACCACTTCATCCGCCCGGCGCTGATCGGCGGAACGACCAAGCTGCCCTTCCTGTGGGTGCTCCTCGGCATCCTCGGCGGCGTCGAGACCTTCGGGCTCCTCGGCCTGTTCGTCGGGCCGGCCGTGATGGCCGCCCTGGTCCTGCTGTGGCGGGAATTCACCGAGGGGCAGGACGCGACGGCCTGAGCCGCCGGGTCCGCTAGTCGGCCGCGCTCGTACCGGCGGCGGCCTCGACCCGGCGCCGGTCCTGGCGCCAGTCGGCCGGCTTCTCGAAGGTGCCGGCCCAGATGCCGCGGCGGGTCGCCCAGGCGTGGCCCTCCTGGCGGATGTAGGGGGCCGTCACCTGGCGGCTGGCCAGCGCCAGCCCCTGGCCGACCATCCAGGCGGACAGATCCTCGCCCTGGACATGGCAGATCCCGGCGACGCGGCCGGCGACGTTGCCCTCGCGCCGCTCGCAAGTGACCACGCCGCCGCCGATCCGCGCGCGCAGGGCCTGCGCGGCCTCGCGGCCGCAGCGATACTCCCGCCCCTTGGCGGTCTCGCAGCTCTGCGCGGTCTCGGGGGCATCGATCCCGTAGAGATGGATGCGCGTGCCCTGCACCTCGATCGTGTCGCCGTCGATCACGGTCGCCGGGCCGCTGATCGTCCCGGCCGCGGCCGCGTGGCCGCAGAGGAGGAGCAGGACGAGCATCGGTCTGATCATGGCGGGAAGGTCCACGCGGGTGGCGAGAAGGCTGTAGCGGGTTCGTCGAGGAGGAGACGGTGCCCGAGCAATGTGGCGAATTTGCCGGGCGGCCGGATCAGCCCCGCAGGCCCTGGACGAGTGTCGCCCGCCATGGTTGCGAAACTGTTCCGCGCACCATTGCGAAGCTCGGCACCGGAACGCCGGCCCCGATGCGTTCGTTATGCCGCATGACCTTTCTCAAGACCCTGCTGGCCAGTCTGGCCGTTTGCGCGGCTCTGCTCGTCTGGGCTGCCTTCGCGATCGGTCCGGAACGACAGGCCGAGCGGACCGGTCCGGGCTTGACCACCGCCACGGTGCTAGCCAGCGACGGCATGGCGCCGGACGGTCGGCCGGGCGAGGCCGCTGCGGGCCGTGCCGACCCGGATCGGGGCCGTCTGGATCGCGCGGCCTTCGACCGTCTCGCGAGAAAGGTCTCCGGCGAGGTCCGCGACGCCTCCGCCGCGGCTACGCCGGCCGGCTGAGCGGTGCGGCGATCGGGCCTGCCGATCAGCTCCGGTACTTGCCGTTGCGCTTGATGAGAACGCGGGTGCCCACCGGCACGCGCTCGTACAGGTCGGCGATATCCTCGTTCAGCATGCGCACGCAGCCCGACGACATCTGCTCGCCGATGCTCCAGGGCTCGTTGGTGCCGTGGATGCGGAACAGGATGTCGCGGTTGCCCTGGTAGAGGTAGAGAGCGCGGGCGCCGAGAGGATTGTCGAGACCGCCCTTGCGGGTGCGCGGCAGGTCGGGATGCAGCGAGACCATCGTGACGGTCGGGCTCCAGTCAGGCCAGACGCCCTTTCGCCCGACCCGCGCCTCGCCCTTCCAGGAGAAACCGGCCTTGCCCACGCCGACGCCGTACTGCATCGCCGTTCCGTCTGCCTGCACGAGGACGAGCTGCCGCTTGTCGATGTCGACCACGATGGTGCCGGGCTGCTCGGGACCGTTGTAGCTGACCTGCTGGCGGCGGTACTTCGGATCGAGGCGTTGGGTGTCGACCAGCGGGATATCGAAGGGCTTGTCGGGCTTGCTGCCGATGTACCACGCTGATTCGTCGTCCTGCGCGATCTGGGCCGGACGGGTCTGGCAGGCCGCCAGGGGCGCGATCGCCACGACGGCGAGGAGGAGTCGCGAGAGAACGATCCGGCGCAGGCGGCTCCAGGCCGAGGGAAGCGTGGCGATCATAGGTCCTGTCGTGCGGGATACGGTCGTCGCGCCATGCCTACCGTCTCCACGCCGGTGACGATGTAGCTTTTCCGCCGCAGCGGGCCGCGCGCGGGCCGCTCCCGCGGCCACGGTTGTGCCCTAATTCTGAATCGCAGCGGTGCTCTATTGCGCACGGCGCGGAGGTGAACGATGGCCGAGACCGAAACTCTTCCGACCGAGGCGACGGTCGTCCCCGATGTCCCCCTCAGCCCGGCGATACACCTCGATCACTGCGTCATCCACGTGAGCGACTGGGCGCGCTCCAACGCCTTCTACCGGGACGTGGTCGGTGCCGAGATCATCGAGCGCGGGCCCGGCTTCGCCTACCGGTTCGGCGGCGTCCAGCTCAACTGCCACGGCCCGGGCGTCACGGCGGTGCCGGTGGCGGCGCGGCCGGTCCAGCCGGGCAACAGCGACCTGTGCTTCCGCTGGTCGGGCGCGATCGAGACCGCGATCGCGCATCTGGAGGCGGCCGGAATCCCGGTCGAGCTCGGCCCGGTGGAGCGGCACGGCGCCGCGGGCGCGGGGATCAGCGTCTACTTCCGGGATCCGGACGGCTCGCTGCTGGAGTTCATCACCTACGCGGGATGATCAGCTCCGGCTCTCGGCCAGCGCCTGGTTGGTCTGCTCCAGCCGCAGCGCCAGCACGCGCATCAGGGCGATGCTGATCTGTGGAAACTGGGCCAGCAATTCCATGAACACGCCGCGGTCGATGCGCAGCGCGGTCACCGCGGATTGCGCCGTCACGGTGGCGGAGCGGGGCTGCTCGGCCAGGATGCCCATCTCGCCGACGAGGGCGTCCTGGCCGAGCAGCGCCAGCCGCACCGGCCCGGCGGGACCGTCGATGCTGACCTCCGCTGTGCCCGAGAGGATCACGTAGGCCGCGTCCGCCACGTCGCCGCGGGCGAAGAATCGCTGCCCGGGCTCGAAATGAACCCGCTCGCTGGTGAAGGCCAGGAGCTTCAGCCGCGCCGGCTCCACCTCGCGGAAGAGCGGCACCTGCTTCAGGGAGGAAACCTCGGTGTCGAGGGTCATTCGGGGGCTCCGCGACGGGTCTCACGCCCAGGACGGCGGGGCCGGACGGGCCCGCTTATCCATGCGGTTCGTCAGGCACTTGTCCAGCCCCGCACCTGACGCAACCTGTCGGTGTGGTCTCGGTGCCCTTCTGGCACTGTGTCTCGTCCTGGCGTCGGGACAGGCCGCGGCCCGCCTCGTGCAGGCCGACCTCGCCCGCGTCGCGGTCGCGCCGCCTCCGGGCGCCCGGGCCCCGCTCGACCTCGCCGTCACCGACGCGCGCTCCGATCAACCGACCACCCTGGGGCAAGCCCTCGGAGGCCACACGGCCCTGCTGCTGCCGGTGGACTACACCTGCGGAAACGTCTGCGACCCCATGCTGTCCCTGTCGGCGGACGCGCTGGCCGCCACGGGCCTTCCGGTCGACGCCTACGCCCTCGTCCTGGTCGGCATAGACCCGCGCGACGACGCCGCGGCCGCGCGCCGCATGCTGGCGGAGACGCTCGGGAACCGGGCTGACACCATTCGACCCCGGGCACTCATCCTGTCGGACGGCGCGCTCGCGCGCCTCACCGGCGCGCTCGGCTACAAAGCGGTCTACGATGCCGGGACCGACAGCTTCGCGCATCCCGCAGCGGCACTGCTCATCGCCCCCGACGGCCGGGTCGCCCGGGTGCTCTCACCCCTGGCGCTGACCGCGCGCGACCTCCGTCTCGCCCTGATCGAGGCCGGAGAGGGCCGGGTCGGCAGCGTCGCCGACCGCCTGACCCTGCTGTGTTACGGCTACGACGCCGCGCGCGGCGTCTACACGCCGCTCATCCAGCGCATCCTGACGGCGGCCGGGATCGTCACGATCCTGGCGATCGCCCTTCTCGTGGGGGGCCTCACGCGCCTCGCGCGACGGCGCCGGGCCTGAGGCCCCTCCGCCCGGCTCAGCGCTTCGTCGAGAGCCCCTGCCCCCCGGGAGGCGGCGCATCGCGCTTCAGACTGGCGTTCAGGTGCGGCGAGTCGATCGGCTCCTCGCGGGTGGTCGGCGTGGCGGAATCCTCCGGCGCGGGCATCGGCGGGAGCGGCGGCGTGTTCGGCCGCGTCGCCGGTGCGCCCGGAGCGTCATCCTTGACCATGTTGCGGTTCGTCATTCGCCAAAACCCTTCTCTCGTGCCGCGCGGCCGCGCGCTCCACCCGGAACAAGTCGCCGGGCCTCCGGGGCTGCCGGAGCGGACGCGGACCGCAACGAAGGTCGAATGTCGACCAACGCGGGACACAAGTCCGGGTTGCCGCCAAGCTTAGCTGTCGGAAGCTTGGGCAGGTCTCGGGATAGGAACCTTGGTTATTGCTGAAGGTTGTTGCGGGGTGAAGCGAAGCCTGAGGAGGAACTGATGGCATCCGGAAATTCGACCTCGAAGCGGGGCTTTGCCTCGATGGATCTGGAGCGGCAGCGCGAGATCGCCAGCAAGGGTGGCCGCAGCGTGCCGGCCGAGAAGCGCTCCTTCTCGCAGGACCGTGAGCTCGCCTCGTCCGCCGGCCGCAAGGGTGGCCAGTCCACGGGGACCGGCCGGGCCGAGTGAGGCCGCCGCAGAACCGTATCGCGTAGCGGCGCCGCGTCCCCCGGGACGGGCGCCGTTTCCATTTCGGGCCACGATGGCGGACCGCGGCGCGGCGGGGCCCGACACAGCAGAAGGCCCCGCCGAGACGGCGGGGCCTTCTGCTGTGTCGCTTCGTCGTGGCGCCGATCAGGAGATGCAGCGGCCGGGAGTCATGCGGCGCGCCTCGGGACCGACCAGGGAACTGAGAGCCGCCTCGCAGCCCTCGCGCATCCGCCGCGGCGGCTGCCGCAGGATGGGCTTGATCTCGAGATCCTGAGCCTCGCCGGCCACAGGCGCGTTCCGGCTCTCGAGGCGCTGCACGCCCGCCACCCGGGTCGGGCTGATCGACAGCGATACGGGGCGCATTCCAGGCAGCGGCGCCGAGACGATCTGGGCCGTGGGCACCGGCATCGTCCAGCGATCCGCCGTGTCGCGAACCACCGGCTGGACCAGAACGGTGAGAAGAGCGGCAGGAGCACTCACGCCCAGGATGAAACCAGACCGCAGCATCGCCCCGACCTCATTGCGAGAGCTTGACAGGATGTTCGTACAACGCGCCCTGCAATCGCAGGTTCCTAAACTGTGTCGCGTCTACGCAGCCTGAGTATTCGAACGCAGCTCGGCCGTTGGTGCGGCGGCGCACGCCCGCTGTCCACAGCCCCGCACAGTTGCAGAAAAATCACGGTCGCTGAAAAAGCGTCCGTGTCGGAACCTCCCGTGCCGGCATCCGTTCTCTGTGCACCCGGCCACCTGGTCCTCCCCGCATTCCCCTTGTGCATCGGCCGGAACCTTCGCGACGGGCTGGAGCTCTCTCCGGCCCGTTTTTTTGTGCGCCGCGCCGGACCCGGGCGGCCGGCCCGCAACAAAAAAACCCCGGCTCGCGCCGGGGTTTCTCGTTGCCACCTTGCTCGAACGCGGGCGGCCGGGGCGAACCCGGACGCGACCCGCCGGGTCGGAGCTCAGGCCGTCTTGGCTTCCCGCCGACGGGCGGTCTGCTGGAAGAACAGGGCTTGGCTGATCACCGCCGAGACGTTGGCGGGCTGGAACGGCTTGGCGATGAGGAAGGCCGGCTCCGGCCGCTCACCCGTGAGGAAGCGCTCCGGATAGGCGGTGATGAAGATGACCGGCACCTCGAAGGACTTCAGCAGGTCGTTCACCGCGTCGAGCCCGGAGGAGCCGTCGGCGAGCTGGATATCGGCCAGGATCAGGCCCGGCCGCTTGCCCTCGCCGGCGATCTTGACCGCTTCGGTGCGGGTGCGCGCCACGCCGATGACGTTGTGGCCGAGCCCCTCGACCAGCGCCTCCAGATCCATCGCGATCAGAGGCTCGTCCTCGATGATCAGGATCTCGGTCGCCATGTCGGCGGCGAGTTCGCGGCCGGCCTCGTCCACGAGGTCCCGAACCTCGGACACGTCGACGCCCAGGATGATGGCCGCGTCCTCCTCCGAGAAGCCCTCGAGGCAGGAGAGCAGGAAGGCTTGGCGCGGCAGCGGCGTGATCTGGCCGAGGCGGACTTCCGCCGGCAGGTCGTGCTGGACCTGCTCGCTGCGGCCGTTGACCGAGAGCGAGTTCCAGATCCGCGTGAACACGCGGAACAGGTCGGCCTTGATGTTGGTGCTGCGACCGAGCGTGTCCGGCTCGTTGACGAGGGTCTCCAGGGTGGCGGCGACGTACGCGTCACCCGCCACTTGGCTACCCGTGAGCGCGCGCGCGTAGCGGCGCAGGTACGGCAGGTGCTGTACCACGAGTTGCGATGTCGACATTCGATCCCCTGTGCCTCGCCGTGTTGCCCGGCCGCGAACGCCTCGATCCGTTACCGAGGGCCTGCCGGGGCCGGCTTTGTGTCCTGCGCAGCCTACCGCCCAACGCGGAGGCCCGCACTCCGTTCCACCCCCCAGCGGAACCGATGCCGGCGCGCAGGCGTTGCCGCCGCAGCCATGGCGTATGTCGAGCCGCAGCACAATGCGGCCACGCCGACTTCGGCAACAAGGGGCGTGTTGATGACGGACCAGGGGAAGGAGGCAGGTCTTCGCGCGCGCGATCCGCTCGCCGAGACTGCTTCGGATCGCTCATCGGAGCCCGAGGACAGCTCCGTCGACGCCTCCGCTCCCGACGGCCACGGCCCCCGCGATCGCGCCCGAAGCCGGAACGGCCTGAGTGATCAGACCCGCACTCGCATCGCCGCGCAACTCCGCGCGATGTACGACACGGTCACGCAGCAGCCCGTCCCCGACCGCTTCGCCGAATTGATCGCCAAGCTCGATAGCGCCGATCGCAAGGCCTGAAACGCGACGTCCTGCCGATGTCGCGGCCCCGGCACGCCGCCCGTGTCCCGCGAGCGACCGGACCGATCCGCCCGGCCAACCGCTCCGGCAATACAGACGCCGGACGGAAAAAGCCGCCGCCCAGGGGCGACGGCTTCCTCGCGTGCCCGAGTGCCGGCCCGGGACGTGGGCCGGCCGCTCCGGCCACCGGTCAGAGGGTCGGCGAACGGCCCCGCATCAGGCCGACGACAGCCGAGATCGCGAACAGGACGATGGCCACGAAGAACACCAGCTTGGCCGCCTCCATGGCGGTACCGGCGATGCCGCCGAAGCCAAGCAGAGCGGCCACGAGGGCGACGACGAGAAAAGTTACGGCCCAACCGAGCATGGTTCGTATCCTTAGAAAGTACCAACGCGGGCGGGCCGCGTCGTTCTGCACACGAAAACGCCAAGGTTTCGCTCCGGTTCCGCCCCTATGGCGAAGTCCTGTGAGTCCCTGCGGCCGCGAGGCCCGTCCGCGACACGGGGTGACGGAACGAGACGGGGGCGCTAGCGTTCGGAGATAGGTCTCCAGGCTCGATCCGGGATTTGCGATGCTGCAATCTGCCAAGAGTACCGTTCGATCGAAGGCCGCCGCGATGGCGGCGCGCGTGACCGAGATCGTCGAGAGGTCCGCCGACGCCCTGCGCGCGGCCGCGCTCGGTCTCATGCCGGCACCGGCGCCCGTGCCGGTCCGCGTGCGCGCGCGCCAGCCGCGCCGCCACGACTGACCGCGGCGGCGGGCGCGGGCTCGAACCCGGACCGGCCCGGCGCGGGATCGCCGCGTCAGGTCTCGGGCCACGCGACCGACCGATCCTGCCCCGGTCAGACCGACCTCGAATCGCGGCCGCCGTCCCGCTCAGCGTTCGGCGCGATTGCCACGCAGCTGTGAACCGTCCAAGGAACCGCCGTTTCGATCGCACGGGATCGCGATGGCGGACACCGACGAGACCACCCTGACCTTCGATCCATCGATGCCTCCGGCCGGCCGGCTGGACCGGGTCGCGCCGCTGATCCGTCGGCGGGTCGCGCCGAACGGAGGCCCGTTCACGGCGAGCGGCACCTGCACCTACGTGGTGGGCCAGGACCGCGTCGCGGTGATCGATCCGGGCCCGGACGACCCGGCCCACGTCGCAGCGCTGCTTCAGGACCTCGGCACCGAGCGGGTCGAGGCGATCGTGGTCACGCACACGCATCGGGATCACTCGCCCGGAGCGCGGCTGCTCGCCGCGCGCACCGGCGCGCCGGTCGTCGGATGCGGGCCGCACAGGGCCGCGCGGGCCCTGTCGGAGACTGAGACCCCGATGCTCGACGCCAGCGCCGACCGGGGCCACGCGCCGGATCGGATCATGGCCGAGGCCGACGCCGTATCCGGCCCGGGCTGGACCCTCGTGGCCGTCGAGACACCCGGCCACACGATGAACCATCTCGCCTTCGCGCTGCCGGAGGCGCGGGCGCTGTTCTCGGGCGACCACGTCATGGCGTGGTCGACGACGATCGTCGCCCCGCCGGACGGCGCGATGCGCGCCTACATGGAGTCGCTCGACAAGCTGCGCGGGCGCGCCGAGACGGTCTACTGGCCGGGCCACGGCGGCCCGGTGCGCGAGCCCGCGCGGTTCCTCCGGGGGCTCGCCGGGCATCGCCGCCAGCGCGAGGCGGCGATCCGGGCGCGGCTGGCGGCCGGCGACGGTCGCATCGCCGACATCGTCGCGGCGATCTACCAGGGTCTCGATCCGCGGCTCCGCGGCGCGGCGGCCCTGTCGGTCTTCGCCCACCTGGAGGATCTGGTCGGCCGGGGACTCGCGTCCTCCGACGGCGCCCCGCGGCTCGACGGGACCTACGCGCCGGCCTGACGGGCGCGGCGGCTCACTTCACCGCGAGGGCGAGGTTGGCGACGTCGTCGAGATAGGCCCGGATCCGGTCGGCGTTGCTGCCGAAGTCGCGGCCGCCGAGCCGCGAGGCCGAGCGCACGTCGATCCGCGCCCCGTCCGCGCGGGGACGGATGCGCACGGTGACGTCGTCCGGAAGGTTCAGGATCAGTCCCCGCGCCACGGCCTCGATCCGGCCATTGCCGGTCCGGCCGCCCGGCCGGATCGCCTCGACGATCTGCCAGTGCCGTTTCAGGGCCGCCTGCCGGGCGAGTTCGAAGGCCTCGTCGGCGCCGATATCGAGGGTCAGCGGCGCGATCTGCGGGTAGGCGCCGCGCTGCCTCTCGCGCGCCGCCGGGGTCGGATCCGCGGGGTAACGTCCGCCGCGGGCCGCGAAGGCCGCCCGCGAGCGCGAGAACGCCGGCGGGTTGTCGATATCGGTGGTGATGTCCGAGAGCGCGGGCAGACGCAGGCCGCGCAGGCCCAGGAAGGCAGGGTAGCCGAGAACCGCCAGCGCGAGGATCAGCCCGGCGAGGGCGGCGCCGAAGCCGCGGGCGCCCTCGCGCCAGACCCGCACGAAGGCGAAGATCGCGGCCGTGGCCGCCATCAGCGCGACGCCGAGCCCGGCCACGAGGGCCACGAGGGCGGCGTCCGTGTCGGAGCGCGGATCGCGGACCAGGACCAGGGCAATCCCGGTGGCGATGACGGAGAACACGGCGAGCCGCCGGGCCAGCGGCCCCGCGCGGGTCACGGGTTCCTCGATGAGCAGGCGGCGCATGGGGATCATGAAGGCGTTCGAGGCCCGATCTTAGAGCTTGGCCGGAACCGGCGCCATGGCGCCGCGGTCACGGCGCGTACGCGCGGGCGGTGCCGGGCAGGCCGAGCGTGGCAGGCAGCTTGAGCGGATCGGGGAGCATCGCGTCCCCGTAGCGGCCGGCCGGGTCGGAGGCCTCGCTGTGGGCGACCGTCTGAGCCGTCAGGGCGCTCCAGGGACCCGTCACGGCGAACAGGATCCCGCGGGAGGCATCGCCGGGCGGCCGCAGGACGAGGTCGCCCTTGGCATCGAGCCGCCGCTCCGGCAGCGAAACCTGACCGTGCAGGGTTGCCCCGACGCTCGGCCCCAGCAGCCCCGACTCCGCGATCTCGCCCACGCCGTCGGCGAAGCGCAGCGTCACCACGGCCCGCTCGAAGGCCGTCCGGCCATTGCGGCGCGCCAGGGCACCGGACGCGACCGCGCCGTTGCGATGAATGACGTCGGCGAGGTCGAGGCCCGCGATGGCACCGCCATCCACGGCGAGCGTGGCCCGACCGTTCAGGTGCGCCAGCAGCCCGACCGTGTCGCGAGCCCTGGATTCGAGGGCGAAATGCCCCTGCACGGGCCCGACCACCCAGCGGGCCGCGCCGATCTCGCCGAGCAGCGCGCCGAGATCGACGCGGTCGAGGTTTCCCTGCGTGCGCACGTCGGTCGCCGCCGGATCGGCCCCGCTCGTCAGGTTGACGCGCCCCTTGAACGTGCCGTCCTGGATCCGGGCCCGGTTCAGCGCCACCTCCAGGGCGGCCTCCCGAACCAGGACGCTCGCCGCCAGATCCCGCACCCGGACGGCGCCGGCGCGCCCCTCGGCGGCCGACAGGCGCAGATCGAGGTCGCCTCGCGTGAAGGGCGCCAGGGCGATCGACGCGGGCGCGGGGTCGAGGAGGCGCGACAGATCCGCGACCAGGGGCGTGAGATCGAGCGTCTCGGCCGCCAGGGTCGCCTGCACCGACAGGCGCGGCGCCTTGGCGGGACCGAACGCGACGGCGCCGGCGCCCTCCAGGACGTTCTGGCCGAGACCGATGCGCAGGCTCGGCCACGAGACGGAGCGCTCGGCTGTCTCGAACCGGCCGTCGATCGAGAACGCGCCGGCGAGCGGCGCCAGCGGCGCGTCGCGCCCGATCCAGGCCAGGCTCTCAGGCAGGGATCGCGTCTCGAACCGGACATGCCCGGACAGGACGGGTAGCGCGTTCCCCTCCGAGGGAGGTGCCACCGTACCGTCCGCCGCGACGCTGCCGCCCGGCCACGTGACCTCCGCGGTGAACGGGCTGCGGCGGTGCTGGGCCATCTCGGCCGGACGCAGGTGGGTCAGGGTGATCCGGGTCGGCACGCCCCGCCACGTGAGGCTGGCGCGGCCCTCGGCCGCCTTGCCCCAGAGCGGCCACGCGACGTCGACGTCGATGTCCCGGGCCGTGTCGCCGCCGGCGAGGCGCGCGTCGCGCAGGACGATCCGGCGGGGCCGGGCCGTCTCGCCGGACCGCGCCTGCTCTGCGAGCCGCGCGAGGGGAGCGTCCCAACCCGCGGGGTCATCCGACAGCCGCGCGCCGTCCAGCCGGAGCCCGCTCACGGCGGCGCGTCCGCCGAGGAGGCTCAGCGGGTCGAGATCGATGGTCAGGCGGCCGTCATCCGCCAGGACCGGGCCGTCGGAACCCGCGGCGAGCCGGACGCGGTCGAGGGTCAGGCGCGGCCAGGGCAGGATCGCGAGGTGCGCGGGCCCGTGCAGGGTCAGCCCGAGGCCGTACGCGTCGAATGCGCGGCGGGCGAACGCGGTGGCCCGGCCGTCCTCCAGGGGCCAGTCGCGCAGGCCGAGGCCGGCAGCGATCAGGCTCCCGAGTGCGAGGACGAAGATCGGGCGGCGCAGCGACATCATGCTCCGAAGGGGCGGCGGCTGTGGCCGGAAGCCGGGCGCCGCGCCGGCCCCTCGGGCTGCCACGGCCCAGCAGGGTCTGCACGTCGAGTGGGCAACTTAGCGTCCCGGGCCGGCTTTGTCTGCCGGGCCCGCGCAGGGCCGCCCTGCCCTCCCCAGCGCAGTGCCGGTGACGGATCGCCTTACGGATCGCCCGCGGCCGCGCGGACCGGCGCGGCGCACCACTGGATTTCGCGCGCGGAATCGGGGAGAGCAGGCGCGAGGACACGCGCTTCCCAAGGTTTCGGCCGGTCGGGTCCGGCGGGAAAAGGACGGTTCGATGAAGAAGGTCTACACGGATGCCGCCGCCGCCTTGGCCGGTCTCCTGCACGACGACATGATGGTGATGTGCGGCGGCTTCGGCCTCTGCGGCATCCCCGATGAACTGATCGAGGCGGTGCGCCTCTCGGGCGTCAAGGGCCTGACCGTGGTGTCGAACAATGCCGGCATCGACGGGGTCGGCCTCGGCAAGCTGCTGGACACCCGGCAGGTCCGGAAGATGATCTCGTCCTACGTCGGCGAGAACAAGGAGTTCGCCCGCCAGTACCTCGGCGGCGAGCTGGAGATCGAGTTCAACCCGCAGGGGACCCTGGCCGAGCGGATCCGCGCCGGCGGCGCCGGCATCCCGGCCTTCTTCACCAAGACCGGCGTCGGCACCAAGGTCGCCGAGGGCAAGGAAGTCCGCGAGTTCGACGGCGAGCAGTACGTCATGGAGCGCGGCCTGTTCGCCGACCTCGCCCTGGTCCACGCCCACACGGGCGACACCGAGGGGAACCTGCGCTACCGGATGACCGCCCGCAACTTCAACCCGATGATGGCCACCGCCGCCAAGATGACGGTGGCGCAGGTCGAGCACCTCGTGAAGCCGGGCGAGATCGATCCGGACACGATCCACACGCCCGGCATCTTCGTGAAGCGGATCATCGACGTCGGGCAGCGCGACAAGCGCATCGAGCAGCGCACCACGCGCAAGCGCGGCGACAGCACCCCGGCCGCGGCGGCCGGCGGCGGCACGCACTGATCGGACGGGAAGGGAGCGAGAACGATGGCCTGGACCCGCGAGCAGATGGCGGCGCGCGCCGCCAAGGAGCTGGAGGACGGCTTCTACGTGAACCTTGGCATCGGCATCCCGACGCTGGTGTCGAACTACATCCCCGAGGGCATGTCGGTGCAGCTCCAGTCGGAGAACGGCATGCTGGGCATGGGCCCCTTCCCCTACGAGGGCGAGGAGGACCCGGACCTGATCAACGCCGGCAAGCAGACGATCACCGCGCTGCCGACGACGAGCTACTTCTCCTCGGCGGATTCCTTCGGGATGATCCGCGGCGGGCACATCAACCTGTCGATCCTCGGCGCCATGCAGGTGGCCGGCAACGGCGACCTCGCCAACTGGATGATCCCCGGCAAGATGGTGAAGGGGATGGGCGGCGCCATGGACCTGGTGGCCGGCGTGAAGCGCGTGGTCGTGGTGATGGAGCACGTCGCCAAGAACAAGGACGGCACCGAGAGCCCGAAGCTCCTCAAGGCCTGCGACCTGCCGCTCACCGGCACCCGCGTGGTCGATCTGGTGATCACCGATCTCGGCGTGTTCGAGATCGACAAGAAGGGCGACGGCGGCATGACGCTCGTCGAGCTCGCCGACGGCGTCACCGAGGACGAGATCCGCGGCAAGACCGAGGCCGACTTCGCGGTCGCCCTGAAGACCTGACGCCCGGGGCCCGGCGGCCGACGTCGCCGGGCCCGTCGCGGGCTGCGCCGCCCCGGCCGGGCGACCGATCGTCGAACGGCCCCGCGGACGCGCCTCGACTGAGACGCCAAAGCCCCCCTGTCCCGAGCGGGACAGGGGGGCTTTGGCGCGGCCGTGTGCAGGCCCGGCCGCGGGGCTGGAGCCCGTCCGGCCGCGGACGCGTCAGCCCGCGTCGCTGGCGCCCGCGCCGGCGAGCTGCGGGTCCCGGGTCGCCGGGCGCACCGGGCTGTCGGCGGCCGGCTCCCCGCCGTGCAGAGCCTGGCGTACGAGGTCGTCGACGCGGTCGCCCTGCTCCGGCAGGGCGGCCTCCAGATGCGCGATCATCTTGGGCGTCCAGAACGCCTTGATGTGCTTCTGGACCCCGGCGACCGCCTCCTCCTCCGGGTAGGACCGGAAGAAGGTGGCGATCTGGTTGGCCATGCGGACGAGCTTGTCCGCCTGCGTCACGGCACTCATCGGGTACTCTTACTCTGCCGCGTCGAGGGTCTGGGCGATCCGGGTCAGGGAGAAGTCCTCCTCGTAGAACTTCGCCTGCCAGTCGGAGGGCCGGTTGGTCCGCCGCACCTGCACCGCCGTCACCTTGTACTCGGGGCAGTTGGTCGCCCAGTCCGAGTAGTCGGTGGTGATGACGTTGGCGCCGGTCTTGGCGTGGTGGAACGTGGTGTAGACCACGCCCGGCTGCATCCGCTCGGAGATCCTGGCCTTCAGGGCGATGTCGCCCGAGCGGCTCTCCAGGGCGACGAGGTCGCCGTCGACGATGCCGCGCAGCTCCGCGTCGAAGGGGTGGATCTCCAGCACATCCTCCTCGTGCCAGCGCGAATTCTCGGTGCGCCGGGTCTGCGCGCCGACATTGTACTGGGAGAGGATCCGGCCCGTGGTGAGGATCAGCGGGAACTTCGCCCCCGTCCGCTCCTCGGTGGCCACGAACTCGGTGATCATGAACCGGCCCTTGCCGCGGACGAACCGGTCGACGTGCATCATCGGCGTGCCGAGCGGCGCCTTCTCGTTGCAGGGCCACTGCACCGAGCCGAGCTCGTCGAGCTTGGCGTAGGACACGCCGGTGAAGCTCGGGGTGAGCGAGGCGATCTCGTCCATGATCTCGGACGGGTGGCTGTAGGTCATCGGGTAGCCCAGCGCGTTGGAGAGCAGGACCGTGCCCTCCCAGTCGCCGTAGCCGCCCATCGGCGCCATGACCTTGCGGACCCGCGAGATGCGGCGCTCGGCGTTGGTGAAGGTCCCGTCCTTCTCGAGGAACGAGGCGCCCGGCAGGAAGACGTGGGCGTACTTGGCGGTCTCGTTCAGGAAGAGGTCCTGGACGACGATGCACTCCATCGCCATCAGGCCCGCTGTCACGTGGTGCGTGTCGGGGTCGGACTGCGCGATGTCCTCGCCCTGGATGTACATCCCCTTGAACGTGCCCTCGACGGCCTCGTCCAGCATGTTGGTGATGCGCAGGCCCGGCGCGTTGTCGAGCTTGGCACCCCAGAGGGCCTCGAAGCTCTCGCGGGTCGCGTCGTCCGACACGTGGCGGTACCCGGTGAGCTCGTGCGGGAACGAGCCCATGTCGCAGGAGCCCTGCACGTTGTTCTGGCCGCGCAGCGGGTTCACGCCGGCGCCGAGCTTGCCGATGTTGCCGGTGGCCATGGCGATGTTGGCCATGCCCATGACCATGGTCGAGCCCTGGCTGTGCTCGGTGACGCCCAGCCCGTAGTAGATACCGGCCGCGCCGCCCTTGGCGTAGAGCCGGGCCGCGCCGCGGACCTGCTCAGGGTCGAGGCCGGTGAACTGCTGCTGGTTCTCCGGGGAGTGGCGCTCGTCGGCGATGAACCGCGCCCAGGACTCGAACTCGGCGAGGTCGCAGCGCTCGCGGACATAGGCCTCGTCGACCAGCCCCTCGGTGACGATCACGTGCGCCAGCGAGTTGATGAAGGCGACGTTGGAGCCGGGCTTCAGCGGCAGGTGGTAGTCGGCCTTGATGTGGGGCGACTTGACGAGGTCGATCTTGCGCGGATCGGCGACGATCAGCTTGGCACCCTGACGCAGGCGCTTCTTCATTCGCGAGCCGAAGACCGGGTGGCCGTCGGTCGGGTTGGCACCGATCACCAGGATCACGTCGGAGTTCTCGACCGACTTGAAGTCCTGGGTGCCGGCCGAGGTGCCGAGCGTCGACATCAGGCCGTAGCCGGTCGGCGAGTGGCAGACGCGGGCGCAGGTGTCGACGTTGTTGTTGCCGAAGGCGGCGCGCACGAGCTTCTGGACGAGGTAGGCCTCCTCGTTGGTGCAGCGCGACGAGGTGATGCCGCCGACCGAATCCTTGCCGTACTTGGCCTGGATCCGCTTGAACTCGGAGGCCGCCCGGTCGATGGCCTCCTCCCACGAGACCTCGCGCCACGGATCCGTGATCTTCTCGCGGATCATCGGCTTGGTGATGCGGTCCTTGTGGGTGGCGTAGCCGTAGGCGAAGCGGCCCTTGACGCAGCTGTGGCCCTCGTTGGCCTTGCCGCCCTTGTAGGGAACCATGCGGACGACGCGCTCGCCCTGCATCTCGGCCTTGAACGAGCAGCCGACGCCGCAATACGCGCAGGTCGTGACCTCCGCGTGCTCGGGCTGGCCGAACTCGTGGATGGACTTCTCCTGGAGGGTCGCGGTCGGGCAGGCCTGCACGCAGGCGCCGCACGACACGCACTCGGACTCGAAGAAATTGGTCGGGCCCGCCGCCACGCGGCTGTCGAAGCCGCGGCCCGCGATGGTCAGCGCGAAGGTGCCCTGCACCTCCTCGCACGCCCGGACGCAGCGGTTGCAGACGATGCACTTCGACGGGTCGTAGGTGAAGTACGGGTTCGACTCGTCCTTCGGCAGGTACTTCTCGGAGCTCGGCCGGACGTGGTTGTCGCCCTCGTAGCCGTAGCGCACGTCGCGCAGGCCGACGACGCCCGCCTGGGTCTGCAGCTCGCAGTCACCGTTCGCCGCGCAGGTCAGGCAGTCGAGCGGGTGGTCGGAGATGTAGAGCTCCATCACGCCCTTGCGGAGCTTGGCGAGCTTCTCGTTCTGCGTGTGCACCACCATGCCGTTCTCGGCCGGGGTCGTGCAGGAGGCCGGGGTGCCGCGCCGCCCCTCGATCTCCACGAGGCAGAGGCGGCAGGAGCCGAACGGCTCCAGGGAGTCGGTGGCGCAGAGCTTCGGGATCTGCGTGCCGGCATGCATCGCCGCCGCCATCACCGAGGTGCCGGCCGGCACCGTCACCGACATGCCGTCGATCGTCAGCGTCACCGTCTGCTCGCTGACGCGGATCGGCGTGCCGTAGTCGATCTCCTTGATAAGGCCCATCGACGCCTCCTTACTCGGCCGCGGCCGGCAGATCGCCGGCGCGCCTGAAATCCTCGGGGAAATGGGTGATCGCGCTCATCACCGGCATCGGGGTCAGCCCGCCCATGGCGCAGAGCGACCCGTCGGTCATGACCTCGCAGAGGTCCTCGACCAGCTTCAGATTCGCGTCCGGCCGTATGCCGGCGATCACCTTGTCCATGGTCTCGACGCCGCGGGTGGCGCCGATGCGGCAGGGGGTGCACTTGCCGCACGACTCGGTGGCGCAGAACTCGAAGGCGAAGCGGGCCTGGGCCGCCATGTCGACGGTGTCGTCGAACACCACGATGCCGCCGTGGCCCACGAGGCCCTTCTTGGCCGCCATCGCCTCGTAGTCGAGGGGCGTGTCGAGGAGATGGTCGGGGAAGTAGGCCCCGAGCGGCCCGCCGACCTGCACGGCGCGGACCGGGCGGCCCGAACGGGTGCCGCCGCCGAAATCCTCGATCACCTGCCGGAGGGTGATGCCGAAGGCCATCTCGATCAGGCCGCCGTGCTTGACGTTGCCGGCGAGCTGGATCGGCAGCGTGCCGAGCGACCGCCCCATGCCGTAATCCGCGTAGGCCCTGGCGCCGTTCTCCAGGATCCACGGCACGGCCGTGAAGGTCATGACGTTGTTGACCAGCGTCGGCTTGCCCAGGAAGCCCTTGAGTGCCGGGATCGGGGGCTTCGCCCGCACGATGCCGCGCTTGCCCTCCAGGCTCTCCAGCAGGGAGGTCTCCTCGCCGCAGATGTAGGCGCCGGCGCCGAGGCGCACTTCCAGGTGGAAGGTCTTGCCCGAGCCCAGGATGTTGTCGCCGAGCACGCCGGCCGTCACACCGTTGGCGATCGCCTCCTTGAGGGTGGCGAAGGCCTGCGGGTACTCGGAGCGCAGGTAGATGTAACCGCGGGTGGCACCGGTCGCGACGCCCGCGATGGTCATGCCCTCGATGAGGTTGAAGGGGTCGCCCTCCATCATCATCCGGTCGGCGAAGGTGCCGGAATCGCCCTCGTCGGCGTTGCAGACCACATACTTCTGGTCCGCCTTGGCGAGCATCACGGTGTTCCACTTGATGCCGGCCGGGAAGCCGGCACCGCCCCGGCCGCGCAGGCCGGAATCGCGCACCGCCGCCACGATGCCCTCGGCATCGAGCTTCAGGGCGGCTTCGAGGCCGCGATAGCCGCCATGGGCCCGGTAATCCTCGACGGAGACCGGATCGACCACGCCGCAGCGGTGGAAGGTCAGGCGCTGCTGCCGGGCGAGGTAGGGGATCTTCTCCGGATCGCCGAGGCGCAGGGCATGGTCGCCGCCCGTGGTCAGGCCGGCATCGAGCAGGGCGTCGACATCCTTGACCGTCACCGGCCCGTAGGCGACGCGCCCCTCGGGCGTGCCGACCTCGACCATCGGCTCCAGCCAGAACAGGCCGCGGGAGCCGGTCCGGACGATGGTGACGTCGAGGCCGCGGCGCTCGGCGCCCGCGAAGAGCGCCCGGGCGACCTTGTTGGCGCCGAGGCCGAGCGCGACGGCGTCGCGCGGAACGTAGAGCGTGACGCTCACTGGCGCACCTCCGTCAGGGCAGCTTCGAGGGCGTCGGCGGTCAGGTGCGCGACGGGCTCACCGTCCACCAGCGCGGCGGGGCCGTTGGCGCAGAGGCCGAGGCAGTAGACCGGCTCGACCGTGGCGCTGCCGTCGGCGGTGGTCTCATGCCAGCCGCAGCCGAGGCGGCCGAGGATCTCGCGGTGCAACTTGTCCGAACCCATGGCCTGGCAGGCCTCGGCCCGGCACAGCTTCACCTCGTGGCGGCCGGCCGGGTGGGCGCGGTAGTCGTGATAGAAGGTGACGCAGCCGTGCACCTCGGCGCGCGACAGGTTCAGAGCGTCCGCGATCAGCGGCACGGCGCCCTGGTCCACGTAGCCGAAGGTCTCCTGCAGCGCGTGCAGGATCGGCAGCGTGGCCCCCTCAAGATGGGTGTGTTCGGCGATGATCCCGGATGCGCGCTCCGCGCTCCAGGGCTCGTGACGCGCCATGGTTTCCAGCCCAGTCTGTTCCTGTTCTAATGCGAAGAGGAACAGAAATGCCGGTTGGCTTCAATCGCGCAGTCCGGTCGCTCGACAAAGGACGTTTGTCGAGCTGTAACTCGCCGATCGGAGGCGTGCAGGCGTTTCGTTAACGGACTGTCAGAACTCGTTTTTTCGACCCGCCGGAAGTCTCAACTTTTCTTGCGTGCGGCGCAACATAAATTTGTGCCCTGCAAGAAATTGCATTCCTGTGCATCCGGTCCTCACTGTCGGGGCCGGGCCGGCCGTCCTTGGTGGCGAAGCGAAGCAATCCAAGTTGGCGCGACCTCGGCCGGCTCTGGTGCGACGGGATAGCTGCGCTCCGCTCGTAAGGAGGCGCGCTCCGTGGCCGAAGCCTCGGCCCCGATCAGAACTCCATCTCCAGTTCCTCGATCTCGTCCGGCTCGTCGGCGGCGGCTTCCGCCCACTCGACCATCAGGGGCCAGTGCAGGATCGTGTCGCGATAGGCGGCGGCGCGGGGCGGCAGCGCGACGTCGTAGGTGCGGAAGCGGGTGCAGACCGGGGCGAACATGGCGTCCGCCAGGCACGGCCGGGCGCCGAACAGGTACGGGCCCTCGTAGCGGTCCAGGCAATCGTCGAAGATCGTGACGATGCGCTCGATATCGGCCTTCGCACCGTTGAACACGCGGAAATCGGGGTGGAAGGCGCGCAGGTTCATCGGAAGCGCTGAGCGCAGATTGACGAAGCCGGAATGCATCTCGCCCGAGATGGACCGGCAATGGGCCCGCTCCGCCGCGTTGCCGGGCAGGAATCCGGCTTCCGGGAAGGTCTCGGCGAGATACTCGGCGATCGCCAGCGTGTCCCAGACGACCACGTCGCCGTGGCGCAGGCGCGGCACCAGGAACGACGGCGACAGGTGCAGCAGCTCCGCCCGCGTGGTCGCGTCGGTCCCGGACAGGACCTCAGTCCGGAAGTCGAGCCCGGCCATCCGGCAGATCAGCCAGCCCCGCAGGGACCACGAGGAGTAGTTGCGGCTCGAGATGGTGAGCGTAGCGGCCGTCATCGTCCTGCCCCGGGGCGCGTCGCCGATCGTGCGGTCTGCGCGGCCCGATCCAAGACTCGTGCCGAACGGGGCGGGCGAATCGCATCCGCCCGCGATTCTACTCCCGCCGCAGCAGCGCCGCGACCTCCGCCTCCTCGGCGGCCGACAGATTCCGCGCCGTCGCGGGGGGGCGGCGGGCGAGGCGCCAGATCCCGAGCCCGCCGAGCAGGACCGCGAGCACGGGCGTCAGCCACAGCAGCAGGGTGTGCAGCGCGAAGACCGGGCGCAGCAGCACGAACTCGCCGTAGCGGGCCACGACGTAGTCGAGCACCGCCGTGTCGCTGTCGCCCTTCTCCAGACGCTCGCGGACGATCAGGCGCAGGTCCTTGGCGAGCGGCGCGTCGGAATCGTCGATCGACTGGTTCTGGCAGACGAGGCAGCGCAGTTCGGCCGAGATCTCCCGGGCGCGGTGCTCCAGGACGGGGTCCTTCAGCACCTCGTCGGGCTGCACCGCGTGGGCCGGCAACGCCGCCAGAAGGGCGAGCGCCGCCAGCGCGGGCCGGAGGAGCGGGCGGCGCGCCATCACTCGGCCGGCACCGCGACCGGGAGCGGACGCGCCTTCGCCCTGGCGGGGACGCCGACGCGCATCCGCCGATCCGTGAGTGACAGGCCGCCGCCCACGGCCATGACCACCGCGCCGAGCCAGATCAGCAGGACCAGCGGCTTGTAGTAGAGGCGCAGGCCGACGCCGCCGTCCTGACCGATCTCCCCGAGGCTCGCGTAGACCTGGCTGGCGCCGTTGGTCAGCAGGCCCGATTCCGTCACCGCCATCTTGCGGCTCGGGTAGAAGCGCTTGCCGGTCTCGATCTTCCCGACCTCGTCGCCGCCGCGGGTGCGGATCGTCAGGTAGGCGGCGGCCTCCTCGTAGTTCGGTCCCTTGCGCGGCGCGACCCGGTCCAGGGTCGCCACGTACGGGCCTGTCGCCAGGCTCTGGCCGGGTTTCAGCGTCGCCAGACCCTCGGTGGCCCAGCCCTGCGCGGCGATGCCCAGCACCACGACGCCGACCCCGGCATGGGCGATGGCGGTGCCCCAGGCCGAGCGCGGCAGGCCGAGCGCGCGGCGGCCGATCTGGCCGAGGGACCGGGCGCGGCTCGCCCCGTAGCCCCGGGCGCGGGTGGCGATCTCCAGGACGGACCCGATCAGCAGGTAGGCACCGAGGCCGATCCCGACCGGCGCCATGACCGGCCCGCCCCAGGTCATGGCCACCACCGCGAGGCCGACCGCGAGGGCGACCGCCAGGGCGGCGAACAGGCGCTGGGCGGCGGCGAGCACGTCGCCGCGCTTCCAGGCGAGCGCCTGCCCCATGGGCACGATCAGCAGCAGCGGGATCGCCAGCGGCACGAAGGTGGAATTGAAGAAGGGCGGCCCGACCGTGATCTTCTCCCCGGTCAGCATCTCCAGCACCAGCGGGTAGAGCGTGCCGACCAGCACGGTGGCGCAGGCCGCGACCAGGAACAGGTTGTTGAGGACGAGCGACCCCTCGCGGGAGATCGGCGCGAACAGCCCGCCCTGCCGCAGCAGCGGCGCCCGCCACGCGAACAGCGTCAGCGAGCCGCCGATGAACAGGATCAGGATCGCCAGGATGAACACGCCGCGGGTCGGGTCGGTGGCGAAGGAGTGCACCGAGGTGATCACGCCCGAGCGGACCAGGAAGGTGCCGATCAGCGAGAGCGAGAAGGTCAGGATGGCGAGCAGCACCGTCCAGACCTTCAGGGCGTCGCGCTTCTCCATCACCACGGTGGAGTGCAGCAGCGCCGTGCCGGCGATCCACGGCATCAGGGAGGCGTTCTCGACCGGGTCCCAGAACCACCAGCCGCCCCAGCCGAGCTCGTAATAGGCCCAGTAGGAGCCCATCGCGATCCCGAGCGTCAGGAAGCACCACGCGGCGAGCGTCCAGGGCCGCACCGCCCGGGCCCAGACGGCGTCGATCCGCCCGTCGATCAGCGCGGCCACCGCGAAGGCGAAGCTGATCGAGAAGCCGACATAGCCGACGTAGAGGAGCGGCGGGTGGATCGCGAGGCCGGGATCCTGCAGCAGCGGGTTGAGGTCGTTGCCCTCGAGCGGCGCCGGGATCACGCGGGTGAACGGGTTCGAGGTCGTGATGATGAACAGCACGAACACGAAGGTGATCAGCCCCTGCACGCCCAGCGTGCTGGCCCGGAGCCGCGGCGGCACCGAGTTCCTGGCCGCCGCCACGCAGGCGCCGAACAGCGTGAGGATCAGCACCCAGAGGAGCATCGAGCCCTCGTGATTCCCCCAGACGCCGGAGATCTTGTAGATCAGCGGCTTCTGCGTGTGCGAGTTCTCGACGACGTTCTGGACCGAGAAATCCGAGGTGACGTGCGCGTAGGTGAGCGCCGCGAAGGCGAAGAGCACGCAGGCGAAGGCGCCGAGCGCCGCCTGGGAGGCGATCTGGCGGAGCGCCGGGTCGCCCGAGCGGGCGGCCCAGATCGGCATCACCACCTGGACGAGGGAGATCGCCAGCGCGAGCGCGAGGGCGAAGTGGCCGGTCTCGACGATCATGCGGGTTCCCTCACCGCTCGCTGCGGGGACGGAGGGTGCTGTCCGCCGCCGCGGTGGCGGGCTTCGGCGCGGGGCCACCCTTGTTCGGGCCGCCCTCCTGCCAGCGCCCCTGCGCCTTCAGCGCGTCGGCCACCTCGCGGGGCATGTAGGATTCGTCGTGCTTGGCCAGCACCGTGTCGGCGCGGAACTGCCCGCCCGGCTCCAGCACGCCCTCGGCGACCACGCCCTGCCCCTCCCGGAACAGGTCCGGCAGCAGCCCCTTGTAGTGGACCTCGACGGTCTCGTTCGTGTCGGTGACGGCGAAGTCGACCGCCTGGTCGGGGCCTCGCCTGAGCGAGCCGTCCTTCACCAAGCCGCCGAGGCGCAGGCGCGTGCCCGGGGCGATGGCCTGCTTGGCGATGTCGGTGGGCGAGCGGAAGAACACGATGGAGCCGCTCATGGCGTACAGGATCAGGCCCACGGCGAGCGCCAGGACGCTGCCGCAGGCGGCGATCAGGATCAGGCGGCGTTTCTTACGCGTCACGATACTTCCACCCCGCGGTCCGGCGCGCGGAGATCCGCCCCGACCGGAACCGTTCTCATTCTAGTCTTGAGGGTGTCGGCTCCAGGCGCCCGCGGGTCAAGGGCGGGCGTCGGGACCGATTGTCGTACGGAGCGCTCCGCGGCGGCGGGCTCGCGATCTTGTGGTGCCGGTGACAGGGCTTGGCGGAGGTCCGGCTGGTCAGGGATTGGGCTTGGCGGGGAGCTCCAGCTCCCGGGCGAGCCCGTCGAGTCGCGCCACCGCCTCGCTGTTGGCGGCCAGCGCCATCCGGGCGCGGTCGAGGGCCTTCACCGCCTGGTCGCGCTCGCCCAGCGCGCTGTAGGAGCGCACCAGCCGCATCCACTCGTCCGGGGTGCCGCCCCGCGCGGCGAGGCGCCGGTCGAGCCCCTCGACCATCCCGCGAATCGCCGCCTGCTGCTCTGCCTGGGGCATGGCGCGCACGGCCGCCATCGCGGCCTCCTTCTCGGCCTGGGCACTCGGGGCCGCCGGGCCCGATTCGGCCGGCGCGGGCGCATCGCCCTCCGCCCCGACCCCCACGGCGCGGGCGCCCTGCTCGACCTGGGCGAGGCCCTGCGGGTCGCCCGCGAGGGCCGCGCGCGCCCGGGCCAGGGCGTCGGTCGCCTGCTCGCGCTCGCCGAGGACCATCCGGGACCGGACGAGCCGCAGCCACTCGTCGGGGGTGCCGCCGCCGGTCTTGAGGCGCGCGTCGAGCCCGTCGACCATGCCGCGGATCGCCGCCTGCTGCTCCGCCGGGATCTTCGGGGCAGCCTGCGGGGTCGCGGGCGGCGGCGGCTCGCCCTTGAGGCGGGCGAGGCTCTGCTTGACGATCCCGAGCCAGGGGGCGTTCGGCGGACTGGCGGCCTCGAGTTCGGTGAGCTGGCGGATCGCCTCGCCGGTGTCGCCGGCCTGTTCGGCCGCGCGGGCCAGGTAGAAGCGGGGCTTGGGCGCGTTCGGCTCCTTGGCCTGCGCCTTCTCGAACAGCGCCTTGGCCTCGGGCGAGACGGTGCCGTCGCCGGCGGCCGTGAGCGCCTCGCCCTGGTCGGCCAGGAGGTCGGCGGTCTCGCCCTTGATCCGCGCGATGTTGGCGTAGGCGCGGGCGGCGTCGTCGAAGCGGCCGGTGCGCATGTAGACCGGGGCGAGCACCGCCCAGCCGCGGGCGTCGTTCGGGTCCCGGGCGAGGCGCGCCTCGATCTGGCCGACCGCCTTCATCAATTCGTCGGCGCCGCCGCGGGCGGCCTGCCGGTCGGCCTCGGTCTGCGCCGGCACCTCGGGCGACCCGTACAGCCCGTAGGCGATGAGCGCCACGAGGGGGATGGTGGAGAGCGCGAAGGCCGAGGCGGCGCGCCGGCGGCGCAGGCGCGGCTCGGCAGGGCGCGCGGCCTCGGCGAGGCCGTCATCCTCGGCCTCGCGCTGCGCTTCGCGGCTCGCCCGGAGCAGGCGGCGCCCCGCCTCGGCCTTGGCGGTCTCGGCCTCGTCGGGGGCGATCAGGCCGCGCTCGCGGTCGCGCTCGATCTCGGCGACCTGGTCCTCGTAGAACGCCGTCTCGGTGGCGAGCCCGCTGCCGCCGGCCTCGCCGGTCGGTACGGCGGCGCGCCGCGACATCGGCCAGAGCAGGCCGAGCACGGCCGCCGCGGTCATGGCCGCCAGGATGAACCAGATCGCCGTCATGGACCTTATCGCCAACGAGCCGGACCGGCCCGCCCCTCCCCACGCCATGTGGAGCCGGCAGCGTGACGCCACGACGCCTCCCGACGGCGGCACGGTGTCACGCAACTCTGTTGCGATGACAAGGCCCCGGGCGGATCCATGAGGCCGCGCGCCGCCGCGCGGGCGTCGCCCGGCCCGTGCCCGGAGCGCGGCGGCGGCCTCAGTGGGCCGGGGTGCCGACCGGCAGGTCGCCCGGCACCTCCAGCACCGCCCGGAGGCCCCCGAGCGCCGCCTCCTCCAGGGTGAAGCGCCCCCGGTACAGGGCGGCGAGGTCGGCCACGATCGACAGGCCGAGGCCGGAGCCGGGCTTCGATTCGTCGAGGCGGCGCCCCCGGCCGAGCACGGCCTGCCGGGCCTCCGGCGGCAGGCCCGGACCGTCATCCTCGATGGCGACGACGAGGTGGGGATAATCGTCCTTGCTCACCGCCTCGGCCCGGATCGCCACCCGGCCGTGGGCCCACTTGGACGCGTTGTCGACGAGGTTGCCGACCATCTCCTCGAAATCCTGGCGCTCGCCGCGGAAGCGCAGGCCCGGCGGCACGTGGACGTCGTAGGCGATGTCCTTGTCGCGGTAGATCTTCCCGAAGGTGCGCACGAGGCCGGCGAGCGCCGGCTCCACCTCCGTGGAGGTGCCGAGCGTGCCGGCGAGCGCCGCGGCGCGGGCCCGGTCGAGGTGGTAGTTGACCTGATCGCGCATGACCGCGGCCTGCTCGCGGATCTTCTGCGCCAGCTCCTCGGGGGCGTCGGAGGCGCCGACCTCGTTGACGATGATCGAGAGCGGCGTCTTCAGGGCGTGGGCGAGGTTGCCGACCTGCGTCCGGGCGCGCTCCAGGATCTCGCGGTTGGTCTCGATCAGGAGGTTCACCTCGCCGGTGAGCGGCGCGATGTCGCGGGGATAGGTGCCGGTGATGCGGTCGGCCTCGCCCCGGCGGACGGCGCCGAGCGCGGCCCGCATCTTCTTGAGCGGCGCGAGGCCGAACCGGATCTGCAGCAGGGTGGTGATCGCCAGCGACAGGCCGAGCAGGCCGAAGGTGATGGTCAGCGAGTTCCGGAACCGGTCGACGTCGTTGACGATCTCGTCGGCTGGCCCCGCGACCCGGACCGTGTAGCGGCCCTCCTCGCCGAGATCGACGTCGCGCTCCATGATGCGCAGGAGGCGTCCGTCCTGCCCCTTGCCGTAGCCCTGGCGGATCTGCCCGACCCCGACCTTGCCGTCGGAATCGGTGGCGGGCGGGAGCGGCACGCCCACCAGGGAGCGGGAGGTGCGCACGTCGCGCGGCTTCGCGTCGGGCTTGCCGACCTGCCAGTACCAGCCGGACAGGGGCAGATCGAAGCGCGGGTCGCCGAGCGAGAAGGTCCGGCTCTCGGGGTCGTTGGGCGACACGAGGTCGGTGGCGAGATTGTTGGCGAAGACGAGGAGCCGGCTGTCGAAGGAGCGCTCGGTGTTCTCGCGGTAGAGGGTCGTGAGGATCCAGGCCGCAATCAGCAGGATCGCGGAGCTCGACAGGAACGCCGACACGGCGAGTCGCACCGCGATGGAGCGGCGGCGCAGGGAGAAGAGGCCGATGAGGTCGATCATGGAGGCGTCGGTCGCTCAGACGGGCGGCGCCGAGTCGTGGACGAGGCGACCGTCGACGCGATCGTCGAGGGGTCCGCGGGCGACGCGCGCGGCCGCCCCGACGCCGATCCGCGCCGCGCGGTCGCGGAAGCCCGGCGCGGCCTCCAGGGCGGCCGGCGTGCCGGAACGCGCGGCCGCGCTCACATCCGGGCCGGCGGCTGGTTGGGATCCACGAGGTAGCCGAGGCCGCGGACGGTCTGGATCAGGTCCACCGCGAGCTTCTTGCGCAGGCGGCCCACGAACACCTCGATCGTGTTCGAGTCGCGGTCGAAATCCTGGTCGTAGAGGTGCTCGGTGAGTTCGGCGCGGGACACGACCCGGCCGGTATGGTGCATCAGGTAGGAGAGCAGCCGGTACTCGTGGCTCGTCAGCTTCACCTGGGCGCCGTCGACGAAAACCTTGCCGGAGCGCGTGTCGAGGGTCACCGGCCCGCAGGCGATCTGGCTGGTGGCGTGGCCGGCGGCGCGGCGCAGCAGGGCGCGCACCCGGGCCATCAATTCCTCCATGTGGAAGGGCTTGGTGACGTAGTCGTCGGCGCCGGCGTCGAAGCCGTCGACCTTGTCGGACCAGCGGTCCCGGGCCGTGAGGATGATCACCGGGGTCTTCACGCCGGCCCGGCGCCACTTCTGCAGCACCGTGACGCCGTCGGCCTTGGGCAGGCCCATGTCGAGGATGATGGCGTCGTAGGGCTCGCTCTCGCCGAGATAGCCGCCCTCCTCGCCGTCATAGGCCTTGTCGGCGACGTAGCCGGCCTCCTCCAGCGCGGCCACGACCTGCCGATTGATGTCCTTGTCATCCTCCACAACCAGCAGACGCACGGCTCACTCCCTCCGAAACGGTCCCGGCGCCCGCTCAATACTGTCCCGCCACGGTGCCGGTGCGCGCATCGACAATCACGTGCACGAAATGCCCGTCCCGGCGCAAGGCGGTGAGCATGTAGACGAGACCGTCCGCGTGGCGGCAGAGGCTCGCCCGCTGGATCTCGGCCCGGGGGATCACCGTGCGGGCGGCGCGGATCGCCGCGACCGGAGGGATCACCCGCCGCTCGCCGACCTCCTCGCGGAGGTCGGCGGGGGACAGGCAGCTCTCGATCCGCAGCGGCGCCTGGCTGGACACCGCGCCCGTCTGGGGGGCCGGCCCGTCATCGGCCATGGAGCCGAGACCGCCCGCGGCGAGGGCCGCGGCGGTCAGGCTGATGGCGACGAGGGCGATGGCGTAGCGCATTGGCAGACGATGTGAGCCCAGGGCACTGAATGCGTCCTGAATACGTAGCCGTGCGTCGGCCCCGGCATTCGTCGGCGGCGGTCCGGACAGTCCCTTCGCGGTTGACTCGGTGGCGGGCGGCATCGTGCGGACATGACGGCCGAGGCGGCGCCCGGTTCCACGCCGCGCGCCGCTTCCCACAGGCGCCGCGGCCGGTCTCACGGTGACGGCGCCGGCCCGGGACCGCAGGCGGCGGCGCGGGCCGGCGGGACGGCCCGGCCGGATCCCGCCGGCGCGGCCAGCGCGGCGCCGGCGGACTCGAGCGTCCAGGCCCGCCGGCCGACCGCCGCGCCCTCGTGGACGGCGACCGTCACCGCCGCGGCGGCCGCCAGGGCGAGCCACGCCCGGTCGAGGACCCTGTCCCAGCGCAGGCGCATCTCACGCTCCCGTCAGCAGCTTCCAGAGGGCCCGCAGGGCCGGGACATGCGCGGCGAGCCACGCGACCTGGTCGGAGAACCAGTGCGCGGCCGCCGCCGCGGCGACGAAGGCGAGTACCGCCGCGTGCTTGAGCCGGCGCAGGTAGCGGCGCAGCGCGCGGCGCTCGAGATGCGCGTCGACCAGCTCGTCGAGGGCGGCGAGTCGCGGCTCGGACTGGCGGGCGAACCACGCGTGCCAGACGGGCGGGAACCGGATCGTCCGGGGCCGCCCGCCGAGGGCGACCCCCGCGCCGGCCGCGTCCTCGGGGTGCGCGGGCCGCCGCGTCTCGGTGCGGAGGGGCTTCATGGTGACGATCCCTGTTTCACGGCCCCCCTGTGCCGCCGGGGCGGCGACGCCCGGCCTCAGGCCGGGCGCTTGTCCGCCCCGCGCAGCTGCGCGAGCGCCGGGACGAGGACGTTGGCGGCGCTCGCCTGCGGATCGAGCGGCAGAGCGCGGAAGATCCGCGCGGCCACGCCCTCGGCACCGCCCGCCTTTCGCACGACGTGCGCGGGGGCGGTGGCGAGCACGTGCCGGGCGCCGGCGGCCACCACCGCGGCGCCGAGATCCGCGCTGACGGTCCGGCCCCGGGCGGCCCCGGCCACGGCGTTCTGGCCGAACTCGGCCCCGGCGCGGATCGCGGCCTCGATCCGGTCGCGGGTGAGCACCGAGGCGGCCCAGGGCGCGACCCGGGCGATGCCGGCGGTGACGGCGGCGGCGGCGAGCGGCACGAGGGCGGCCGTGACCGGCTGGAGCAGCCCGGCGAGCCAGTCGCCCCACGGCAGCGCCGGGCCCGTGACGGACGCCGAGGCACGGGCGAACGCGGGGCCGGCGAGGGCGGCGAGCGGCAGGCTCGTGCCGGCCAGGACGAGGGCCGCGCGGATACGGTGCGACATCGTGGAACTCCGTGGATGAGCGCGCGGCGGACCCGGCCGGCTCGGGATGGGGTGACGACGGTCAGGGCCTGCCCGGCGTGGCGGCGGGAGCGTCGCGGAGGGCGGCGAGGGCCCGGCGCGCCCAGGCGAGCCGGCGCGCGGGCGCCACGACGCCGGGCCGCTCGTAGCGGCGCCAGACCGCCTCGGTGGCGGCAGCGAGGGTGGTGGTGGCCCGCAGCGCTGCGAGGGCCGGCGCCTCGGTTCCGCGCAGCTCGGCGCAGAGGTAGCCGTAGCTCGCCTCGGGGTCGGCGGGATCGAGGCCGCGCGCCCGGCACCACGCCTCCATGGCGCCGCGCCGGGGGCCGGTCCACTGGGCGAGCCCCCAGCCGCCGCGGGAGCCCGGCACCGCGGGGGCGACCTCCTGGAGGCGGCGGAACCCGGCGGTCTCGTGGCCGAGATTGCCGAGCAGGCCGGCGGCCTGGACGTCGCTCAGGCCGAGATCGCGCATCAGCCGCGGGCCGAGGCGGCGGCAGGCGGCGGCGAAGGGCTCCCGCGCGGCCGGGTCGGATGGCGGCATGGGCTTGCTCCGGAACTGGCCTCCCCGGGCGCGCCGGGCTAAGGCGGCCGGCGCCGTGGGCGGCGCCGAGGGGGAAGCGTGGGACGCGGACAGGACCGGCCGCTCGTGTTCATCGGCGACTCGATCACCGCCGCCTGGGGCGCGGTGCGGGCCGAGACCTTCGCGCGCCACGGCTTCGTGGCCCGGGGCGTGCCGGGCGAGACGAGCGGGCAGATCCGGGCGCGCTTCCTGCGGGACGCGGCCGGCGCCCGGGGCGTTCATCTGCTCTGCGGGATCAACGACATCGCGGAGATCGGCGGCCCGGTCCCGGACCGGGCGATCGCCGGGAACATCATGGCGATGGCGCGGATGGCCTTCGCGGCCGGGCTGCCGCTCACGATCGGCACCGTGATGCCGAGCGATTTCTGGGGCTGGCGCCCCGAGCTGCGGCCGGTGGCGCGGATCCGCGCCCTGAACGGGTGGCTGCGCGCCTACTGCGCGGCGGGTCCGGCCCGCCTCGTCGATTACGGGCCGCCGCTCGCCACGGAGGCGGGGGCGCTCCGGCGGGACTTCACCGACGACGGCATCCACCTGAACGCGGCGGGCTACGCGGCCGTCGAGCCGGCGATGCTCCGCGCCCTCGGCGCCGTTCCGGAATGACGGCGGCCGCGGGGTCGGGCGCTCAGGCGCCCAGCGCCAGCCAGTAGGTCGGCACCGACCCGACGCCCGCCACCGCGCCGGCCGTCGCGCGGCGTCTGCGGAGCGTGAAACCGGTCGCCGCCACCTCGCTGACCTGCGCGGCGTGGAGTGCGTCGCCGGCGCCGGCGACCGGCTGCGCCCAGACGCCGAGGCAGTGTCCCGGGAAGGCGATGCCGAACGCCACCGCGACATCCGCCTCGGCCGCGGTGACGAGCCCCCACTGCGCGATCAGGCCGCCCGGGAGCCGGATCGATCCGTTCGCGGCGAGGGCCTGCGCGCCGGTCGCCAGCGGCGTCCCGTCGGCCCGCTGGTAGTGGCGCACGCGCCAGCGGCCCGCCGCGTCCGAGGTGGCGATGCAGGTGTCGTCGGGGGCCGTGACGAGATCGGCCCGGGTCGGCAGCGCCAGCGCCTCGGGATCGTGCACCAGGGTCGCGGCGCCCGCGAAGCGCACGAACCGCTCCCGGTCGGCGGCGGCGCCGAAGCTCGCGATCCGCGCCGCGCCGGTGACGAGGACCCGCCGCGTGCCGCTCGCGCCGAGGTCGGTGGTCGGCGCGGCCGCGAGGGCGGTCTCGGCCGAGGCGAAGTCGATCCCGCCGGTCCGGGCCGAGGCGGTGAGCGCCGTGGCGAACGCGGCCCCGTCGGGCGAGACCTTCAGGGTGAAGTCGTCGCTGCCGAGGGTGCCCAGCAGCGCCCGCGCCGCGTAGCCGGTCTCGAAGACCAGCGCGGCGTCGCGTGCGGCGGATTGCCGGTTGACGGAGACCCGCATGTCGCCGGTGCCCGGCGTGGCGTCGTCCCAGGTCAGGAGCGCGGAATCGGACTTCACCGCGAGGCGGTTCGTGGCGTCGGCGGCCGTGTTGATCCCGAGACGGGCGACGCTCTGGAGCGCGCCCAGCATCCGGCGGAGGCTCGTCCAGGCCGCGCCGTCGAACACGTAGAGGTCGGCCTCGTCGATCAGCCAGGCGAGCCAGCCGGCCCGCGGCACCGCGCCGGTCCAGACGCCGTCGGCGTAGCGCACCACCTGGCCCGCGAGCCCCGCCCAGGCGCCCCCGGGCTCGGCGGCGACCACGAGGTAGCGGTCGCCCTCCGCGGGGGCCGGGGGCGGCGCGGCGAGGTCCTTGTCCAGGCACGCCAGCTGGACCAGCGCGTCGAGGAGGTCGAGCGCCTCGTTGTGGGTGACGTGCTTCTGCGCCTGGCTCGCGGCGATCAGCGGCAGGCCGAGACGGGGCGTGGCGTCGGACATGGGGCGGCTCCCGGACAGTCAGGCCGAGCGGACGGGGATTCGGACGCGGCGGGCGGGGCCGGGGCCGGCGACGAGACCGATCTGCGCCACCGCGACGTCGAGATGCGTCTGGGCGCCGCCGAAATCGGCCGCCTCGTCCGCGTAGAGACAGTGCTGGGCCTCGGCCCGGACCGTCCGCAGGGCCGCGCCGGCGGCCGAGAACACCGTCACCGCGTAGGCTTCCGGCTCGTCGCGCGGGATCTCGGCCGGCTCCCAGGAGTCGCCGTCGCGACGGGCCCGGCGGATCCACGAGAGCCGCACGCCGTCGGTCGCGCGCCGCGCCCGCAGGTGGACCGGCCGCAGGGGCATCAGCGCCGCGAGGCCGGCCGTGGCGGTGATCTCGGTGAAGGCCGGATCGGCCGGATCGCGGTCCGCCGGCCCGATCCGGTAGCGGAACGCGCGGCCGACCTCGTCCAGCCGGTCGACCAGGGGCGTCACGGCACCGTCGTCGAGGCGGACGATCAGGCTCCCCGCCGGGCTGACCCGCCCCGCCGCCGCCTCGCTGCCCGCGAGCCCGCGCAGGAACCCGGACAACCGGTAGGCGTCGGGCCCGGTCAGGACCGCGGACGCGGCGCCGAGCAGCTCCACGGTCCCGTCCGCGCCGAGCAGGGCGAACAGGTTGCCCCCGGCCAGCATCGCGCCCGCCCCGATCGACGCGAGGGTCGCGCCGCGCCGCAGGGCGACGTCGAGGTGCACGCCTCTCTGGATCCGCCAGAGCGGGCCGGGCGGCAGCGCCGACAGGGTGCGCCCGAGGCAGGCCGGGTAGTCGACGAGGCGGTGCAGGGCGAGCGGCCCGTCGCCCGCGGCGCGCCAGATCGCGACGGCGCCGGGCCAGGGCTCGGCCGCTACCGCGCAGGACTGCAGGATCGTGGGCTCGCCGCGGTCGACCGGCAGGTCGAGGGCGAGGGCGAGCGGCGGTCCCGGGAAGGATGGCGGCGCCACCTCGGCCAGGGCCATCGCGCGGGGCAGCCCGCGCCCGGGCCCCGCCCGGGGCGGCACGCCGCTCGCCTCGATCCGGCGGCCGGTGGGCGCGTCGTCGATCCGGTCGATCCGGCGCAGGACCGCGCCGCCGGGCACGTCCGCCGGGACCGCCAGGAGGTCGCCGGGCTCCAGCTCGACCCGGCGCGGGCTCAGCGTGAACACCGCGGTGTCGCGGGCCGCGATCAGCCGGTCGAGCAGCGCCTCCGCCAGCCCGTCGGCGGTCTCCCGGCGGGTGACGATCGCCGCCTCGACCCGGGTCTCGCGCCGCCGCAGGCCGGCGGGCCGCACGGCCGAGGCCGCGGCGCGGCGGTAATCCGGGCTCTCGGAATCGGTGATCGCGAGTTCCACGGAGCGCGGCAGGGCGCTCTCCTCGGCCCGGACCTGGTGCAGGACCGGCCGCTCCTCCGACAGCCGGACGAGGTCGCCCTCGGCCAGGATCGCGGGCCGGTCGCGCCGTGGACCGCGCAGCCGCAGGGTCCCGGCCACCGCCGAGACGTCGAGGCCGTAGACCTCCGCGAGGGTCTCCAGGGCGCCCCGCGCCGTGAGTGGCCGGTCGATCACGTAGCCGTCGAGATAGGCGGCGGCCTCCACGGAGACCGGCGCGTCGAACCCGAAATCCGCCAGGATCCGCTGGACCAGCAGGTCGAGGTCGCAGCCCTCGATCCGGCCGGTGATCCAGTGGCCGACGCGCCAGTTGGCGGCGTCGGCCCAGACGCCCCGCACCGTCGGGAAGGCCGGGAAGGGCCGCGCGTCCCAGGCCCAGACGAAGATCCCGTCGGGATCGACCATGCGGCCGCCGTAGACCGGCGAGACCGGGTTGTCGGCCTCCCGGAAGCCCGGCACGGCCGGGTCGAACCGCGCGATCACGGCCTCCAGCCCGCGGAGCTGGATCAGCTCGTCCCGCAGGGCGCGGGATCCCGGCGGGAAGGCGCTCTCGGACGATTTCGGGTCCGGGAAGACGTTGGGGCCGTTGGTGCCCTTGTCCACCGCCGGAACGCCGATCTCGGTGAGCCAGATCGGCTTGCCGGCCGGCACCCAGGCGGTGGTGCGGGTCTCGACGCCGCCGTCGCGCTCCACGTGCGGGCTCGACCACCACGCGACGAGGTCCTTGGCCCGGTAGAGCCACGGCTTGCCGGCGGCGCCGTCGGTGATCGGCCGGCGGGCCTGGGCGGCGCGGTCGGCGGCATCGGCGTAGTACCAGTCGAAGGCCTCGCCGGACGCCCCCCGGGACTTCAGATAGGCCCGGTCGGCGATGTCGCCCGTCAGCGCGAGATCGGCGTGGTCCGGGTCGTCGCGCCAGTCGGAGACGGGCGGGTACCAGTCGATCCCGACGGCGCCGATATTCGGGTCGGCGAACAGGTCGTCGAGGGGGAACCGGACGGTGGCGCCGCCGTCGCCCACATGGGCGCCGTACTCGGTCCAGTCCGCCGCGTAGACCAGGGTGACGGCCGGGCCGAGGCGGTCGCGGAGCGCGGCGGCGAGCGCGCGCAGGGCCTGCACCGCCGGGTAGCCGGCCGCGCCGCGCACCCGGGTCAGGCCGACGAGCTCGCTGCCGATCACGAAGGCCGCGAGCGGCGCGCCCGAGGCCGCCCAGCCGGCCGCGAGGTCGGCGTAGTGCAGGACCGCGTCGCGGTAGCCGCCCGCGAAGAAGGCCGCGACCTGCGCGTCGGCCGCGGCGGTCCCGTCCGGGCTCCCCGGACGGCCGGGGGCCGGGTCGCAGGTGATGCGGCCGCGCCAGGGATAGGCGGGCTGCGCGGCGCCGGGGGCGTGCGGATCGGGGAGCGCGTTGCCGGCCGGCACGTCCATCATGACGAACGGGTAGAGCGACACCGCCAGCCCCCGGCGCGCCAGCTCGGCGACCAGCCGGGTCAGGCCCGCATCCGCCGGCGTGCCGCCGTAGGCCGGGCTGCCGTCCGGCAGGGTCGAGACCGTCTCGGCCCGGTCGCGGGCGATCCCGGCGACGCGCCAATCCTCCGGCCGGGCCCGCTTGCCGGCGGCCTCGACCCTGGGCACGACCCGGCAGGATCCCGCCCGCAGGTCGGTGCCGAACCACGTCGCCACCACGGCGACCCGGCGCAGGTTCGGGCACAGCGCCTGGAGCGCGTCGAGGGAGGCGATCACGTCGGTGCCGCGCTGGAGCTGGTGCCGGTTGGCGGCCTCGGTGCGGCCGAGCCCGAGATCGACGGTGACGCGGTCCGGATCGAGGCCGAACTCGCTGGCGCCGGGGATCAGGTCGACGGCGCGCACCCGGTCGAACAGGCCGTTGACCGGGCGGATCACCTCGAAGGCGAATTGCGGGACGCGGTTGCCGAAATTCGCGAGGGCGAGGTTCTCGAACACCACGTAGGCGAGGCCGCGATAGGCGGGTGCGTTCGCCGCGCCCTCCTTGGCGACGATCAGCGGGTCGGGCTCCTGGCCGGGGCCGCCGGTATGGACCCGCAGGGTCAGGCCGGTCTGGTCGATCTCCCGCCCGTCCGCCCAGATCCGGCGGACGCAGGCGATCTCGCCCTCGCACAGCCCGACCGCGATGTTGGCGAAGTAGCTGTAGCGGGTGGTGACGGTCCTCGGGCCGCCCGCGAGCCCGCCCAAGCCCTTGGCGGGCGCGGCCGCGCGGGCGACGGTGGTGTTGGCGACCTCCAGCGGACGGGTCGCCCAGATCAGGGTGCCGCCGATCCGCGCCCGCCCGTAGACCCGGGGGATCGGATCGCCCTCGGTGGAGGTGAGCCCGGCGACGTCGGCGAGCCGCGGCCCCTCGACGAGGCGCGCGTGCCGCCCGGCCCCCGACAGGGCGCCGCCGAGGGCCGCGCCCGCGACCGAGCCGAGCGCGCGCCCGACCAGGCCGCCGATCGGGCCTCCGAGGGCGGTGCCGACCGCCGCGCCGGCCGAGGACAGGATCAGCGTCGCCATGGTGGGGCTCCGGGATCGACCGACTCGCCCGCGACACGCCGGCCTCGGCGCTCACCGGGGCCGGGCTGCAGGTCGGACTCCGCGTCGCCGCAGCCTGTGGGGACCTCCGGAAACCGGAACACCCCCGTCGCGTGCCGCCGCCACCATCCGGTGAGCGCGACCTCGGTGACGGCGGCCCCGTCGTGGGCGTGGATCATCGCGCCGGCGCCGGTGGCGATGGCGCAGTGGCGGGCCGGCAGGTGGCGGCGGAAGGCGAAGAGCAGGACGTCGCCCGCCCGGGGCGCCGCGCCCGGCAGGCATCCGGGCACCGGCACGAGGTGGCGGGCGGCCGCCTCGGTGAGCGGGTCGGTCCCGGGCGCGGCCGATTCCGCCCAGGTGCCGGAATAGGGCGGCGGCACCTCCGGCTCGGCGCCGTAGAGCCCGCGCCAGACCCCGCGCAGCAGGCCCAGGCAGTCGCAGCCCACGCCGCGCAGCGACGCTTGGTGGCGGTAGGGCGTGCCCAGCCAGAGCCGCGCCTCGCCGAGCGCCGCGACACCGATATCTCGGCCGCTCTCGCGCCGCATCGCGCTCATCGGAACAGGCTCCCGCCGTCGAGGATCGGGTCCGAGCCCGGGACCGCCCGCATCACCGCGTCGTTGCCGGGCATGTGCGGGAAGCCCTGGAAATTGACCGCGTTGGCGAAGCGGTCGCGGCAGGTGGCGAGGCGCTTGTCGCACCCGGCCGTGAGGCTGAACCCGTCGCCGGCGGCGACCGGCCGGGGCGGCACCGTCCAGAGCTCGATCAGCGGCCCGAACTGGAGGCGCACGTCCGCCGCGAGCCCGGCATTGGCGCCCATCGTCCAGGTCAGCCGCCCGCCGGTGAACAGGCCGTCCGCGAAGGACCCGGCGAGCGCCGCCGCGAGCGTGGCCGGCTCCGGGACGCCGGTCACCCGGCCGGCCGTCGTCCACGCGGCGCGGTCCACCCGGCATCGGGCATCGCCGAGATCGGCGCCGCAGGTCGCCCGGTAGGTGCGGCCCCGCTCGGCACCGAGCCGGTGCGCGAGGCCGCGCAGCTCGGCCACGAAGGCGTCGCCGTCCCGGCGCACCTCGCCGATCGTGGCGACGTCGAGGAGGAGCCGGGTCTCGGGCTCGGTCCAGTCGACCAGCCAGGTCTCCACGGCGGCGCCGTCGTAGAGGCCGCCGGCGATGTCCGCCTCGGTGAGGCCGAGGCCGCTCAGCGCCCCGGCCACGTCGCCGCCCGAGACCGCGAAGCCCAGCTCGGCACCGGCCTCGGCCGCCTCCAGCCCGGTTCGGGCGGCGTGGACGAGGCCCGCGACGGTCAGGTCGCGGTCGTGGTCGGTGAAGCCGAGGGCGAGCCCGTCCCGCCGCCGCAGCGACCAGCAGCGGCACAGGGTCGTCACCCCGCCGGCGAGATGGGCCGCGAAGGCTTCCGGGATGTCGCGCATGGGGTCCCGCCTCCTCAGGGCACGATCTCGACGAGCGGCACCTTCGGGATCTCGCCGGCCGTGAAGGCGGCGAGGTCGATCGTCAGCGCGTCGGTGTCGAAGCGGACCGGCACGTCGAAGGTGAAGCCCGCCGTCACGGCGGCGCCGGCGGGCGGGACGTGGCCCGGCGCGAAGACGACGAGGCCGGTGGTCGGGTCGCACGCACAGGCGCCGGGTTCGACCTCCCGGCCCGCCACCGCGACCCGGACGCTGCCCGCCACCGGCTTGGCGATCCGGCGCCGGTAGGGCGCGAAGCCGGCGCCGTAGGTCTTGACCAGCGGGAAGGACGCGGTGGCGCCGTCGCCGGTGCCGAGCGGCTGGTCGAGGGCGCCGATCGGCCGGCCGGGCAGTCCGGAGCGGCTGTCGACCCGGTCGCGGAACCGGAAGCCGTAGAGCCGCCCGCGCCGCTCCTCGAAGAAGGCCAGCACGGCGTGCAGGGCGTCGAGGCCGCGCAGCCCGAAGCCGGCCTCGTAGCGGCGGCGGGAATCGGCCCAGCGGCCGTTCCGGTGCTCCCGGCCCGAGGCCAGGGTCACGATCTCGGTGAGCCGCTGCGGGCCGCCGCCGGCGCGCAGCGAGACGTCGAGGGGGAACAGCACCTCGTGGAAATCGTCGGCCATGGCGAACTCGGCTTCCGGAACGGGCATCGGCGGCGGGCGTCGTCACGTCGCCCGCTGGCCGCGCGCCACCGCCCGGGCGAGGCTCGCGGTCACCTGCGCCTCGGAGCGGCGGAAGGCCCCCGGATCGGGGGTCGCGATATGGACCGTCACGGAGACCGGCCGCGCCGCGGCGGCGCCCGCCGCCACGCCGAGGCGGCCGTCCGGCCCGCGGCCGAGAGGCAGGATCGCCTCCGGGCCGGCCTCGCCCATGAGGCCGGCACCCCCCGCCATCGGGAAGTAGGTCGGCGCGGCCACGACGCCGCCGGCGGCGAAGGGCTGGACGCGGCCGCCCCGGAACACGCCCCCGCGGGCGAAGCCGGTCTCCGCGCCGGAGCCCAGCATCGCGCCGATGAGGCCCGTGAGGCCCGACTGGATCGGCCCGGCCGCCGCCCGCGCCGCGACGCCGGCGAGGCGCGCCCCGATCGTCCCGAGCACGCCGTCGAGGCTGCGGCCGGACGCGGCCCCGCGGGTCAGCGCCGTGTCGAGGCTGCGGCCGAAACTCTGCGCCAGCCGGTCCAGGGTCTCGAGCTGCCGGATCCGGTCGTCGGCCAGCGGGTCGGCATACGGATCGGCATGCGGATCGGTCTGCGGATCGGTCTGCGGGTCGGTCTCGGCCATGGCGGTGCCTCACGGTGGATCGGGATGGGCGGCGAGGAGCCGCGCGAAGGCGGCGCGGCTCAGAGGTTCCGGGCCGGGGCGCCGGCCGAGCGCGGCGGCGAGTTCCCGCGGCGTCGCCGACCAGAAGTCGCGGGGCCGCCAGCCCAGCGCTCCGAGACCGAGGGAGAGGGCGTCGTCCCAGGGGAAGCGCCACGGGGCCGGACGCGGCGGGTCCGCGTCCGGCCCTACGGAGGGTTTGCCAGGCTCGGCGCCCCCCCGCCCTGTGCTTCCCCGCCCTGTGCTTCCCCGCCCGGCGCTTCCCCGCCCGGCGCTTCCCCGCCCGGCGCTTCCCCGAAGGCCGCCGCCAGGACGTCGCCCAGGGCAACCGAGACGGCGTCGAGCCCGCCCGCCAGCGGCAGCCGCGCCACCGCCGCGTCGTCGAGGTCGTGGCCGCCGCCCCGCAGGGCGACGCCCAGGAGGGCGATCAGGTCGCGGGCCGAGACGCGCCCGCCCGCGAAGCGCGCGGCGAGGCCCGCGAGGTCGCCGGCCCGGAGCGCGGCCTCCAGCTCGGCGAGCGCCCCGAGCGTGAGGCAGAGCGTGTAGCGCCGCCCGCCGAGGGTGAGCGGCACCTCGCCGCGGATCCGGTTGGCCACGGCGCTCACACCGCCGCGAAGGCGAGCGCGCCGCCGGATTCGAGGCTCATGTCGAAGGTGACCTCGCCGGCATGGTCGCCCCGGTACTCCAGGCTCGCGATCTGGAACGGCCCCTCCAGGGTCCCGAAATCCGGGATCACGATCTGGAACGCCTCGACCGCGCCCTCGAAGAACAGCAGCCGCAGGCGCGCGTCCGAGGCCTGGTCGCGGAACACGCCGGAGCCGGCGATCGCGGCGCGGCGCACCCCGGCCCCGGCGAGCAGCTCGCGCCAGCGCCCGGCGGAATCGGCGCTGGTGACGTCGACGGTCTCGGCGTTGAGGGTGATCTGGCGGCTGCGCAGGCCCGCCACCGCCGCGAAGCCGCCCGCGCCGTCGCCGGCCCGGATCAGCAGGTCCTTGCCCTTCTGCGCGCCCATCGGCACCCTCCTCACAGGTTCTCGGTGACGGCCTCGACCGTCAGGGTCGCCCGCGCCTCGCCGGTCCGGGCGTCGCGGCGGGCGCGGACGGCCCGCACCCGGAGGGTGACGAGCCGGCAGTCCACGAGGGGCAGGACGAGGGGTGTCGCCCCGTCGGCGAGCAGGGCCGCCATCCGCGCCGCGGCGTCGAGGGCGGTGCGCACCGAGCCGGCCCGGGCGATCACCGCGATCGCGTGGCTGTGCCGGTGGCGCTCGGCGCCGTCGACGGATTCGTCGGCGATCTCGGCATCGCCGAACAGCGCGTAGACCGGGAGCGTGCCCCGCGGCGGCTCGTCGTAGAGCCGGACGCGTCCGCCCAGCAGGGCGGCCAGGTCGGCGTCGGCGGCGAAGCGGGCGATCAGGCCCGCCCGGAGCGCCAGGAGCGGGCCCGGATCGCTCACGACCGGCCCTCCCCGGGCAGTTCCTCGACGTGGCAGATCAGGTCGCGGCCCCGCGCGTCGGGCTCGGCGACGGCGCGGATCGCGAAGCGGCGCGGCCCCGCGGCGAGCCGCATCGTCGGGTCGAGCGCGGACCGGCTGCGCAGGGTGACGCGGTAGGCGGGCAGCGTGTCGGTGCGGCCGCCGGCCGGTCGGTCGGCCAGCCCTGCCGGGGCGATCGCGCCCCACAGGACCGGGCCGGCCACGTAGCGGCGCAGCACGCCCCCGAACCCGTCCGGCTCTTCCAGGGGCCGCTCGAGCACGAAGCGGCGCCGCCGCGCGCCGAGGGACGGGCGTTGGGACGGGGAGGCCATGGGCGAACTCCGGGTGCGAGGATCACAGCCGCAGGCGCCGGAACGGCGCGGCGAGCGCGGCGGCGTCGGTGCGGGCGGCGTCGGGCTCGTCGCCGCGACGCTCGTAGCGGGCGGCGGCGAGGCGCAGGATCGCGAGGCGCAGGGGCTCGGGGAGCGGCGGCCCGTCGCCGCCGTACCCGGCCGCGACCTCGATCAGGACGGTGCGGCCGGCGGGATCCGGCGCGGCCGGATCCACCTGCAGCGACGGCGCTGCGTCCGGGTCGGGGCCGAGGCGCACCAGCCCGGGATCGAGGTCGGTGACGCTTCCGGACGGGTCCGCGAGGCCGGCGCGGAGGACCGCGACCAGCGGGCTCAGGGGCAGCGGCACCTGCCCGTCCGGCGGCCAAGCCGTCAGGGCGATCCGGTACCGCCCCGGGACCAGGATCCGGCGGGTCTCGATCTCCAGGCTCGCGCGGGCCGCCGCGATCAGGGCCTGGAGCAGGCCGTCCTCGTCGGCGCCCGCGTCGGAGTCGACGCGCAGGTAGGCGCGCAGGTCTGGCACGCCCACCGGCTCGACGGCGGCGGCGGCGATGCGTAACGGGATCATCGCGCGTCTCTCTGCAGGTGGTCCGATGCCGATCCCGAAGCGCCGCCCGGCGGCCCGCGCCGCGCTGGCGGTGGCCCTGATGGCGGTCCCGGCGCTCGCCGCCGTCCCGGCGCGGGCGGTGGTCGGCGGCACCGAGGCGCCGGCCGGCGGGGCCGTGATGGTCCTGTCGTCGAAGGGCGGCGTCTGCACCGGCGTGGTGCTCGCCCCCGACACGGTGCTGACCGCCGGCCACTGCCTCGCCGACGCGCGGGAGCACCGCGTCCATTTCCGCGACGCCGCCGGGGCGCCGGTGCTCGTCGACGTCGCCGCGCAGGCGCTCCATCCCGGCTACGATGCCGGCGCGGCCGCTTACCGGCGGCGCTCCGTCGATCTCGCGCTGCTGCGCACCGCGACGCCGCTGCCGGCGCGCTTCGCGCCCGTGACCCTGAGCGCCGCCCCGGCGCGGGCGGGCGAGACCCTGACCCTGGCGGGCTACGGCGCGGCCCGGCCCGGCGACCCGCGCTCCACCGGCACCTACCGCAGCATCGGCCTGCCGGTGATCGAGCCCTACGGGCCGAGCCGCCTCCTGGTCTGGCTGAAGGGCGCGGGCGGCGGCGCCTGCCAGGGCGATTCCGGCGGCCCGATCGCGGGGCCGGACGGGGCGATCCTCGCCCTGTCGGCCTGGATCGGCGGCGCCTGCGGCGGCCTGACCCAGGGCGTCCTGGTGGGGCCGCAGCGGGGCTGGATCGACCGCGTGCTCGGCGGCTGGGACCGGACGGCGCGCTGGTCGGAGTAGCGTCGCGGCGCCGCGTGCGCGGGGAACCTCAGCTTGGCCGGGCTATTGCCTTGCTCTAGGCTCACGCGGCGCCGCCCCCGGCGTCACACACCCGCGCCTCCGCGCGCCCGGAGTTCCCGATGTCCCCTCGCCCGATCCGAAAGGCCGGCCCCCGCGAGCGCAGCCTGCGCGGCGGGCTGTGGGGCGGGATCCTGGGCGTGGCGCTGCTCGGCGCCCTCGGCGGCCTGCTGCCCACGCCCGCCGCGGCGGTGATCAACGGCACGACGACGCGGGACCCGAACGGGGCGCGCAGCTTCGTGGTCCGGATCGAGAGCACCGAGGGCGAGATCTGCTCGGGGACGCTGATCGCCCCGGACCTCGTGCTGAGCGCGGCCCACTGCGTGATGCGGCCGGCCGGCTACACGGTGATCAGCGTCGACCGGAACTTCCGCCAGCACCGGACCGCGGTGATCACCGCCTCCATGCACCCGGACTTCGTGCCCGGGACGACGCCCGAGGACCAGCCCGGGGTCGATCTGGCCCTGCTCAAGCTCGAGCGTCCGCTGGGCAACGACTTCGTGCCCCTCGATCCCCGGGGCGCGGCCTCGATCTCCGACGGGCAGCCCGTGGACATCGCGGGCTTCGGCGTGGTGGCCGAGAACCGGCGGAACTCGGCGCGGACCCTGCGCCTCGCCCACCTCGTGTCGATCGGCTCGCTCCAGGTCGCCAACCGGGTGACCGTCGTGACCGACCGGCGGCGCATGGCCGAGACCTCGGGCGCCGGCGCCTGCCTGGGCGATTCCGGCGGCCCGATCCTGACCGGCGGCCCCGGCGGCTACCGGATCGTCGGCGTGGTGAGCTGGTCCAGCGGCGCCCTGCAGCAGGGCGCGCGCCGGACCGCCTGCGGCGGCTTCACCGCCGTGACCCCGGTGGCCGAGCATGCCGGCTGGATCGCCGCGCGCGCGGCGGAGCTGTCGCGCATCCAGGTCGGCGAGACCGCGCCCCGCGGCACCCGGTCGGACTGGATGGCCCGCCCGGGCCGCCGCCACTAGAACGACCCCGGCACGGCCCCGCCGCGGCAAACCCGCCGCCCTCCCCCGGATCCTTCGCGCCTGCGGGAACCCGGGGGCCGATCGGCACTTTTCGCATCCGAACCTTCCCGGCTCACGGAGCGAGAGCATGGCCGACACCGGCACCAGCAACACCCCGCGGACGCACAAGACCCGCAACAACACCGACTCGAACGCCAAGAAGGTCTCGATCGAGGCGCTGAACGCGCGGCTCGCGGACGGGATCGACCTCGCGCTCGCGATCAAGCAGGCCCACTGGAACCTCAAGGGTCCGCAATTCATCGGCGTCCACGAGATGCTCGACGGGTTCCGCACCCAGCTCGACGAGCTGAACGACAGCGTCGCCGAGCGCGCGGTCCAGCTCGGCGCCACGGCCTTCGGCTCGACCCAGACGGTCGCCGAGCGCACCAAGCTGCCGGCCTACCCGACCGGCATCTACGCCATCGCCGACCACATCGCCGCGCTGATCGACAGCTACGCCGCCTACGCCAACGCGGTGCGGCAGAACATCGACGAGACCGACGAGGCGGGCGATCCCGGCACGGCCGACCTGTTCACCGAGATCTCGCGGGCGGTCGACAAGCACCTCTGGTTCCTGGAGGCGCACGTGCAGGAGCCGACCGGCACCCTGCGCGACGGCAACCCGGGCCGCTGAGTGCCGACGCGGACCGCGGCCACACCGCGGTCCACCTTGCCGTGGGCGCTCAGGAGAACTTCAGCAGCTTGAGCGCGTCGAAATCCTGGACCCCGCCGCCGACGCGCTTGGTGGTGTAGAACAGCACGTAGGGCTTGGCCGAGTACGGGTCGCGCAGCACCCGCATCCCGGTCCGGTCGACCACGAGGTAGCCCCGGCGGAAGTCGCCGAAGGCCACCGAGAGGCTGTCCTTGGCGAGGTCCGGCATCGCCTCGGCCTCGGTGACCGGGAAGCCGACCAGCGTCGCGGCCCGGCCGGCGGCGAGGGGCGGCTGCCAGAGATAGTTGCCCTCCGAATCCTTGAACTTGCGGATCGCGCTCTGGGTGCGCCGGTTCATGACGAAGCCGGCATTCTGCCGGTAGGCCGCCCGCAGCCCGTAGATCAGGTCGAACAGCACGTCCGCCGGGCTGGCCGACGGGAAGGCCCCGGCCGCCCCGGTGCCGACCGTGCCGATCTTGCCCGGCACCCAGGCGGCGTTGGCGACCGTGTCGTAGCTCAGGAAGCCCCGCGGGCGGCTCGCGCCGTTGCCGGAGACGAAGGCGACGCCCTCCTGCTCGGCGAAGGCGGTCTCCACCTCGGCCGAGAGCCACGCGTCGAGATCGACCACGGCGTCGTCGAGGAGCGTCTGGGTGGCGGCCGGCATCGCGTAGAGTTCCATGGCGGGGAACGCGATCTCCGACAGGGCCGGCGCGGCGGTCTCGGGCCGCGGCGCGGTCTCGGCGGCCCAGCCGGTGACCGGCGCGCCCACCGAGACGGCGCGCTTGTACTGGGCGCCCGAGATCGGCTGCACGCTGGCGATCGCCCGGATCGGCGAGACCTGGCCGAGGCGCGCCAGCACGGTCCGCTCGATCGTGTCGGGGACGAGGTAGCCGCCGTCCGGCCCGGAGCCGGCCGACAGCGCCTTGGCCTCCAGGCGCTTCAGGCCGGCGCTCTCGCCCGCCCGGACGTAGAGGTCGAAGGCGGCCTTGTGCTCGTGCGCGGCCCCCGCCTCCCGGACGTCCGGCTGGCCGAGGGGCGGGCGGGCCCGCTCCAGGGCGATCCGGTCGAGGCGGGTGCGGGCGGCGTCGAGGGCCGCGTCGATCCGGGCGAGCTTCTCCTCGGTGAGGACGTCGACGCCGAGGCGGCCCTCGATCCGGTCGATCCGCGCGTCGTTCGTCTCCTTGAAGGCCGCGAAGGCGGCGGCGAGCTCGTCGAGGGCGGAGCGGACCGGGCCGCCCTCGGGCCGGGCGGCCTTGTTCTCCAGCGGCGGCAGGCCGCAGGGCGGCGCGAGGGCGGGATCGGCGATCGGGGTCTGGGCGTCCATGGCGGGCCTCGTCGGGGTGGAAGTCAGGAGCGCGCGGCCGGCAGCGGCCGAGCGATGGGTCCGGCGGCGGGTCTCGCGGCAGGTCTGGCGGCAGGTCTCGCGGCAGGTCTCGCGGCGCCCTTCGGCGCGATCAGGCCGGCGAGGCCGCGGATCGCGTCCGCCTCCGGGTCGGCGCCCGGGCTCGGGACCGGGCGCGCCCTGGCCCCCGGCTGCAGCGGGAAGGTCACGAGCGAGATCTCCCAGAGGTCGACCTGCTGGAGCCGGCGCTCGCCGCCGGCGCCCTTCCCGGCGCGCACCGTGCGGAAGCCGATCGAGAGCCCGTCGAGGCCGCCGCCGCGCAGCAGGGCGTCGACCTCGCGGCCGCGCTGCACCGCGAGGTTGAGCTGCCCCTCCGCGAACAGGCCGCGACCGTCCTCGCGCAGGGCGAGCCAGCGGCCGATCGGCTCGGCGGGATCGTGCTGGAACAGGAGCCGCACGCCCGCGGCCCCGCGGCGGGCGAGGCTCGCCGCGAAGGCGCCCGAGACCACCACGTCGCGGCCGAGATCGGGCACGCCGAACAGGCTGGCATAGCCGGAGAAATGGCCGTCCATGGGGGATCCTCGGATGGGACAGTGAGGGCCCGCCCCGCGCCTCAGGGCGGGCCCGGCGCCCGCGGCATCGCCGGCGGGTAGCCCACGGCCTCCCGCTTCTCCGACACCGAGAGGAAATCCGCAGCCTGGACCCGGCGCCACAGGGATTCCCGCTCGCCGGCCAGCGCCTCGATCCGGTCGAGGTCCGGCTCGAGGTCGACCGCGCCGAAGGCGGGCTCCAGCCAGCCCGCCAGCGCCCGGGCGGTGCGGGCCGCGAGGGGGATCAGCGTCTGGCGGTAGAGGGCGCGGTTGGCCTCGGCGTAGTTGGCGTGGGTGTTGTCGCCGGCGAGGCCGAGCAGCAGCGGCGGCACGCCGAAGGCCAGGGCGATCTCCCGGGCGGCCGCGTCCTTGGCCGCCACGAAATCCATGTCGCGCGGCGAGAGCGCGAGCGGCTTCCAGTCGAGGCCGCCCTCCAGCAGCAGCGGCCGGCCGGCATTGGCGGCGCCCTGGTAGTTCGCCTCGAGCTCCGCCTTCAGCCGGTCGAATTGCGGCTCGGACAGCGTCGCCCCGGCGAAGACCAGGGCGCCGGACGGCCGGGCGGCGTTGTCGAGCAGCGCCTTGTTCCAGGCGCTCGCGGCGTTGTGGATGTCGAGGGCCGCGGCCGCCGCCGCGATCGGGGCGAGGCCGCCGGTCTCGTCCTCCGGGTGGAACAGCGTCAGCGCCAGGATCGGCGCCACGGCGGTCCCCGGCTCGGGCAGGTCGAACCGGCGGCTGCGCCCGCCCGCCGTGTACAGGTAGGCCGCCGGCCAGCCGTCCGGGCCCGGCAGCACCCGCATCCGTCCGGGCCGAAGGGCCTGGAGGGCCGCGACCCGCCCGTCGAGGCTCACCGCCTCCAGGTAGGCCGTGCCGGTGAGGAGAAGGTCGGCGTAGAGCGTCTCCAGGAGGTGCGGGCCGCTCTCCCGGGGGTTCGGCCGCGCCAGCAGGGCGAGCAGGTCGCCCGCGCGCTCGGCGCCGGGGCCGGTGGCGATCAGCGGCAGGCCGGCGGCGCTCTCGGCGACGAGCCGCACCGCCCGGTGGACCACCGGGTTGGCCTGGTAGCCGGCCCGGGCGAGCGCGGCCGGGTCGCGGGGCGTCCAGCTGGCCCTCCCCTCGGCGTAGAGGGCGAAGGCCGGGGCCGCGGCGGCCTTGGTGGCGAGGGCCGGGCCGCCGGCGGCGCGTCGCGCCGCCCGCGCCAGGCGTTCGAGGAGGGTCGACATGGCGGTCCGTTCCTGAGCTATGGTCACGCGATGCAGCCCCGGATCCCCAAACGGCCCCAGGCGCGGTTCCGAGGGCGGGTCCGGGCGGGTGCCCGCGTCGCCGCGCTCCTCGCTGCCGTCCTCGCCGCCTTCCTCGCCGCGCCGGCCCGGGCCGGCGATGCGCCCGCACCCCCGTGGCCTGAACCCGACGGCACCCTGATCCTGGCGCGTCCCTTCGGCCGGTCCGAGATCAGCCTGCGCCTGTCGCGGCGGGTCGCCGGGGCGGTGGACACGCTGACCTGGGACGGCGTCACCTTCCTGGCCGACACCGAGCCCGGCGACGCCCTGCAGGCGCGCGCGGAGGTCGGGTCGGGCGCCGGCTGCCGCCGCGCGAGCGAGGCCGGCACCCCGCAGGACGGGACCGGCGCGCCCGCGGCCCGCCGCCTGCGCGCCCTGCGCGCCGGCCGGAGCTGGGCCGAGACCGAGACCCGCATGGCCTGGGACGGCCCCGCCGACCCGGCCGACGAGCCGCCCGCGGACTGCCCGACCGCCTCCGCGGGCCCCGCGATCCCGGCCCCGCTGCTGCGCAAGCGGGTCGCCCTCGGCCTGCCGGGCCTCGGCAACGCCGTGGAGGTGCAGGCGAGCTTCGTCCTGGCCGAGCCCGCGGCGGCGCTGCGTCTCGAACCCCTCGCCGCCGCGGTGCCGGCGGAATTCTCCGCCGCCTGGCGCTTCGACCCGGCCACCGGCGGGATCGCACCCCTCGACCCCGGCGCCGGGGAGCGGCCGGACCCGGTGATCCTGGCGACGCCGGAGGGCTCGCACGCCCTCGCGGTCTGGGCCCCGGGCCCGCCGGAGCAGGAGCCCGACGCGCCGCGGCCGGGCTTCGCGGTCGACCCCGAGGCCGGGGCGAACCGCCTGAGCTGCCGCTTCCGGCTGGCGAACGCCGCCGCCGGCGCGCACGACTTCGCCTGCTACGCCCTGGTCGGCGCCCTCGCCGACGTCCGGGCTGCCCTGCGGAGCCTGACCGCGCCCCCGTGACGGCCCCGGCGCCGGCCCGTGCTACACTGCCCGGACCGACGAACCGACGGAGGTTCCGATGGACAGGAAGCAGGCCCTCGAACTCGCGATCTTCGTCATCGCGCTCGTCCCCTTCCTCCGCTGCCTCATGCCCTCCGCGACGCGCTCTCGGGGGCCTCGGCGCTCCGGCGCCCTCGGCTACGGCTCGGGTGGCGACGGCGGCGTCGGCTTCGGCGATGGCGGCTGCCACGGCGGGGATGGCGGCAGCTGCGGCGACGGGGGCGGCGGCGATGGTGGCGGCGGCGGCGATTGAGCGCCCGATCGGTCGCCGGGGACCCGAACACGGCGATGTGCCGGAGTCGGGCATCGACGACGGTTCAGGATTCGGGGCCGGGCCGCGGCGCGCCGGAAGGACGGCATGGATCAAGCCGACAGATGCGCCGCTCAATCCGCCGGCCGCAGCCGCGCAATACGGGGAATTACGGTGGGGATTCCCACCACAGGACCGGAGGCCGTGGCCTGATCGCTACAGATTTGGCGCACGACATTGTGTATACAGCATGCAGTTCGTTCCAGAGACCACGAACCGACTCCGGCGCGCTTCACCCGAAGCGCGCCGAATTGTTTCTGGCTACCCCTGTCACAGCCGCCGGATCCGGGGCGCGGCCCGGGGCTCCAGCATCAGGTGCGTGAGCGCCCAGACCAGGGCGTCGAGACGGTCGGGCGAGGCCCCGCCGGACAGGCCGTCCGGACCGAAATCGCACAGCTCGTCCTCCAGCGCCGGGAAGGCGCCGACGTGGTGGACCAGCCCGCGGGCGTAGAGCAGCGAGACCGGCTCGGCGCGCAGGTACTTGCCCCGCGTGGCGTGGACCCGGGTCACCGGCACGGCGGGGTCGCACTGGCCCAGCACGGCGGCGGCCATCTCGCCGCCCTGGTTGACCTCGACCACCAGGGCGTCGGCCCGGAGCCGGTGGTAGAGCGCCAGCGCCGCGGCCGCCCAGGCCTGCGGGGTGGCGCGGGCGAGGCTCGCGTCGGCCAGCACGTAGGCGTGCCCGCCCGCGCGCCCGGCCGCCACGATCCCGCAGGCATCCGAGCGCGCGCCCGAGGCGGCGGGGGGATCCACCGCCACGACGATCCGGCCGAGATCGGGCGCCGCGGCGAGGCGGCCAGCCTCCAGGGCGGCGCGCGTCCACAGGCCGTCGTCCCGGTCGGCGATGAGTTCGCCGTCGAGTTCCTGCCGGCCGAGCCGCGTGCCGGCGTAGCGCCCGACCACCTGATCGAGGAAGTCGGGCGCGAGATGCGCGGCGTTGTCGCCGGTCCGGGCGCGGCTCACCACCGTGCGCGGGTCGGCGAGCAGGCGGCGGATCAGCGGCACCGGCCGGGGCGTCGTCGTCACGAGGTTGCGCGGCCGTGCGCCCAGGCGCAGGCCGAACTGCAGCATGTCGAAGGCCGCCTCGGGCCGGCGCCACTTGGCGGCCTCGTCGCACCACGCGGCGCCGAATTGCGGGCCGCGCAGCGCGTCGGGCTCCTCGGCCGAGAAGGCGAGCGCGACGGCGCCGTTGCTCCACTCCACCCGGCGGCGGCTCGGCGACCAGCTGGGCCGGGCCCGTCCCCGCGCCGGCAGGCCGAGCAGGCCGGACGGCCCCTCGACCATCACGTCGCGCACGTCGAGATGGGTCTCGCCCACGAGGGCGATCCGCCCGACCGGCGCGCCCGCGAAGGCCGGGTCGCCGCGCGCGAGGGCGTCGACCCACTCGGCCCCGGTGCGGGTCTTGCCGCTGCCGCGGCCGCCGATCACCGCCCAGGTGGTCCAGGGTGCCGCGTCGGGCGGCGGCAGTTGGTCCGGCCGGGCCTGGTGAAGCCAGTCGCCCGCGAGCGCCCGGAGGAGGTCCGGCGGCAGCGTCCCGAGGAAGTCAGGCAGCCGCCCCGCCGCGGACAAAGCCATCAACGCGTCGCGCGATCTCCGCGCGCAGGGCGGGCAGGTCGGGTCCGGTGTCGGGTCCGGTGCCATCGCCCCCCTCCCCCGCGGCGCCGCGCGCGCCCTCCGCATCCACCGTGTCGAGGAGCCGCTTGAGGCCGCCGAGGTCGCGCAGGACCCGGGCGGAGTCGCCCGCGCCCGACCCCGCCCCGCTCAGAGCCGCGTCGAAGGCGGCGATCTGCCGGGCGATGTGGGCGCGCAAGCGCGCCCGCAGGGTCGCCGGGTCGGCCGCGGGGTCGCCGCGCCCGGTGACCGCCGGCGGCAGCGGCAGGTCAGCCCCGAAGGCCGTGGCCATCATCGCCGGGTCGAGCCGGCCGAGCCCCAGGATCTCGGTGACGTCGCCGGGATCGGCGCCCGGCGTGCACAGCAGGCGGATCAGGGCGGCCCGGCGCGCCGCGGGCCAGCGCCCCGTCAGGAGCCGCGGCCGTTGCCGCCGCGGCCTCGGCCAGCCGGCCCGGACGTTCCAAGTGTGCACCGTCTTCGGGTGGACGCCGAGACGGGCCCCGATCGCGTCGCAGGTCAGGTCGGTCTCGCGCAGCAGCGTCAGGGCCTCGGCGCGGCTGTCCGCCCTGCTGGGAGGGGGTGGCCACATCGGCGTCTCTCCGCACACGTCTCGACCGTGCCTGGTTGATACCCCGGCAGCGCGCCGGTGTCAAGCGCAAATTCCTATCTCTCGACCGAAATAGGAATTAAGGCACTTGTGCAGGCTCAGGCCTCCCAGCGCGACACGCCCCCGTGGCCCGAGCAGGTGCCGCGATGGGTGTGGCTGAAGCTCCAGGTGCCATCCCGGCACTTGGCCGTGGCGCCCGCGGGCTTCCGGCCGTCGAGGCTCTCGGCCGGCCGGTGGACGTCGGACCCGTCCCGGCTCCGGTAATGGCCGTGGCGGTCGAGGTTCCGGTCGTCGGGCTCCGCGAACGGCCGGGCGACGGCGCCGCCCGACAGGCCGAGGAGGACGAGGCCGGCCAGCACCGGCCACCGGGCGGCGCCCCGGGGAGGCGCCTGCCCGCGGTGGACGGACGGTGTCGCGATCGGCACAGGCAGCACAGCAGCCTCAAGGTTGTGTCTAAAGCCAAGAGACACAACCAAGGCGAGGCGTCACGAACGATCTGTGGTTATCCCAAGGCCGGCTACAGGTTGTGCAAGCGGTTCGCGGGCAGCGCGCGGACCGGGCCTCGGCCGGGGCCGCCCGACCGGCTCGCCCGCGCCCGCGCCCGCGCCCGCGCGGCGGATCGCGGGCAGGGCCGCAGGTCAATCCGCATGCCCCGTGCGGGACCCCTCGGCGACGGCATGCTGAACGGGCTCGAAAGGTATTGTCGCTAATGTCTTGGTGAATGGCAGTTCTGAAGGCGGTTCAGGACCGGAACGGCCGTCCGGTCGACACGTTGACCGGCGCCATCCGCACGCAGGCGTCGCCTCTCACGCAGTCCGTCAGAGTGAATCGGGTACAGAATGGTCGGTGAGCCACCAGGGTCCGGCGCGGAAGACCCGCTCGGCTGCGGCCCCACGGGGGATCCTGGTCGGGGTCCGGCACAGGGCACCGCGGAAGCCGCCGCCCTGAGCGACAGCTTCAGGCGATTCGCCGACGTCGTGCCGCTGATGATGTGGCGCTCGGACGAGGCCGGCCACGCGATCCACCACAACGAGTGCTGGCTGGAATTCACCGGGCGGCCCCTGGAGGCGGAGCTCGGCCTCGGCTGGCGCAGCGGGCTGCATCCCGAGGATTTCGAGCGCCATGCCCGGATCGTCGCCGCGGCCTTCGAGGCGCGGGCGCCGTTCACCGTCGAGTTCCGCCTGCGGCGGCACGACGGCGAGTACCGCTGGCTGCTCGACACCGCCCGGCCCCTCGTCGAGGACGGCCGGTTCCAGGGCTATCTCGGCTCCTGCTTCGACATCACCGACCGCAAGCACGCGGAGGAGCACATCGAGCACGCGCTGGCCGAGAAGGAGGCGCTGCTGGCCGAGGTCTACCACCGGGTCCGCAACAACCTCCAGGTGATGGTGAGCCTGATCGGCCTGTACGGCCGGGCAGCCCCCGATCCCTGCCGCGGCAGTTTCGAGGCGTTGGGCCAGCGGGTCCGGGCGATCGCGCTGGTGCAGCAGCACCTGCACGAGGCGCCGCACATCGCGTCGATCGACCTGAAGGACTACCTGCACCGCCTCGCCTCCGGGCTCGGGCAGCTCCGGCGGGCCGGGCGGATCGGCGTCCAGGTCGGCGGCTCCGGGAACGGCCTCGTGGAGCCGCGCACCGCCAACGCCCTGGGCATGATCGTCGCGGAGATCGTGGCCGAGTGCCTCGACGCGACCGCCGAGCACGTCGCCTGCTCGATCGCCATCGGCATCGAGGCCGGCACGCCGCTGCGCCTCTCGATCGTCTCGGGGGTGAGCGACATGGCCGCGTCCGGGCGGCCGAACGTCCCGAAGCTCGGCCCGCGCCTCATCGCCGCCTACGCGGCCCAGGCCGAGATCGCGGTCGCGGGCGATGCCAGCCCGGGCGATCCCCTGTGGCTGACCCTGCCGTCGACGCGCCCCGGCGCGCAATGAGCGCCCGCGGCGCCGGACCCCGTCGCCACGGCGGCGCGGCCGGCCTATAGCGGCGCAGACCCTTCCGGACCCGGCCGAGCATGCTCCCTCCGATCGACACCATCATCGAGAATTTCGAGATCGTCGACGACGACGACATGCGGCTCGAGTACCTGATCGAGCTCGGCCGCGCGCTGCCGCCGATGCCCGAGTCGGAGCGGACCGAGGCGAACCGCGTCCACGGCTGCGAGAGCCAGGTCTGGATCGACACGCGGGCGGAGCCGGCGGACGGCACGCCGCGCCTCGTCCTGCATGGCTTCAGCGATTCGTTCATCGTCCGCGGCTTCGTGGCGCTGATGATCGCGCTCTACACCGGCAAGACGCCCCAGGAGGCCGCCGAGACCGACGGCCTCGACCTGTTCCGGCAGCTCCGCTTCGGCGCCCACGTCACGTCGAAGCGCTCCAACGGCGTGCGGGCGATGGCGGAGCGCATCCACCGCGACGCGGTCCGGCTCGCCGCCGAGGCCTGAGCCGCCCGGGCGGCCTCACCCCCGCCACAGGCGCAGGCGGGCCCGGTCCGGACCGGTCGCCTCCCGCTCCAGACCGTAATGCTCGGCCAGTCGCCCCAGGGCGATGCGGGCCACGACCTTGGCGGAGCGGGCCGGCCAGCGCCGCTCGGCCTCGATCCGCTCCAGGCCCTTCAGGAAGCCGCACAGGTCGATCAGCAGGCCCGACAGGTCACTCCCGACCGCGTCGAGGGCGCCGCGCACCCGCTGCCGGGCCGCGATCACGTGGTCGGCCGCGGAAGCCGGGTCGCGCGGGCCGCCGCCGTCGATCCGGGGCGCCCCGAGATCCGCGCCCATCCGCGGCAGCAGGGCGGCGGTGGTCATGTCCCGCCGCAGCCGCTCCCCGGCCTCGAAGGCGGCCGCGTCGATGAGCGGCGCGCCGTCGCGGTCGCGCCGGCGCACCATCCAGGCCAGGGGGTTCTCGGCGGCGTTGCGCAGGACCGGCCCGGCGCCGCCCTCCACGACGGCGAGGTCGCGGTGCTGGGCCGCGAAAGTCAGGTCGCCCGGCCGGGCCTCCCGGCGCAGGCGCGCCCGACCCGCCTCGCTGATCGTCAGGCGCGTGCCGGCCGCGTTCCACGTCGCCAGATCGGCCGCCGCCAGGGCCCGCCCGGAGCCGGCCGCGAAGCGCCCGCTCCCCACCGAGATCCCGTCGCCGCCGCGCCGGGCGACCAGCGCGTCCTCCACCAGCGGGTCGGGCCGCGCGTAGGCGCCCGGCTCGCCGAGCCGCGCCAGCAGGCGCGTCGCCTCCGCCGGCAGACCGTCCGGGGAAGCGCCGCGCGATCCCGCCCCGGTCGAGGCAGAACGGCCGCCCTTGGCAAGTTTGTTCATGTTTTGTTCCGTGTATGCTACGACGGACGTGAGAACCCCCAGTTTGCCAGGAAGACTCAGAAGGTCAAGGCTTTTTTACCTACAACCCACAGCTATCTCGCGGCGGCGGCGCGCGTCGGCGGACGGTGCAGGATGTCGGCGATCTCGCTCTCCGACTTGCCGCTGACCTCGTAGCCCATCGCCTCGAACCGCTCGATCAGCGCGGCGCTCTCGGCGGCGGAGCGCGCCGCCCAGGTCGCCAGGACGTCGTTCACGCGTTCCAGGTCCGCGGCGGGGTGATCGTCCTGGGGATCCGGCTGCGGGTCGGGGATCGCGTCCATGTTGCACCTCGGGATCGAACCGGCGACCGTGATCGGCGCCACGGCCGGCGGATCAACGCCCGAGGTCGGAACCGGCTCCCGGCCGAGCCGGCTCTCCCGGCTCACGCCCGATCCGCGGCCGCCTTCAGAAGTCCCGCTGCACCCGCGCGCGCACCTGGATGACGTCGACGTGGCGGGCGGTCGAGACCGGGTTGGCAAGGTTGTTGACGTAGGCCGCGTTCTGGTTGGGATACCGGCCCAGGTCGAGGATGCGGCCGCTCCGCGGCCCGTAGCGCGTGTAGATCGCCTCGACGCCGATATCGAACTCCTTCACCGGCGACCAGATCAGGTTGCCGCCGACGACGAAGCGGTAGCTGTCCCGCAGGACCTGGCTCAGGTCGAAGAACCGCGTGCCGGGGGTGCCCGGCCCGGTCCCGGTCACGCCGAAATAGGCGCCCTGCGCCGCGCGGGCGCCGCGGGCGAAGCTCAGGGCGCCGTAGGACCCGAAGAAGGCGGAGCGGATCGCGGGCGTCCAGTAGTGCAGCATCGCCGCCGTGAACGAGTAGCTCGTCGACAGTTCCAGGCGCTGGGTGAAGGGGTTGATCACGCCGTCGCTGAAGAACTGGGAGAAGGCCGCCCCCTGCACCGCGGTGGCCGACTGTGCCCAGGGGCCGTTATAGGCCGGGAGGCCGGTATACAGGGCGGTGCCCTCCCCGTAGGCGCTCTGAAGGTAGAGGGTGTCGCCGGTCGCTATGAACGGCAGGTTGACCTTCACGCCGCCCTGCACGGCCCAGCCGAAGGCGGAGGCCGCGCCGCCCGGCGCGCGGTTGTTGCCCACCGAGACGGGCGCGCCCAGGTTCGTGCCGGCGAACGACACGCTGCTGAGCAGGCCGTGGTTGACCTCGTGCACGGCCCCCGACAGCTGCGCGGAGCCCCAGGCTTGGTCGGAGCGCAGCACGCCGACGATGTCGGGCATGCGGCTGCGCTGGACCGTGTCGACGAAGCCCACGCCGGTCGGCCGGCCGGCGGCGTCGTACCCGACGAAGATCGGCGCGACCGGATTGCCGGGCGAGAAGATGGCGCCGGGGTTCGGGAATGCCGAGGCCGCGGCGTTCTGGGACGCGTAGACCGGCGTTCGGCGGAACATCGGGTCCTCCACCGACAGCGAGGCGGACAGGCCCTTGCCCAGCGTCGCCGTGTAGGCGGCGAGGTTGGTCGCGGGATTGTCCGAGCCCATGCTGGCGACGATGAACTCGAAGTCGTGGGCGTAGAAATCGAAGAACGACGAGGCGCGGCCGGCGGTCATGCCGGCGAACTGGATGAACGCCTTGTCGACGTTGAACTGCTGCTGGGCCCGGCCGAACTGGTCGGCGCCCAGGGCCGGGAAGGCGCCGCCGATCCGGTTCAGCGCGCCGGCATGCATCGTGGCGAAGCCGGTCCGGCTCCCGGCGTCGAGGCGCAGGAAGGCGCGCAGGGTGCCGTAGGACGTCTGGCTCCGCGCATCGAGGTTGATCCGGAGGCGGCCCTGGTAGCCGCTGTAATCCCCGGGCGTGGCGGTGGCGGTGCCCGAGCGGCTGTAGGAGGGCTGGTACGCGTACTCGTAGCGCGCGCGGCCGGAGAGGCGCAGGCAGGTGTCCGTGCCGGGGATGAAGAAGAAGGCCTGGCCGTAGGCCGAGCAGATCCGCACGTGCTCGATGAGCTGAGATTTTCGCCGATCGGGAAGTTCCGCCGCCTCCGCCGGCAGACTCAGCAACCCCGCCACACCCGCCAGAACGCCCGTTGTCCCCCGTCCCGTACGATGTTTCCGGTACTCCGCACACAGAACATGCATCGAATCTGCCATTCCACCATCCACACATCCCCCATTAGGTCGGACGGATCGCGGAGCCGGATAATCCCGGGGCGATTGTCTCCAGCCTGTGCTCGGCTCGACTTGTCAGGATCTGTGCCGCGCCCGCGGCGCTCCGGTGCCGGTGCCCGGCCGGGATCGGCCGCTGCGCCGAGCTCCCGACGGGTTCGAGGGCCTCGCCGAGACCGTCCGACCGGGCCGCCCCGGCGCGGGTCCGGGCGCCGCCCCGGCGCGGGAGCGCGCCGGCGGCACAGGGCTCCCGCCCCGGCCCTGCCCCCGGACGCCTTGCATCCGCGCGCCCGGCGGGACACATCCGCTCACCCGGACGCGACACCGGCGCGCGACGGGACCCGACGGGAGAGACGATGACGGAGATCGGCCACGGCTTGCTCGCGCACAGGACCGGCGCCCCGGTGGCCGAGGCCCGGCCGCGACGCTTCAGCGTCCACGGGCAGGAGATCACCGACGACTACGCGTGGCTGAAGGCCGAGAACTGGCAGACGGTCCTGAAGGACCCGGCCGCGCTGCCGGACGACATCGCCGCCTACCTGAAGGCCGAGAACGCCTTCGCCGAGGCGGCGCTCGCCGGCAGCGCGGATCTGCGGCGGCAGCTCGTCGCCGAGATGCGCGGGCGGATCCAGGAGGACGAGAGCGGCGTCCCAGAGCCGGACGGGCCCTTCGCCTACTACACGCGCCACCGCGAGGGCGGGCAGCACCCGCTGATCTGCCGGCGGCCGGCAACGTCGCCCGACGTACCCGATTCGGGCGCGGACCCGGACGAGACGATCCTCATCGACGGCGACCGCGAGGGCGAGGGCCTGCCGTTCTTCGAGATCGCCGCCGCAGTGCATTCCGACGACCACGCCCGGCTCGCCTGGAGCGTCGACACCAAGGGCTCGGAACTCTACACGATCCGGGTGCGCGACGTCGCCACCGGCCTCGACCTCGACGACCGCGTCGAGGCGACCTCCGGCGAGGCGGTCTGGGCCGCGGACGGTGCGAGCTTCTGGTACGTGGCGGTGGACGCGAACCACCGGCCCGCCAAGGTGATGCGCCACCGCGTCGGCACGGGGCAGAGCGCGGACGAGACCGTCTACACGGAGGCCGACGCCGGCTACTTCGTCCACATCGGCAAGACGCAGTCCGGCGCCTTCCTCGACGTGACGGTGAGCGACCACGAGACTTCCGAGGTCCGGCTGCTCGACCGGCACGCCGAGGACGCGCCCCTGCGCGTCGTCGAGCCGCGCACGCCGCTGCTGATCTACGGGGTCGAGCACCGCGGCGACCGCCTGTTCATCCGCACCAACGCGGACGGCGCCGAGGACTTCAAGATCGTCACAGCGCCGCTCGACGATCCGGGCCGCGCCCGCTGGACCGACCTCGTGCCGCACCGGTCCGGGGTCATGATCCGCCACCTGCACCTCCTCGCCGGCCACCTCGTCCGGCTGGAGATCGAGAACGCCAGGCCGCGGATCGTCGTGCGCGACCTCGCCGACGGCACCGAGCACACGGTCGCCTTCGCCGAGGAGGCCTACTCCCTCGGCCTGCGGGCCGGCCTCGCCTTCGACACGGCCAGGATCCGCTTCGTCTACTCGTCGATGACGACCCCGTCGGAGACCTGGGACTACGACTGCGCGGCCCGCACCCGGCTCCTGCGCAAGCGGCAGGCGGTGCCGAGCGGCCACGACCCGGCCGCCTACGTGACCCGGCGGCTCTTCGCCACCGCGCCCGACGGCGAGCAGGTGCCGATCTCGCTCCTGCACCGCCGCGACCTCACCCTCGACGGCGGTGCGCCGCTGCTGCTCTACGGCTACGGCTCCTACGGCACGCTGATGCCGGCGGCGTTCCGCACGAACCTGCTGAGCCTCGTCGACCGCGGCTTCGTCTACGCGATCGCCCATATCCGCGGCGGCACCGAGAAGGGCTGGCGCTGGTACCTCGACGGCAAGCGCGAGAAGAAGCCCAACACCTTCACGGACTTCATCGCCTGCGCGCGGGCGCTGATCGAGGCCCGCTACACGTCCGAGAAGCGCATCGTCGCCCATGGCGGGTCGGCGGGCGGGATGCTGATGGGGGCGGTGGCCAACCTCGCGCCGGAGCTGTTCGCCGGGATCGTCGCCGACGTGCCCTTCGTCGACGTGCTCAACACCATGCTGGACGCGGAGCTGCCGCTGACCCCGCCGGAATGGCCCGAATGGGGCAACCCGGGCGAGAGCGAGGCCGCTTTCCGGACGATCCTGTCGTACTCGCCCTACGACAACGTCGCCGCCAAGGACTACCCGGCGATCCTGGCGCTCGGCGGGCTCACCGACCCGCGGGTGACCTACTGGGAGCCGGCCAAGTGGGTCGCGCGGCTGCGCGCCACCATGACGGGCGGCGGGCCGGTGCTCCTGCGGATCAATATGGAGGCCGGCCACGGCGGCGCCGCCGGCCGGTTCGACCGGCTGGAGGAGGTGGCGCTGATCTACGCCTTCGCGCTCATGGTGGTGGGGAAGGCGTAGAGCCGCCACCGCGCGCGGGCACGAGGGCCCGACAGGGTGCTGGCCCGAGGCCTTCACGGAAGCCGGCTCCCTCCCGCCCTCAGGACGCGGCCGGCCTCACGGGCGAACCTCTGCGGGCGCCGGCGAGGGGGCGCCCGCCTCCGGATTGCGCGGCCGCCTCGCCGCCTCCTCGGCGGCCCTGTCGGCGGCAATCCTGTCGGCGGCGGCCTTCTCGGCCGCGGCCTTGAGGGCGGCCGCGCGGGCCCGGTCCATCTCGATCCGGGCGCGGCGGCGCTGCCGCTCCACCTGGTCGGCCTCGGTCAGCTCGATCGTCTCCAGCTCGCGCTGCAGCACGAAGGCCGCGAGGCCGTTCGACAGGGTCCCGACGTCCAGCACCCGCTCCGGCGCGCCCAGCGGCCCGGTCAGGCCGAACTGGATTGCGGGCGGCCCGGAATTCCAGCCGCGCGGCACCGGGCCGCCCGCGAGCGTGCCGCGGACGTCGAGGCGGCCCGCGCGCAGGTCGTCGCCGACGGTGCCGGCCCAGCGGGCCGGTCCGAGATCGAGGTCGAACGGCCCGGCCCGCAGCACGCCCCCCACGATGGTGGCGGGGGCCCGGGCGGATCCCCGCGCCTGCGCGCCGCCCCGGGCGAGTTCCTCGGTCACGAGCGCCTGGAGCCGCCCCTCGCGGAGCGGGTCGTCCATCTCGGCCGCGCGGGCCAGCGCCCGGCCGAGCGCCGCGGGATCGGCCGCGGGCAGGCTCAGGTCCGTCAGAGTGAGCGCGCCGCTGCCCGAGAGGCTGTCGGCGAGGCCCGGCACGGTCTCGGCCGTCGCGGCGAAGCGCAGGTCGGCGCTCAGGCGGCCGCCGAACGGGCCGCCGGCCAGCGTCGGAAGCGCCGCGCCGTCGAGGCTGCCGGAGCCGGAGACCGAGGCGCCGGCCCCGAGCCGCGCGATCGTCACCGAGCCCGCCAGCCGGCCGCCGGCGAGCTTGCCGGTCAGGTCGCGCAGGGTCAGGCCCGTCTCGGCGAGGCCGAGAGCGGCGGTCGCGTCGGTGGCGACGAGGCCGCGGCCGAGATCCAGGCTGGTGACGCGGGCGTCGAGCGACAGCGCCGGGTGCGCGGTCGGCGGGCCGAACGTGCCGTTCGCTCCCGGCGGGATCACCAGGGCGGCGGCGAGCTGCGGGATCGACAGCCGGTCGAGGGCGAGGTGGCCGTGCAGGGCGCCGCCCGCCGCCCGAAGCAGCGTCCCGTTGACGCCAGCGCCCGCGACCGTGCCGGCGAGCGCGGCGGCGGCCTCGCCCTGCTGCCGCGACAGCGTGACGGTGAGGTCGGCCGGCCACGCCCCCGGCGCCAGGGTCGCGGCCCCGGCCAGCGTCAGGAACGGCGCCAGGTCGGCCGTGTCGGCGCGGAGCGTGCCGGCGGTGGGTACGAAGTCGGGACCGACCAGGATCGGGCGGCCCGTGGCGAGGCGCAGGCCCGCGACCGTGCCGTTCGCCGTCAGGGCGAGGGCCTGGCCGTCCGGCCGCTCGGCGGTCAGGTGCAGCTCGGCGGGCTGCTGGAGGCCCGCGATGTCGGTGCGGCCGAACCACGGGCCCGCCCGCGGCGCCGTGAGCGTGGCGGTGCCGCCCTCGATCCGCGTGCCGCGGCTCGCGAGGGTCAGGTCGAGGCTGCCGCCGCCGGCGCTGCCCCGGGCCTGGGTCCTCAGGGCCGCGGCCGCGCCGCCCTCCCGGTCGAGGGTGACGGCGAGGTCGAGGGGCGCGTCCCGCAGGAAGGCGGGGAGCAGGCGGATCTCGCCCACCCAGACCCGCTCGAGCAGGCCGAGCAGCGGCGCCGCCGCCGGTGCCTTCAGGCGCCCGGAGACGCGGCCGGTCCCGTCCGCGCCGATCTGCCCGGACAGCCGGGCGCTGGCGCCGGCGAGGTCGGTGACGTCGAGGCTGTCGACCGCGAGGCCGGCGCCGTCCGACTGGATCCGCGCCGCGATCGTGCCGGTGCCGGAGCCCGCGGTGCCGAACCGGACGTCCTTCGCCTCGAGCGTCAGGGCGAGGTCGGTGTCGCGCAGGGTGCCGAGGGCCGTGCCGAGGGGCGGCAGGCCGGCGATGTCGAGGCCGGTGGCGCGGATCTGGGCCTCGAACCGGCCGCGCTCGGTGCCCTCGGCGGCGGTGTAGCGGGCGTTGCCGGTGATCCGTGCGGGCCCGAGGGCGAGGCGCATGTTGCGCAGGGACAGGCCGTTCCCGGCCGCCGACAGGTCGGCGGCGGCCTCGATCTTCCGCCCGTCGAGGAGCGCGACGAGCGGCCCCTCGGCGCCGAGGCGGCGCAGGTAGCGGCCGAGCGCCTCCGAGTCGGGGGCGGCGAGCGCCACCGGGCCGGAGAAGCGCAGCGGCGCCGTCTCCACCTGCCCGCTCGCCGTGACGGTGGACTCGGCCGGGCCGGTCACCGCGAAGCGGCGCAGCAGCAGGCCGCCGGCCCGCTCCAGGGTGCCGGTGACGGCGAGGTTCGACCATTCCTCGCCGCCCAGCACGGCGCTGCCCACCGTGAGGTCGAGGTCGAGCATCGCCGGCAGGCCGCCGGCCGAGCGCGGCAGGCCGCGGGCGATCAGGTTCTGCCCCTCCGCCGAGGCCAGGAAGGCGTCGAGGTCGAGGCGGCGGGCGTCCAGGGTCAGGCCGGCGCGCCACTGGCGCAGGTCGAGCCGGCCGGTGCCGCCGAGGCGCAGGGCCCGGCCGCCGGGGTCGATGGCGAGGTCGACCGCCTCGAACCGCACCTGCGTGCCCCGGGCCTTGAAGGTGCCGGCCAGCGAGAACGGCAGGTAGGCGCCGGCCGCCTGGGTCGGCGGCCCGACGACGAGGCGGGCGGAGCCCTCGGCCTCGACCTGGGCGCCGCCGGATTCGGCGGGGACGAGGCCGAACCGCGCGTCCGCCTCGAAGCGCGGCGTCGCGTCGCCGCCGCCCGAGATCTTGGCGGCGAGGCGCCCGTCCGGCCCCGGCGTGCCGCTGACCGCCCGGAACGGGACGCCGCCGCTCGTCCCCTCGATCCGCCAGGGTCCGATCAGGGCCGGCGCCTGCAGGCGGAGGTCCTGGACGTAGAGCTGGTCGGTCCGCCCGGTGGCGGGGACCTGCGTGGTGACGAGGAACTGCTGGATCTGCAGGTTCTCGATGGCGAGGTCGCGGTCGCGCAGGGCGCCGCCGAAATCGGGCGGCAGCTTCAGCGTGTCCGGACCGGCGACTGGGAGCTTGATCTCGGCCCGGCCGATCCGGGTCTCGGTGAAGCGGAACTCGCCCTTCAGGAGCGGCGCGAGGGCGATCTCGGCCTTGACGAACCGGGCATCCAGGCTCGGGCGGTCCGGGTCGCCGCCGAGGAGGAGGCGGTCGACGCGCAGCCGCGGCGACGGCAGCAGGCGGACCTCGATCCGCCCGTCGGTCCGGACCGGAACGCCGAGGGACCGGGCGAGCGCCCGGTCGACGAGCCCGCGATGGGCCTGCCAGTCGACGAAGGGCGGAACCGCGAGCGCCGCCACGAGAACCAGGATGACGGCGCACGCCAGCGCGGTCAGAAGATCACGCAATGGTCCCGTTCCGCACCATCTCTGCGCGAGGCCGCGACCTCACCGGGCCGCCGTGCCCCGCGTGCCCCCGCGAGTCAGTCGCCACGGCCATAGCACGATAAGCCGCCGGGGGCGCCAGCGGCGATGCCACGGTCCGGAGCGGGCGCGGGTCCCGGCTCCCGTGCGGGAGACGGTGCGCTCCGCCGCTGTCGAAACCGATCACATCCGCGCGCCGATCCGCGGCCGCCGAGGGGAAGGCCGCACGCCCCTGCGGAGCGCGGATCACCCCGGCGCGGACAGCCGCGCTTCATGGCTCCGCGCCCCCGCCGCGGCGCGAACGGCCTCGACGCCGTTCGCGATTTGGTCCAGGGATGCGGGATGCAGAACCCCCCGCATCCGCAGTCCGCCGGGGACGGCGCGCCCGCCACGTCCATCGCCGCCCGCGCCATGGGCGCCCTCCGCCGCGAGGCGGCCGGCTACCTCGAGGGGCTGAACCCCGAGCAGCGCCGCGCCGTCGAGACCACGGAGGGCCCGATCCTGGTGCTGGCCGGCGCCGGCACCGGCAAGACCCGGGTGCTGACCACTCGCATCGCCCACCTGATCGCCACCGGGCGGGCGCGGCCCTTCGACATCCTGTCGGTGACCTTCACCAACAAGGCCGCCCGGGAGATGAAGCACCGGATCGGCGCGCTGATCGGGCCGGCCGGCGAGGGCATGCCCTGGCTCGGCACCTTCCACGCCATCGGCACCAAGATCCTGCGCCGCCACGCCGAGCTGGTCGGGCTCAAATCCGACTTCACAATCCTCGGCACCGACGATCAGCTCCGGCTGATGAAGCAGGTCATCGCCGACCAGAACGTCGACGAGAAGCGCTGGCCGGCCCGGGCCCTGTCCCACGCCATCGACGGCTGGAAGAACCGCGGCCTCGGCCCCGAGCAGGTGCCCCCGGGAGAGGCCGCTTCCTTCGCGTTCGGCAAGGGCGGCGCCCTCTACACCGCCTACCAGGCCCGGCTCGCGACGCTGAACGCCGTCGATTTCGGCGATCTCCTGCTGCTCTGCCTCAAGCTCTGGCGGGAGAACCCCGACGTCCTGGCCAATTACCAGGACCGGTTCCGCTACATCCTGGTGGACGAGTACCAGGACACCAACGTCGCCCAGTACCTGTGGCTGCGCCTGCTGGCGCAGTCCCGGAAGAACATCGCCTGCGTCGGCGACGACGACCAGTCGATCTACGGCTGGCGCGGCGCCGAGGTCGACAACATCCTGCGCTTCGAGCACGACTTCCCGGGCGCGGTGGTGGTGCGGCTGGAGCGCAACTACCGCTCCACCGGCCACATCCTGGCGGCCGCCTCCGGGCTGATCGCCAAGAACGAGAGCCGCCTCGGCAAGACCCTGCGCACCGACGACGAGCCGGGCGAGCGCGTCACCGTGACGGGGGCGTGGGATTCCGAGGAGGAGGCGCGAATGCTCGCCGAATCGATCGAGTCCCTCCAGTCCAAGCAGCACCCCCTGTCGGAGATCGCCGTGCTGGTGCGGATCTCCGCGCAGATGCGCGAGATCGAGGACCGGTTCGTCCAGCTCGGGCTGCCCTACCGGGTCATCGGCGGCCCGCGCTTCTACGAGCGCACCGAGATCCGCGACGCGCTGGCCTACCTGCGCGCCACCGTGAACGTCAGCGACGACCTCGCCTTCGAGCGGATCGTGAACACGCCGAAGCGCGGGCTGGGCGACGCCACCCTGCAGCAGCTCCACACCTACGGCCGCGCCAACCGGGTGCCGCTGCGGATCGCCGCCGCGCGCCTGTGCGAGACCGACGAGCTGAAGCCCCGGGTCCGCTCGACCCTGCGGGCGCTGACCGAGAGCTTCACCCGCTGGGCGCGGCTCGCGGAGTCGCAGCCGCACAGCGAGGTCGCGCAGACCATCCTGGAGGAGTCCGGCTACACCGAGATGTGGCAGAAGGACCGCTCCGCCGACGCCGCCGGCCGGCTGGAGAACCTGAAGGAATTCGTCCGCTCGATGGAGGAGTTCCCCGACCTCGCGGCCTTCCTGGAGCACGTCTCCCTGGTGATGGAGGCCTCCGAGGCGGAGGGCGCCGAGCGGGTCTCGCTGATGACGCTCCACGCCGCCAAGGGGCTCGAGTTCGACACCGTGTTCCTCCCCGGCTGGGAGGACGGCCTGTTCCCGAACCAGCGGGCGCTGGACGAGAGCGGCCGGGCCGGCCTGGAGGAGGAGCGGCGCCTCGCCCATGTCGGGCTGACCCGGGCGCGCAAGCGCGCGAAGCTGTCCTTCGCGGTCAACCGGCGCATCCACGGGCTCTGGTCCTCGACCATCCCGTCCCGGTTCATCGACGAGCTGCCCGAGACGGCGGTCGACGTGGTCGAGGCCCCGGCCCACTTCTCGGCCGGCGCCTCCCGGTTCGACCGCAACCCGGCGCCGTTCGGGTCGAGCTACGGCACGCCGGGCTGGCAGCGGGCGCAGGCCAACACCGCGCCGGGAAGCCGGTTCGGGTCCGGATCGGGGTCCGGAGGCGGCTTCCGCTCGGCGGGCCCGGGCGGGCGGTCCGGCGGCCATGCCGGCGGCCCCCGCCAGATCGAGGGCGAGCTGATCGCCAAGTCGACGGGCGCGCCCTCGGCCTTCCAGGGCGGCCAGCGGGTCTTCCACACCAAGTTCGGCCCCGGAACGGTCGCGGCGGTCGACGGCAACAAGCTGACCGTTGACTTCGACAAGGCCGGCCGGAAGATGGTCCTCGACAGCTTCGTCCAGGCCGGATCGAGCTAGTCCCGCCGACCAAGCCCGGACGTGTCAGGGCGGCAGGGTCGGCCGGCTTCGCCCGCTCGGGCGGGGAGGATCGGAGATCGTGCCGGATGCCGCACCATCCCGTGTGATACGGTTCCCGGCCAGCGTTTTCCGTCCCTGCAGCCCGCACCGTCTTCGCGAGCGGAGCGCGGCCATCCAGGCTGGCCCGACATCGGCGAGCCTGGCGCCGCCGGGATCGCTTCGCCCCGCTCGCGAGGACGGCGGCGGCCCGTCAGCCGGACGTCGCGTCGCGCGGCCCGTCGCTGATGCATCCGCGCCAGCCGCGCGGCTTTTTCGAAGCCTCGCCACCGACCGTCACCCCTTAGTCACACCCGACGCGCAATCGTCGGGCGCGAATCGCGATGGTGCGCCAGTTGCATCGCGTATTCGGCCGCGCACGGAACGTCGTGACGCTCTCCACAGGCGGGCGAGCGCGGGGCGGAACCTTCGGCCTGGGGCCGGTATTAAGTTCCGCAAACGAGTAGAACCGGGAGCAAGCAGGTAAACGGCAGTTCAGAAACAGATCCAGGTTGGCAAGTCCCGTTGGAGTGTACATCCATGAAGAGACGCCGCGCACGACTTGAACTGGTTGAAGACCGCACGTCCCGCATTCATCGCACTCGCTTCGACGAAGAACGCAATCTCGCTCCCATCCAACCGCTCACCGAACGCCAAGCCGAGTACCTCGACGCCCTCGCCCGCTCGCCGCAGGTCATCGTCCTGGGACCCGCCGGCACGGGCAAGACCTTCATCGCCGGCACCCGCGCGGCGGACCAGCTCCGCCAGCGCCGCATCGCCAAGGTGGTCATCACCCGCCCGAACGTGCCCTCGGGCCGGTCGCTGGGCTACTTCCCCGGCACCCTGGAAGAGAAGATCGCCCCCTGGGTCGCGCCGCTCACCGAGGCCATGAAGGAGCGCATGGGCGCCGCCGCCTTCGAGATCGCCCTGAAGACCGGCGACATCGAGATCGTCCCGTTCGAGGTGATGCGCGGCCGGACCTTCAAGAACTGCCTCGTGATCCTCGACGAGGCGCAGAACACCACGATCAACGAGATCAAGATGTTCCTGACCCGGATCGGCGACGATTGCCAGGTCATCATCAACGGCGACGTCTCGCAGACGGATCTGCGCGAGACCTCCGGCCTGCGCACCGTCATGCACATGGTCAAGAGCCGGATGATGCCGGTCCCGGTGGTTGAGTTCACCCGCAACGACATCGTCCGCTCGGGGATCTGCGCCGAGTGGGTGAAGGCGTTCGAGGAAACGAATCTCTGAATCGGAAGTTGATGGCGGCGGGTCCTCGCAGACCCGCCGTGCCGTCCCCCGGCACGAGACGACTCTCCGCACCTCCCGCCCGGGAGGATGAACCGGGCGCCAAGCCCGGCCTTCAGAGAACTGGAGTCTCCTCGTGAGGAAACTGACCTTCGCCTTCGCCGTGCTGGCCTCCCTCGGCGGCGCCGCCCTCGTCCAGCCGGCCTCGGCGGCCCCCGCCATGCCCGGTGCCGTCGCGGCCCCGGACGCGGTGACGCATGTCCGCATGACCCCGATGGAGCGCCGCATGATGCACCGGCGCATGGAGCATCGCATGATGCACCGTCGGATGGAGCGCCGCATGATGCACCGGCGCATGCACCGCCGCATGATGCGCCACATGTGATGGCGTCGGCGGAGCGGGCCCCGACCGGCCCTGCTCCGCCTCCCCGGCCGGACTTGGAGCGGTTCTGGACCGGACCTGGACCGGACCTGGGCCGGGCTCGGGCCGGTCCGGGCGTTGCTCCCCATCGCGAAGATTCCTATCTCGTCGTCTCGAATCGCGCCGTCAGGCGGCCGCCGCGGCAGCCGGCCGATCCGGGAGACCCCGATGCCCCCCTCCAATCGACTGTTCGACGACCTCGCCCGCCTGATGACCGACGCCGCCGGCGCCGCCCAGGGCGTCCGCCGCGAGGCCGAGACCGTGGTCCGGGCGCAGCTCGAGCGCGTCGTCCGCGACCTCGACATCGCCTCCCGCGAGGAGCTCGACGTACTCCGCGACCTCGTGACCCAGCTCCAAGCGCAGAACGAGGCCCTGACGGCCCGCGTGGCGAACCTGGAGGCGCGATCCGGCGCCGCCGGAGCGGGCGCCGCGGGCCTGAGCGAGGTGGTCTGAGTCTCCGCGGCAACGCCGCGGGCTTTTACACAGGAAGCGGCGTCGACGATCCGGTTTCCTGTTCACTGAATGTGACCTGCACTTTGTGTCGCGAGTCACGGCCGGTCTATAGTCGGGCATAGGGTGATTCGGGGGCTGCGGGGCGATGTCCGCAGAGCTTCGACAGTCGATCGTGTCACCGCCGGCCTAGATCTGCCGGTCGTTCAAGTTCTCGGAGTGTTCTCGCGCTCCGGTTTCGCGTCTCCGCCACGTCGGGCCGGATCTCGTCCGGGTCGTCCTTCTGGATCGTCATGCCGCTTCTCAACGTCGACTTCCACGACCCGGACCGGAACGAGCATCCGCTCGACGTCGTCGAGCGGCTGGCCTCACTGCGCGACTGGATCTTCGACCGGGCCGAAACCGACGAGATGTCGGTCACGAGCCCCGGTCGCTGGACCGACTACAACGTCGCCTTCACGTGGATCGAGGACGTCGAGGCGCTGCACGTCGCCTGCGCCTTCGACCTGAAGGTGCCGGAGCGGCAGCGCACCGAGGTGATGCGCCTGATCGCGCTGATCAACGAGCAGCTCTGGGTCGGCCATTTCGACCTCTGGACGACCGACAGCGTGGTGATGTTCCGGCACGCGCTCCTGCTGACCGGCGGCGCCGTCCCGACCCACCCGCAATGCGCCACCATGATGAAGACGGCGGTCGACGCCTGCGAGCGCTACTTCCAGGCGTTCCAGTTCGTCCTCTGGGCCGGCAAGAGCGCGCGCGAGGCTCTCGACGCCGTCCTGTTCGAGACCGAAGGCGAGGCGTGACCGCCGCGGGCGCCTCCGCGGCGCGGATGCCCGCCTCCCTGGTCCTGGCCGGGGCCGGCAAGATGGGCGGCGCGATGCTGGCGGGCTGGCTGGAGGCGGGCCTCGACCCGCGCCGCACCACTATCATCGACCCGGTGCCCGCGCGGCCGATCGTGGATCTCTGCGCCGACCGCGGCATCGCCCTGAACCCGCCCGATCCCGAGCCCGGTGCCGTCCTGGTGTTGGGGATCAAGCCCCAGGGCCTGGACGCGGCCGCTCCCGGGCTCGACCGCCTCATCGGCCGCGACACGCTCCTCGTCTCGATCCTGGCCGGCAAGACCGTCGCGGATCTCCGCGTCCGGCTGCCGCGGGCGCGCGCGATCGTCCGGGCGATGCCCAACCTGCCGGCGAGCATCGGCCGGGGCGCCACCGGCGCCTGCGCGAGTTCCGAAGTCACCCCGGAGCAGCGGGCGGCCGCGGAGGCGCTGTTCGCGGCGAACGGCGCGGTGGCGTGGCTCGCCGACGAGGCGCAGATCGACGCGGTGACGGCGGTCTCGGGTTCCGGACCGGCCTACGTCTTCCTGCTGGCCGAGACCCTGGCGGAGGCCGGCATCGCGGCCGGCCTGGAACCCGACGTCGCCCGAAGCCTCGCCCGGGCGACCGTGGCGGGGGCCGGCGCGCTCCTCGATGCCAGCCCGGCGGAGGCGGCGGAATTGCGCCGCAACGTCACCTCGCCCGGCGGCACCACCGCGGCGGCCCTCGACGTGCTGATGCGGGACGACGGCCTCGGCGCGCTGATGCGGGAGGCGGTGGCCGCGGCCCGTCGGCGGGCCGGGGAACTGTCCGGCTGACAGCGATCCGATCGCGCGGGCTGACATCGGGCATCGTCCGTGCGGCATGGCCGCGCGACGGACCTGCCCTTCGCGGCCCGCCCGCCTACATGAGGCGACACGACCGATCAGACCGGGCAACCGATCCATGACCGACAGCAAAGACCCCTCGAAGCGGCCCCGCAAGGCCGCGAGCCCCGCCAAGGCGGGCACCGCCCGGAAGAGCGCTGCCCACGAGAGCGCTGCTCACGAGAGTGCTGCCCAAGAGAGCGTCGCGCCCGGCTCCTCGGCCCGGGACGGCGCGGCCGGGACAGGCGACGGGGGGACGTCGAGCGGCGCGCCGAAGCTGTCGCCCCGGGAGGCGGCCGTCGAGGCCCTGATGCGCCTCGCCGCCGAGCAGCCCTGGAACGACATCGAGGTCAGCGACATCGCCCGCGAGGCGGGCCTCACGCTCGCCGAGCTGCGCGACCTGTTCCCGTCGAAGGGGGCCGTCCTCGGCGGCCTGACCCGCATCATCGACCGCAAGGTCCTGGAGGGCGATCTCACGGGCCTTGAGGAGGAGCCGACGCGCGAGCGGCTGTTCGACGTGCTGATGCGCCGCCTCGACGCCATGGAGCCCTACAAGCCGGCGCTCCGCCGGATCGCGTACGCGCTCCGCGGCGAGCCGCTGTCGATGCTGGCGCTGAACGGCGTCATGCTGAACTCGCACCGCTACATGCTGGCGGCGGCCGGGATCGACACCGAGGGATCGCTCGGGCAGCTCAAGCTGCAGGGCGTGGTCATCGCCTTCGCCCGCGTGACTCAGGTCTGGCTGGACGACGACGACCCGGCGCTCGCCCGGACGATGGCGCGGCTCGACAAGGAGATCCGCAACGGCGAGCGCATCATGGAGCGGGCCGAGGATGTCCGCCGTCTGACGGCGCCCCTGCGCGCCATCGGCCGCTCGTTCCTGGACCGGCGGCCGCGCGAGCGGCGGAGCCGCGACGGCGACGGCGACGAGAGCGATCCCGCCGCCGCCATCTAGGTCGGTCGCTCACGCGGCCCGGATGTCGCTGAGGAAGCTGTCGACCTCGCGCTTGACCGTCAGGGACTGCGTCGCCAGCTCGGACGCCGCGCTCTGAACCTGCGCGGCGGCGCTCCCGGCCTCCCGGGCGGCGGCCAGCACGCGCGCCACGTTGGCCGAGACGCCCTCCGTCCCCCGGGCCGCCTCGCCGGCGTTGCGCGAGATCTCGCCGGTGGCCGCCGTCTGCTGCACGACGGTCGCCGCGATGGCGCCGCTGATCTCGTTCACGGCTGCGATCGTGCGGGCGATCTGCGCCATCGCCTCCGCGGCCTGCCCGGAGGCCGCCTGGATCGCGGCGATCTGGCCGCCGATCTCCTCGGTCGCCCGGGCCGTCTGCGCGGCGAGTTCCTTCACCTCGGAGGCCACGACCGCGAAGCCGCGCCCCGCCGCGCCGGCCCGCGCCGCCTCGATCGTGGCGTTGAGGGCCAGCAGGTTGGTCTGGTTCGCGATGCCGGAGATCATGATCACGGCGGCGCCGATCTGCTCGGCGGCGGCGCGCAGGCTCGCCATGGCGGCGTTGGTCGCCTCGGCCTCGTGGGCGGCGTGACCCGCCACCGCGTTGGAGCGCACGACCTGCCGCTCGATCTCCTGGAGCGAGGAGACCATCTCCTCGGCGGCGGCCGCGACGGTCTGGACGTTGGCCGAGGTCTGGGCGGCGGCCGAGCTCGACGTCATCGCCTGGGTGTTGGTGTTGTCGGCCACCCGGGTCATCGCCTGCGCGGTCGCGTCGAGCGCGCTGGTCGCCGCCGTGACGATCTCGAGGGAGGCGGCGATCCTCTGCTGGAAGGCGTGGACGAGCTCGTCGACCCGCTGGGCGCGCCGGAGGCGCCCCGCCTGCTCGGCGGCCTGCGCCGCCTCGAGCTCCGCCCGGGCGACGGCGTTCTGGCGGAAGATGTCGACGGCCCTGGCCATCGCGCCCATCTCGTCGGTCGCGTCGCGGTAGGGCACCGCGACCTGGAGGTCGCCGCCGGCCAGGCGCGTCATCGCCTCCGTCATGCCGGCGACCGGCCGGATGATGCTGCGGGCCAGCACGAAGGCCAGGACGGCCCCGAGGAGCAGGGCCGCGGCGACGAGGCCGATCAGGATGTACCGCGCCCGTGACGCGGCCAGCGCGGTCTCCCGGGAAATCCGCTCGCCGGCGGCCACGATCCGGTCGCGCAGCGCGACGCCGAGCCGGTCGATCGTGTCGGCGTGGGGCTTGATCCCGGTCTCGAACGTCGCCGTCGCCGCCGCCACCGCTTGGTCGTACGCGCGGAAGCCGGCCGCGGCGGCGACCAGCGCGTCGCGGACGGCGCTGAGCTGCGGCGCGAAGGCCGCGCCGCCCTGCGTGTTCCTGAACGCGTCCAGGGCCGCCAGAGCCTGCTCGGCCCGCCGCTCGAAGGCGCCGCGGTCCTGCGGATCCAGGCCGATCACGAAGCGGGCCGACGCGATGCGGGACCGCAGGACCGCGTTCTCGATGTGCTCGGCCCGCGCCAGCATCGCCTCACCGCCCCGGGCGCGCACGTCCGCGAGCAGGTTGCCGAGGAGAGTGGTGAGGGTATTGCCGGTCTCGTAGAGTTTCGCCCTGGCCTCGCGCAGGCTCGCACCCGTGGCCGCGAGGCGCTCCAGCTCCGGCTCCATCGCGCGGGCGGCGGCCCGCACGTCGTCGTACAGCTTCCGCCCTCCGTCCGTGATGGCCAGCGAGAAGTACGTGTCGCAGGTCTGCTCGATCGCCTGCCGGGTCTGCTCCATCGCGGCGATCAGATCGGGACTGGGCTGGAGCCGGTACCGCTCCGCCGTTCCGATGAGGCGTGCGGCGTGACCGTCGATCACCAGGACCGATTGCGCCCCCCGCTCCACGCGCGCCTGGAGCGCGTGGTCTTCGCCGATCACACCCTGCTGGTAGATCGCGAATGCGCCGATGATGCCCGTGAGCATGACGAGTATCGCAAATCCCGCGTAGAGGCGCGCGCGTATCCCAATTCTCACGGGCATATCTTCCACAGAACGGGCCGGTTTCTCGGCACATCGATAGACCACAAGATCATGACAACATCGCTTCACCCGATCAAGTTCAACTTGTACTATAGATATACGGCGCCGATATTTCGATATCGATCAGATTTCACGCGCGCGCGGGCCCGCTGCAGACGCCGGGCCGCGCGCCCAAACGGCAATCCACGCGTTCTCGTCGCGATGGACCAGTCCTGACCGCGCGCCGCGGCCTGCCCGAAGCCTTCGCCTTGCGCGTGTCCGCCGCCGAGCCGCGTCGCGACTCCGCGGAAATCACTCTTCGCCCGGATCTCGCGGCGCTGCATTGGACTGGCCGCGCGGACCGGCCCGCGTCGCCGACATCGGCCGGGAAACCTCGATCTCGACAGGCTCGAACGTGCACGCAGGCGCGTCGAATCGCGGCGGCCGCGGCCCGATCGACGCGCTGCGCCGCTCTTCAGGCCCCGGGCCGTCCGGCTCGGTCAGGTCATCGCGCCGTTCTTCAGGCCGCGCGATTCGCCAGCGCCTCGCGCATGGTCGTGGCGACCATCCCGTTCTGGAACTGGTCGCGCGGGACGAGCAGCGCGTCGGGAACGCGGGCCGACGCCTCCGGCCCCATCGCGTCGACCGGGTCGCTGGCGAGGATGATGCGCAGGGCCGGGCGCAGGGCCCGCGCCTCGACGGCGAGCTGCGCGCAGCACAGGCCGCCCTGGAGCGCGGTATCGACCACCATCACGTCCACCGGCAGGCCCAGGGCCAGCACCGTCATGGCGTCGACGCCGCGGTCGCAGGCGGTGACCTGATAGCCCAGCATCCGGACCTGGGCCGAGACCTCGTCGCGCCAGCGCTTGTGGCGGCCGACGACCAGGACCTGGATCCGGTAGCAGCTGCCCTGGGGAAGGCTGCTCGAGGCAGTCTCGACGTCGGCTGGGGGCATTCCGCACTCGACTTCGCGCTGGCTTTGCGATGCAGCATGCTAAGCTGGGATGCAATCCACACGCAAGCCCGGCGCCGCGAACCCGCCGCATTCGGCGCCGCGGTTGCACAAAGGCGAAGCACTCCCGCGGCGTGATCATAGGCTGGGCACGGAGTTGACGCCGGCGGGGTCGCGCGGGCAACACCGGGCCGCCGCGGGACCTGAGCCGCGCGCTGCCGGAGCCCGAGCCGATGTCGTCCGCGAAAGCCCCTCCCGTCTCCCCGCTGGCGCCCACCGCGATGCCCGACCTGCCGCCCCTGCCGGGCGTGCGGATCGCGACCGCCCAGGCGGGGATCCGCTACAGCGGCCGCACCGACGTGCTCTACGTCGCCCTCGAGCCCGGGACCCGGGCGGCCGGCGTGTTCACCCGCTCGAAATGCCCCTCGGCCCCGGTGGACTGGTGCCGCGACGCCCTGGCGGACGGGTCGGCGCGGGCGCTCGTGGTCAATTCCGGCAACGCCAACGCCTTCACGGGCCGGCTCGGGCGCGACGCGGTGGCGCGCACCGTCGAGATCGCCGCGGAGGCGGCGGGCTGCGGCGCGCGCGAGGTCTACGTCGCCTCGACCGGCGTGATCGGCGAGCCGCTCCCGGCGGAGCGATTCGCCGGCGTGCTGGCGGAGTGCGCGGCCCGGGCCGAGGACGGGCCGGCCGCCTGGACCGCGGCGGCCCGGGCGATCATGACGACCGACACCTTCCCGAAGCTCGCGACCCGCGCGGCCGAGATCGACGGCGTGCGCGTGACGATCAACGGCATCGCCAAGGGCGCCGGCATGATCGCCCCCGACATGGCGACGATGCTGTCCTTCGTCTTCACCGACGCGGCCCTGCCGCAGGACGTGCTGCAGGCGCTCCTCTCGGCCGGGACGCGGACGAGCTTCAACTGCGTGACCGTGGACGGCGACACCTCCACCTCCGACACGCTGATGCTGTTCGCCACCGCCAAGGCCGGCAACCCGGCGGTCACCGACCCCGCCGACCCGCGTCTCGCCGGCTTCCGGGAGGCGCTCGACGGCCTGCTGGTCGAGCTGGCCCAGCTCGTCGCGAAGGACGGCGAGGGCGCGCGCAAGTTCGTCACCGTGCGGGTGACCGGCGCCGAGAGCGACGCCTCCGCGCACCGCATCGCGATGTCGATCGCCAACTCGCCGCTGGTGAAGACCGCGGTGGCGGGCGAGGACGCCAACTGGGGCCGCGTGGTGATGGCCGTGGGCAAGGCCGGCGAGCCCGCCGACCGCGACCGGCTCGCGATCTGGTTCGGCGACGTGCGGGTGGCCGTCCAGGGCGCCCGCGATCCCGACTACAGCGAGGCGGCGGCGAGCGCCGTGATGCGCGAGCCGGAGATCACGGTCCGGGTCGATCTCGGCCTGGGAGAGGGCTCGGCCCGCGTCTGGACCTGCGACCTGACCAAGGCCTACGTCGAGATCAACGGGGATTACCGCTCGTGAGGGCGATCCTGGCCGGCACGCTCCTCGTCCTGAGCCTGGCGACCGGGGCGCGGGCCGACGACGCGGCGTGCAAGCGCCACATCGGCGTCGTCGGGCGCGCGTCGGAGACCCGGGCGCCGGACTTCGCCGAAGTGACGATCGGCATCGAGGCGCGCGGCCCGACCGCGGCGGCCGCCCTCGACGCGGCCTCGAAGGCGGTGGCCGGGGTCTCGGCGCAGGCCCGCGCCCTCGGGGTTCCGCCGGCCGATCTCGGCACGGCCGCCGTCACCCTGCAGGCGGCGACCCGCACCGTCGCCCGGCCTGGGGGCGCCGTCACCGAGGAGCCCGACGGCTACCGCGCCAGCAACCTCGTCACGGTCCGGCTCGCCGACATGGACCGGCTCGGCGACCTGCTCCGGCAGGCCCTCGACTCCGGCGCCAACCGCATCGACGGCGTGAGCTTCGGGCTGCGCGACCCGGACAAGAGCGAGGCCGCCCTCCAAGTGGCGGCGACCCGGGACGCGCGGAGCCGCGCCGAGGCCCTCGCCGAGGCGGTCGGCGCCAAGCTCGGCCCGCTCTGCACGCTGAGCACGGCCGCGGCCGGCACGCCGTACCGCCCGGCGCTGGAGATGGCCCGCGCGGCACCCATGGCCGCCAAGGGGCGGCGGGTGCCGCTGGAGGCGGGCACGATCCCGATGTCCTCCGAGGTCTCGGCTACCTTCGCGGTGGCGCAGTGAGCGCGCCCGGAAGCGCCCCCGAGGGCGCCCCCGCTTCCGCGCCCCTGCGCCTGCTCCTCGTGGTCGCCGTCGCCCTCGTCGACGTCGACGGTCGCGTCCTGGTGAGCGAGCGCCCGGCCGGCAAGCAGCTCGCCGGCCTCTGGGAGTTCCCGGGCGGCAAGGTCGAGCCCGGCGAGCGCCCCGAGCAGACCCTGATCCGCGAGCTGGCGGAGGAGCTCGGCATCCGGGTCGAGGAGCCCTGCCTCGCGCCGCTGACCTTCGCGAGCCACGCCTACCCGGACTTCCACCTGCTGATGCCGCTCTACATCTGCCGGCGCTGGACGGGGACGCCGCGGTCGATGGAGGGGCAGGCGCTCAGATGGGTGCGCCCCAAGGCGCTGCGCGACCTCGCGATGCCGCCCGCCGACGCGCCGCTGATCCCGTTCCTCATCGACCTGCTGGATTCCTGACCCCGGCGGGGGCCGCCGTCAGAGCGCCAGGATCGCCTCGACGACCTCCTGCACGTCGAGCGCCTCCGCGAAGGTGGCGAGGTGGTGGGGCTCGCCGCGCGCCATGCGGACGACGCCCTCGATCTGGCGCCGGAGCGTGATCGGCCGCAGCTTCTCGTTCGGGATCGCGTCGGGCTCCGGCTCGAAGCGCCCGTCGGCCCCCAGACGCTCGGCGATGGCCCAGTCGCGCAGCCGGACGGCGCCCGCGTCACCCTCCAGCGTCCAGGTGTTGTGGTCGTCGGCCGCGACGCCGCCGACGCGGCCGGTCAGGGTGACGGGGATCCCGCCCGCCGTGAGCGTGACGGCGATCGCGCGCTCGGACCGACCGGGTTCCGGGAAGTCGATCCGTCCGGCGAGCCCCGCGAGCGGGCCGAGCTGGCGGCGGGCCAGGAACAGGAAGTGCGAGACCACCTCGCGGGTGAAGCCGCCCTCGCCGCGCGCGTCGAGCCAGCGGGCGGCGTCGGCCTGCCAGGGCCGGGGCCAGCGGGCGAATTCCACCGCGACGGTGAGCGCCCGGGGCGTGCCGACCGCGCCGGCCGCGATCCAGCGCTCGAGGGTGGCGACGCCCGGCGACGAGGCGAACGGGAAATTGACCGCGCCCGCGCCCCTCGCCTCCGCCACGAAGGCGCGGGCGTCGGCGCGATCGATGGCCAGCGGCTTCTCGCAGAAGACGCTCCGGCCGGCGGCCAGGGCGGCGCGGGCGTAGCCGAGATGCGAGGCGGGCGGCGAGGCGACGTAGACGCAGTCGCTCGCCGCCACGACGGCGGCGGCATCGGCCGCGCGCGGCACCGCCGGGAAGGCCGCGCCGATCCGGTCCAGCGCCTCCGGTGACGGGTCCCAGATCGCCGCGACCCGCACGGGGGAGTCCGCCGCCCCGTGGATCGCGCCGAGGAGGCGCTCCCCCATGATGCCGGCGCCGATGATCCCGAGGGCGAGCGGTGCGTCTGAGGTCGGCATGCGGGGATCCGTGCGGCTTTTCGCGTCTGACGGGCCGCGGCGCGCGGCCCGCCGCAGGCTTTAGGAGCCCGGGCCGGCGCGGGAAAGGCCGCCGGTCGCCTCGATCGGCGATCTCAACCCTGGATGAAGGCGAGCAGGTCGGCGTTGAGCCTGTCCTTGTGGGTGGCGGCCAGCCCGTGCGGGGCGCCCGGATACTCCTTCAGCACGGCGCCCGGCACGAGCTTGACGGCGGCGCGCGCCGCGGCGTCGATCGGCACGATCTGGTCGTCGTCGCCGTGCACGAGCAGGGTCGGCACGTCGATGCGCTTCAGGTCCTCGGTGAAGTCGGTCTCCGAGAAGGCCGCCACGCAGGCGTGCACGTTCCGCAGCCCGGCCATCATGCCCTGCATCCAGAACGTGTCCCGCATACCGTCGCTGACCGCGGCGCCGGGACGGTTGGCGCCGTAGAACGGGCCGCTCAGGTCCTTGAAGAACTGCGAGCGGTCGCGCAGGACCGAGTCGCGGATGCCGTCGAACACGTCCCGGGGCAGGCCGCCCGGGTTCGCGTCGGTCCGGACCATCTGGGGCGTCACGGCCCCGACCAGCACCGCCTTGGCGATGCGCGCTGTCCCGTGCCGCCCGATGGTGCGGGCGACCTCGCCGCCGCCGGTGGAGTGGCCGACCAGCACCGCGTCGCGCAGGGCGAGATGGGCGATCAGCCCGGCGAGGTCGTCCGCGAAGGTGTCCATGTCGTTGCCCGACCAGGGCTGCCCGGAGCGACCGTGCCCGCGCCGGTCATGGGCGATGACCCGGAACCCGCGCTCCGCGAGGAACAGCATCTGGTCCTCCCAGGCGTCGCCGTCGAGCGGCCAGCCGTGGCTGAAGACCACCGGCTGCCCGGTGCCCCAGTCCTTGTAGTAGATCTGGGTGCCGTCCTGCGCGGTGAAGTAGGGCATCGTGGTCTCCCGAGGGGCGATGGGCGGTGTCGAAAGGCGGAGGGCGAGAGGCAGGGGTCGCGCGGATCGCCGGACCGGTCAGGGCCGGCCCCGCCGCGCGTCGAGGCTGAGCGGGCCGGCCCCGAAGGCCGCGACCTGAAGCAAGCCGCCGGCCATGGCGAGGTTCTTCAGGAAGTGGAACATCTGGTTCTGGTCGCCGAGGGCCGCGTGGAAGGTCACCGCGGTGGCCACCGCGAAGAGCGCGAGCACCAGGGCGACCAGCCGGGTGCGGTAGCCGGCGACGAGCAGCAGCCCGCCGACGATCTCCGTGCCGGTCGCCGCCGCGTAGGCGAGCGGCGGCAGCGGCAGGTGCGCGGCCTCGATGGTGGCGAGCGTCGCGGCCGGGGCCGCGAGCTTGCCGGCGCCGCTCACGAGGAAGATCGCGCTCATGAGGACCCGGCCGGTCACCGGCAGCAGGGCGGTCGCGCTGGAAGAGGTGGTCGGGGACATCGTCGAACGCTCCGTGCTGTCGTGCGCGGCCGGGTCAGGCCGCTTCGGGAAGTGCGAGGCCGCGAAGCCAGTTCAGCGCCAGGCCGATATCGGCCTGCGACAGGCCGTGGCCGACCGGCAGGATCCGGTGCTCGACGCGGGCTCCGGCCGCGGTGAGCTGCTGCGCCAGGCGCCGCGCATTCTCCGCGGGCACGATCGGGTCCATCGCCCCGGAGAGGATCAGGACCGGCCGGCCGGCGAGATCCGCCGCCGGCGGCTCGGCGAACGGCACCATCGGGCGGATCAGGACCGCGCCGGCCAGGGTCTCCGGCCGGAGCAGCAGCAGCGACGCGGCGATGTTGGCGCCGTTCGAGAAACCCAGCGCCACCGGCGCCCCGAGCCCGTACCGCGTCCGGGCGGCCGCCACGAAGGCCGCGAGGTCGCCGGTGCGGCGGCGCAGGTCCGCCTCGTCGAAGACGCCCTCCGCCAGGCGCCGGAAGAAGCGCGGCATGCCGTTCTCGCTGACGGCGCCGCGGGGCGCCAGCAGGGCGGCCTCCGGCGCGACCGTGCGGCCGAGGGGCAGGAGGTCGGTCTCGTCGCCGCCGGTCCCGTGCAGGAGCAGCAGCGGACGCGCGGTGTCGGGACCCGGCTCGAAGCGGTGGATGAAGCCGGCGGTGTCCTGGGTCATGATGGCCTCACGGGTGACGGGGAGAGGTCCCGCCCCGCGCGGGCGCGGGGCGGGCGTGACGGTCGCGGCTCAGGCGACCTTGGGCAGCACGGCCTCGATCTCGGCCCGGTGCGGCTCCAGGCCGGCCGGGAGCTTGAGGGCCTGGCCGAGGGCCTCGACCGGCTCGTCCACCGCGAAGCCGGGCGCGTCGGTGGCGATCTCGAACAGCACGCCGCCGGGCTCGCGGAAGTAGATCGAGCGGAAGTACTGGCGGTCGCGCTGCTCGGTGACGTGGAGCCCCCGCGCCGCGAGCGCCCGGCCCATCGCGGCCTGGGCGGCGTCGTCCGCCGCCCGGAACGCGATGTGGTGGACCGAGCCCGCCCCCGGGCGGCCGGGCAGGAACCCGCCCACGGCCCGCAGGGTGACGAGACCGCCGAGCGCGGCGCTGCCCGCGAAGCGGATCAGGCTGCCCTCGCGGCCGACCTCCTCCAGCCCGAGCACCTCCGTGAGGATCGCGGCGGTCGCCTCGGCCCTCTCGAGAAGGAGCGTCACCCCGTGCAGGCCGCGGATCGCGTGCTCGGCCGGCACCTCGCTCGACGCCCAGCCCTCCGCGTCCCCGACATCGACGCCCACCAGCGCGAGCATCATGCCGTCCGGGTCGCGGAAGCGCAGCGTCGGCGCGCCGAAGACCTGGACCAGCGGCTCGTGGGCTACGCCCTTCTCGATGAGCCGGTGGGTCCACCAGCCGATGGAGGCGCGGGGGACCCGGAAGGCCGTCTCCTGGGTCTCGCCGATGCCGACCCGGCCGGGCGCGGCGTGCTCGACGGGGAAGAAGGTCAGGATCGTGCCGGGCCGGCCGGCCGCGTCGCCGTAGTACAGGTGGTAGGTGCCCGGATCGTCGAAATTGACGGTCTTCTTCACCAGACGCAGCCCGAGGACGCGGGTGTGGAAGTCGAGGTTGCGCAGGGCCGGCCCGGAGAAGGCCGTGACGTGGTGGAGGCCGGTCTGAACCATGGCGATGTCTCCCGACGGAAGGCCGCGGCGGGCGGCCCGTTGCGATGACGGGAATGTGCCCCTTGCCATGGGCGGCGAAAATAGAAACGATGGAAACCTATCGTTTCCGGATGCGACCGATGAGACTGCCCGATTTCGAGGCCTGGGCCGTGTTCGCCAAGGTGGTGGAGACCGGCTCCTTCGGCCGCGCCGCCGCGGATCTCGGCCTGTCGAAGGCCACGGTCTCGAAGGCGGTGAGCCGGCTCGAGCTGCGGATCGGCGCCCGCCTGTTCAACCGCACGTCGCGCAAGCTCGCCCTCACCGAGGCCGGGCAGACCGCCAAGGACGGCGCCGCGCGCATCCTCGCCGAGGGCGAGGCCGCGGAGGCGCTGGCGACGGCGGGCGCCGCGGAGCCGCGCGGCCTCGTGCGGCTCGCCGCGCCGATGACCTTCGGGGTGATGCACGTGGCCCCGATCCTGCCGGCGTTCCTGCGGGACTACCCGGCCGTGTCGGTGGATCTGCACCTCTCGGACGCGGTCGTCGACCTCGTCGGCGGCGGGTTCGACATCGGCCTGCGGATCGCGGACCTGCCGGATTCCTCCCTGCGCGCGCGCCGGCTCTGCGAGATCCGCCGCTCGCTGGTCGCCACCCCGGCCTATCTCGACCGCCACGGCCGGCCCGAGCACCCGGACGACCTCGTCCACCACACCTGCCTCGGCTACGCCTACCTGCCGACCCCCGACCGCTGGCGGTTCGTCGACGGGAGCGGCGCCGAGGCCGTGGTGGTGCCGGCGGGCCAGCTCCGGGCGAACAACGCCGAGGCGCTGGCGCCGGCGCTGCGCGCCGGCCTCGGCCTCGCCCTGCAGCCCGATTTCATGATCTGGGACGACCTCGAATCCGGGCGCCTTCAACGGGTGCTGCCGGCCTGGTCGCCGCCGCCGATCGCCCTGCACCTCGTCATGCCCCCGGGCGATCCGCGGCCGGCGCGCGTGACGGCGCTGATCGCCCACCTCGCCCAGACCCTCGGCCAGGCGCCCTGGGCCGCGCCGGAGCTCCGGCGCGCTCCGGCGGACCGATAGCGCCGTGGCGGCACCCGCCTCGAGCCCAGCGCCGTCGTTCACATGGATCAAGGCCGCGGCCGAGCCGGCGCGACATCGGCGAGACGGCGGCTCGGCCTCGGCGGCCTGTTCCTTGCCAACGCGAACCGCGGAGGGCGCCCGCCGGCCGACCTCCAAGCTGTAAAAACGCCCGCTGGCTAACCTCAGGTTAGTTCGGGACAATCTGGCATTGGACAAACCCGGGTTTTCCAGGCACGGGTCAGACCCGTATAATTGTATACGTTCTATCGAGGCGTTGATGCCCCCTGCGGTCCCCGGACGTCCCGCCCCCGACCGGCTGCGGCACAAGACCGTGGCGGCGGCCGTCGCCGATTCGCTGCGCGAGCAGATCCTGAACGGGGATCTGGCGCCGGGGGTGCAGCTGCGCCAGGACGCCCTGGCGGAGGAATTCGGGATCAGCCGGATCCCGGTTCGCGAGGCCCTGCTGCAGCTGGAGGCCAGCAAGCTCGTGCGGATCGTGCCGCATCGCGGCGCGGTCGTGACGGGCCTGTCGCTGCAGGAGGTCGAGGACATCTTCCAGCTGCGCGTGCAGCTGGAGCCGCAACTGCTCCTGCTCTCGGCCCCGCACCTGACCCCCGACGACATCCGCGATCTCGACGCCCTCTCGAAGGAGTACGGCGCGGCGCTGGAGACCGGTCAGGTCCTGCGGTGGGGCGGCCTGAACAGCCGGTTCCACCTCGACCTGATCCGGCACGCCGGCCGGCCGCGGTCGCTGGCGATCGTGTCCGCGCTGCTGCAGGATTGCGAGCGGCCGACGCGGCTGCAGATCTCGACCTCCGAGGACGCGACCCGCGCGGTCAGGGAGCACGCGGAGATCCTGGCCCTGTGCGAGGCCGGCAAGTCCGACGCGGCGGCCGCCTGCCTGCGGCGCCATATCGAGCATATCGGCGCCTCGCTCATCGCCCTCTACCGCGGCGCGCACGTCGAGGCGTGAGCGGCGACCGGGCCCGCGCGGGCGCGCGGCCCAGTCCGGCCCATTCAGTCCGGCCCGTTCAGGCCGGCCGATTCAGTCCTGCTTGGCCGACCGGCCGCCGATCCGGCCCGGCAGGCGGGTCAGGCGGTCCTTCATCTCCAGGACCTTCTGGACCTTCGAGCCGAGGGTCAGGAGCTGGACGAGGCGCTCGGTGTCGAGGCGGCGCACGTCGGCGTACCAGCCGGCAAACAGCTCGAAGAGGTCGTGCATCTCCCGGAGCCGCGCCTGGGCGTGCCGCTCCTCCTCGGTCCCGGGCTCCTGCATCAGGAGCTCGCGCAGCAGGGTCAGGGTCGGGTCGACCTCGCGCTTCTTGCGCTCCTCGACCAGCGTGCGGACGATCTGCCAGATGTCCTCGGGCGTGGTGAAGTAGTCGCGCCGGTCGCCGGGCCGGTGCTGGAGCCGGACGAGGTTCCAGGCCTGGAGCTCCTTCAGGCCCATGCTGACGTTGGAGCGCGACACGCCGAGCCGCTCGACGATCTCGTCGGCGTTGAGCGGCCGCTCGGCCACGAACAGCAGGGCGTAGATCTGCCCCACGGTCCGGTTGATGCCCCACCGCGAGCCCATCTCGCCGAAATGCAGCACGAAGGTCTGGACGAGCGGGGGCAGCTGCACGGCAGGGATCCGACGCGGGGAGAGGTCAGGCGGGCGCCCCCCGGTCTATCAGCTCTTGAGCCAATACCGGAGGACCGTCGCGACGAAGCCGAGGCCGACGATGCTGGAGGCCCAGAGCCCCGCGAACCACGCGAGGCGCTTCCAGAGGGGCTGTTCTGCTGCGGGTGCCATCAGTGATATCCGTGCGCGTCGACCTTGCCGCGGAAAACCCAGTACGCGTACGCGGTGTAGGACAGGATGATCGGGATCAAGACCGAGGCGCCGGCGAGCAGGAAGATCTGGCTCGCCTCGGGCGCGGCCGCCTGCCAGATCGTGATCCGGCCCGGCACGATGTCGGGGAAGATGCTGATGCCCAGCCCCAGGAAGGTCAGGGCGAACAGCCCCAGCGCGATCAGGAACGGTGCCCGCTCGGCGCCGCCCCGCAGGGTGCGCCACAGGGCGAAGGCCGCGAGCGCCACGAGCAGCGGCACCTGGGCGGTGACGAGCACGTTCGGCATCGCGAGCCAGCGCTCGTAGTAGCGGCCCTGGAGGAACGGCGTCACCGCGCTGACGAGGGCGATGGCCGCCACCGTCGCCGCGGTGAGGCGCAGGGCCAGGCGCCGGGCCCGCAGCTGGAGCAGCCCCTCGGTGCGCATCACCAGCCACGTCGCCCCGAGCAGCGCGTAGGCGACGACCAGGCTCGCGCCGACGAGGAGGCTGAAGGGCGTGAGCCAGTCCCACCGGCCGCCGGCATAGGCCCGCCCCTCGACCGCGATGCCCTGGAGGAGCGCGCCCAGCGCGATGCCCTGCGCGAGGGCCGCCGCCAGCGAGCCGCCCGCGAAGGCCACGTCCCAGGCGGCGCGGTGGCGGGGATCGCGCCAGCGGAACTCGAAGGCGACGCCGCGGAAGATCAGCCCGAGGAGCATCGCGATGATCGGCGCGTAGAGCGCCGGCAGGATCACCGCGTAGGCCAGGGGGAAGACGGCGAACAGGCCGCCGCCGCCCAGCACCAGCCAGGTCTCGTTGCCGTCCCAGACCGGGGCGACCGAGTTCATGGCGGTGTCGCGCTCCGCGCCCGGCCGCAGGACCGGGAACAGCAGGCCGATGCCGAGATCGAAGCCGTCCATGACGATGTAGGCGAAGACCGCTAAGGCGATCACGAGCGCCCAGACCACGGTGAGGTCGAAGCTGTAGGCCATGGGTCCCTCACTCGGCCGGCTGGAGGTGGCGGTCGGGGTCGATCGCCGGGGCGGGCGTGATGCCCGCCGTCCGGATCGGCGCGCCGGGCTCGATCCCGCTCTCGCCGGCATGCGGCGGCCGGCCCATCAGGCGCAGGATGTAGCCGGTGCCCATGGCGAAGACCGCGAAGTAGATCACCACGAAGGCGGCGAGCGAGGCCGCCACCGCCGGCGCGTGCAGCGGCGAGGCCGACTGCGCGGTGCGCAGCAGGCCGTAGACCGTGTAGGGCTGGCGCCCGACCTCGGTGGTGATCCAGCCGGCCAGCACGGCCACGAAGCCCGCCGGGCCCATGGCCACCGCGAAGCGGTGCAGCGGGCGCCACGCGTAGAGGGTGCCGCGCCAGCGGGCGAGGAGGCTCAGGGCGCCCAGGAGCAGCATCAGCATCCCGAGGCTGACCATGATGCGGAACGACCAGAACACGATCGGCACCGGCGGCCATTCCGACCGCGGCAGGCTGTCGAGCCCCTTCAGGGGCGCGTCGAGGGCGTGCTTCAGCACCAGCGACGACAGCTTCGGGATCTCGACCGCGTAGCGCACCGTGCCGGCCTCCTGGTCGGGCAGGCCGAACAGCACCAGCGGCGCGCCGTCCGGATGGCTCCGGAAGTGCCCTTCCATGGCCATGACCTTGGCGGGCTGGTGCTCCAGGGTGTTGAGGCCGTGCGCGTCGCCCGCGAGGATCTGGACCGGCGCGACCAGGGCGGCCATCCACATCGCCATCGAGAACATCGTCCGGGCGGCCGGGTTGGCCCGGTCGCGCAGCAGGTGCCACGCGCCGACCGCGCCCACGACCAGCGCGGTGGTGAGGTAGGCGGCGAGCACCATGTGCACGAGGCGGAACGGGAAGGACGGGTTGAACACGATCGCCCACCAGTCCAGCGGCACGAACTGGCCCTCGGCGTTGGTGCCGTAGCCCGCCGGCGTCTGCATCCACGAGTTCACCGCCAGGATCCAGAACGCCGAGAAGAAGGTCCCGAACGCGACCATCAGCGTCGCCGCGAAGTGCAGCCGCGGCCCGACCTTCGTCATGCCGAACAGCATCACGCCGAGGAAGCCGGCCTCCAGGAAGAAGGCCGAGAGCACCTCGTAGGCCATCATCGGCCCCAGGACGGGGCCGGTCTTGTCGGAGAAGACCGACCAGTTCGTGCCGAACTGGTAGGACATCACCAGCCCGGACACGACGCCCATCGCGAAGGCGATGGCGAAGATCTTGAGCCAGTACTTGAACAGATCCATGAAGACCTGGCGCCCGGTGGCGAGCCAGAGCCCCTCCAGCACGGCGAGGAAGCTCGCGAGGCCGATCGAGAAGGCCGGGAACACGATGTGGAAGGCCACCGTGAACCCGAACTGCATGCGGGCGAGGATCAGGGGGTCGAGATTGGCGAGCACGTCGTGCCTCCGGCTCTGTGCGCGACTCTCCCTATAGCAATTTCAGAAATTTCTGAAAAGCCAAAAGACACTGCAACGCCGGTGTGGCGCCCCGGCCACGCGCCGGCGTCCGGGGTCGGTCCGGCATTGGGGATCTGGACGTCCGCGCCCGAACGCGTCAGGGTCGCCGGATTCCTCACAGGTCGGGACCACGCGGGCCCCTGGACGCGCGCCGCGCGACGGGACGCCGCGTCCCGACGCACGGAGAGCACGCGCCACCATGGCCGACACCCTCGTCTCCGCCGCGCCCGTCGATCTCGCCGCCGCGCTCTCGGCGCGCATCCGCGGCATCGGCACGAGCCAGATCGGCCTCGTGGCGGATCGCGGGCGGGACGACCCGGAGGTGGTCAAGCTGTGGATCGGCGAGGGCGACCTGCCGACGCCGCCCTTCATCGTCGAGGCCGCGCACCGGGCGATGCTGGCCGGGCACACCCGCTACACCACGTCGCTGGGGCTGCCGGCGCTGCGCGCGGCGCTCGGCGCCTACCACGCCCGCCACTGGGGCGTGGAGATCCCGCCGGACCGGTTCGGTGTCACGGCGGGCGGCATGAACGCGATCATGCAGGCGGCCCAGGTGCTGCTGGAGCCGGGCGACGAGATGATCATCCCCTCCCCGGCCTGGCCCAATCTCGCCGAGGCGGTCCGCATCGCCGGCGGCGTGCCGGTGACGGTGCCCTACCGCCGCCTGCCGGACGGGCGCTTCGCGCTGCCGCTCGCCGACATCGCGGCGGCGATCACGCCGCGCACCCGGGTGATCATGGTGAACTCGCCCTCGAACCCGACCGGCTGGACCATGCCGCTCGCCGAGATGACGGCCCTGCGCGACCTCGCCCGGGAGCGCGGCCTCTGGATCCTCTCGGACGAGGTCTACGCGCACTTCACCTACGGCAACCGGATCGCGCCGTCCTTCCTGCAGATCTGCACGGAGGACGACCGGCTGATCGTGACCAACACCTTCTCGAAGAACTGGGCGATGACCGGCTGGCGGGCCGGCTGGGTGATCTATCCCCGCGGCCTCGCGCCGACCTTCGCCAAGCTCGGGCAGTACAGCACGACCTCGATCCCCACCTTCGTCCAGCACGCCTGCATCGCGGCCCTCGAGGAGGGCGACGGCTTCATCCGCACGATGGTGGACCGCTGCGCCGAGGCCCGGGCAATCCTGGTGGAGGGGCTGTCGCGCCTGCCGGGCGTCACGGTCGCGCCGCCGGACGGGGCGTTCTACCTCATGGCCCGGATGGGCGGCGACGAGCCGAGTCTCGACCTGGCGCTGCGCCTGCTGCGGGAGGCCAAGGTCGGCGTGGCGCCGGGCACCGCCTTCGGGCCGGAGGGCGAGGGTCTGGTGCGGATGTGCTTCGCCATCAGCCCGGAGCTGGCGCGGGAGGCGGTGCGCCGGCTCGCGGGCGCGCTCGGGACCCGGGCGCCGGCCGCGCACTGAGCCGGGCGCGGGCCGCGCGACCGGGGCCCGTGTCCCCCCGCCTCAGCGGCCCCAGCGCAGGACCAGCGCGTCGTTCCGCCGGGCGAGCTCGATCAGGCCGGCCCGCGTCGCCGGGTGCAGGGGCTGGATCGGCAGCCGCGCGGTCTCGCTCGCGATCACACCGCCCTCGGCCATCAGCGCCTTGCAGGCGAGCAGGCCGCACTGCCGGTTCTCGTAGTTGATCAGCGGCAGCCAGCGCGCGTAGGCGTCCATCGCCTCCTCCCGGCGGCCGGCCGCGTAGGCGTCGGTGATCTGGCGGATGCCGTCCGGGTAGCCGCCGCCGGTCATCGCACCCGTCGCGCCGGCGTCGAGGTCGGCCATCAGGGTGATCGCCTCCTCGCCGTCCCAGGGGCCCACGACGGCGTCGCCGCCGAGCGCGATCAGCTCGCGGAGCTTGGAGGCGGCGCCCGCGGTCTCGATCTTGAAGTAGGCGACGTTGGCGATCTCCCGGGCCATGCGCGCCAGGAGCGGCGCCGACAGCGGCGTGCCCGCTACCGGCGCGTCCTGGATCATGATCGGGATCGCGATCGCGTCCGAGACCGCGCGGAAGAATTCGAACAGGCCGAGTTCCGGCACGCGGATCGTGGCGCCGTGGTAGGGCGGCATGACCATCACCATCGCGGCGCCGGCCGCCTGGGCGCGGCGCGAGCGCTCGGCGCAGACCTGCGTGGCGAAGTGCGTCGTCGTCACGATCACCGGCACGCGGCCGGCCACGTGCTCCAGCACGGCGTGCATCACCCGCTCGCGCTCGTCGTCGGTGAGGACGAACTGCTCGGAGAAGTTGGCCAGGATGCACAGGCCCTGGCTGCCGGCGTCGATCATGAAGTCGACGGCCCGGCGCTGCCCGTCGAGGTCGAGGGCGCCCGACGCGTCGAAGACCGTGGGGGCGACCGGGAAGACGCCGCGATAGGCGTGGGCGGGCGAAGTCATGCGCGGTCCTCCTGCCGGGATCGCGCATCCGGCGGACGAGCGTGTCCGCGGGCGGGATCCGGGCGCCTCTTAGCACGCGGCCTCGATCCTGGCGCGGGCCGGCGCGCGCACCGCGCTGTCGACAAGCGCACCGGCTTTCCTGTACGGCCGAGCTCTTCTTTGCTTTGTCCATCGACAGCCGAGATCACGCGCGGCGGCCGCACGAGAACAGCGTTTTCTTTTCGGAGCTACTGTAATGCGATCCCTCTCTGCCAGCCGCGTCGCGGCGCTCGTCGTCGCGGCGCTCCTCGGCGCGGCCCTCGCCGCGCCCGTCGCCGCGCCCGCGAAGGCCGACGATCTCGACGCGATTCGCGCCGCCAAGACCCTGCGCATCGGCACCGAGGGCACCTACGCGCCCTTCACGTTCCACGACGCGTCCGGGCAGCTCGTCGGCTTCGACGTCGAGATCGGCCGCAAGGTCGCCGAGCAGCTGGGCGTCACGCCGCAATTCCTCGAGGGCAAGTGGGACGGGCTGATCGCCGGGCTCGACGGCAAGCGCTACGACGTGGTCATCAACCAGGTCGGCATCACCAAGGAGCGGCAGGCGAAGTTCGACTTCTCCGAGCCCTACATCCGGGCACGGGCCGTGCTGATCACGCGGGCGGACCGGTCCGACATCAAGTCCTTCGCCGATCTCAAGGGCAAGAAGGCCGCCCAGAGCCTCTCCAGCAACTTCGCGCGCCTCGCCGAGCAGTCCGGCGCCGAGCTCGTCGGCACGGACGGCTTCGACCAGTCGGTCCAGCTCGTCCTCACCGGACGCGCCGACGCCACCGTCAACGACAGCCTGTCGTTCCTGGACTTCCACAAGCAGAAGCCGAACGCCCCGGTGAAGATCGCCGCCGAGCAGGCCGACGCGGACGCCTCCGGGATCATCATGCGCAAGAACAACCCGGCGCTGAAGGCCGCGATCGACAAGGCGCTGGAGGCGATCCGGGCCGACGGCAGCTACGCGGCGATCGCCCAGAAGTACTTCGGGGCCGACGTCTCCAAGTGATCCGTCCGCGGCGCTCCCGCCCGGGCGCCGGTCCCGCACAGCCCTTCGCTTCGATCGCCCGGTAGGAGACGCCGCCCCGTGCCGCACTGGCTCGACCTCATGCTCCAGTCGCTGGGGCCGCTGCTCGCGGCCGGCCTGCGCTTCACCGTGCCGCTGACGCTCATCGCCTTCGCGCTCGGCCTCGGCCTGGGGCTCGGGACCGCCCTCGTGCGCCTGTTCGCGCCCCGGCCGCTCGCGGGGCTGGCGTGGCTCTACGTGTGGATCTTCCGGGGCACGCCGCTCCTCGTGCAGCTGTTCGTGATCTTCTACGGCCTGCCGAGCGCCGGCATCCTGATCGACGCCTTCCCGGCCGCCGTGATCGGGTTCACCCTCAACGTCGGCGCCTACACGTCCGAGATCGTCCGCGCCGCCATCGCCTCCATCCCGAAGGGGCAGTGGGAGGCGGCCTACGCCACCGGCATGACCCCGGTCCAGGCCCTCCGCCGCACGATCCTGCCCCAGGCGGCGCGGGTGGCGGTGCCGTCGCTGGCCAACTCCTTCATCGCCCTGGTGAAGGACACCTCGCTCGCGGCCGCCATCACGGTGCCGGAGCTGTTCCAGGCGGCGCAGCGCATCGTCGCGGTCACCTACGAGCCGCTGATCCTCTACATCGAGGTGGCGCTGATCTACCTCGTCCTGTCGACGCTGCTGTCCTGGCTCCAGACGCTGCTGGAGCGGCGCCTCGGGCGCTACGGCGGCTACCTGGAGGCCCGCGCGTGATCGCCCTGTCGGCCATCGAGAAGCGCTTCGGCGACAACCCGGTCCTGCGGGGCGTCGACCTCGCGGTGCCGGAGGGGCGGGTCACGGCGCTGATCGGCCCGTCGGGCTCGGGCAAGTCGACCCTCCTGCGCTGCGCGAACCTGCTGGAGGTCCCGCAGGCCGGGACGCTGACCCTCGGCGAGATCCGCCTCACCTTCCGGCCGGGCAGCCCGCCGGCGCGGCGGGACGTGCTCGCCGTGCGCCGGCAGACCGGCATGGTGTTCCAGAACTTCCAGCTCTTCCCCCACCGGACGGTGATGGAGAACGTCACCGAGGGGCTCGTCACCGTCGGCAGGTGGCCGCAGGCCCGGGCCCGGGCGCGCGCCCTGGAGCTGCTGGAGCGCGTCGGCCTCGCCCACAAGGCCGCGGACTGGCCCGCCAGCCTGTCGGGCGGCCAGCAGCAGCGGGTGGCGATCGCCCGGGCGCTGGCCCCCTCCCCGCGCCTGCTGCTCTGCGACGAGCCGACCTCGGCCCTCGACCCGGAACTCGCCGCCGAGGTGGTGGACGTGCTCGCCGGCCTCGCGGGTGCGGGCACGACCATGCTGATGGCGACCCACGACCTGCGCCTCGCGCGGCGCGTCGCCGACACGGTGGTGTTCCTGGAAGGGGGGCAGATCGTCGAGCAGGGCGCGGCCGCCGACGTCTTCGCCCGGCCGGCCGACCCGCGCACCCGCCGGTTCGTCCGGACGCTGCTCGGCGAGGCGGCCGAAGGGGCGTGAGAAGAGGCCTGAGAAGGGGCCTACGGAACTGGCCGGGACGCGGGATTCAGCGCGACAGGCAGCGCAGCGTGAGGAGATCCTCGAGGGTGAGCGCGGTCCCGAAGACCAGGGGCCGCCAAGCCGGCAGGGTGGCGAGGATCAGGCCGGCCGCCAGGGCGAGCCAGGGCAGGACCGGGCGCAGGCCGGGACCGGCGGCCCTCACGCGGGATTCCGCGCCCGCGACGCCGCCTCGCCCTTGCCGACCACCACGAGGCCCAGGCCCGCGGCGAGCATCGCCCCGCCCCAGAGCAGGAAGCCGATATCCCAGTAGAGCCACTGCTCCGGCGGCGCCCGCTCGTTGACGTGGTGCACGCCGAGCATCTCGTGGTCGATCACGCCCTCGACGAGGTTGAACAGGCCCCAGCCGATCAGGAGCGACCCGGCGAGCAGCTTGCTGGACCAGTCGAGGTGCGTGCGGTGCGCCGCGCGCCAGAGGACGAACAGCCCGAGGACCACGAAGACGTAGGTCGCGCTGTGGAAGAGGCCGTCCCAGCGGGTGTTCAACTCGAGGTTCGGGATCGTGTCGATCGGGTACCAGCTGCTCAGCATGTGGTGCCATTGCAGGACCTGGTGCAGCACGATCCCGTCGAAGAAGCCGCCGAGGCCGAGCCCGAACAGGATGCCGGCGCTCAGCGGGAAGGCGCGCTCCCGGGTGTCGGCCGCCCTGCCGGGCGCCCCGTCAGCCGCTCTGTCAGCCGCTCCCATGCGCAACTCCGGCGTGGCGGATCCCGAGGCCGCGCGGGCGACGGCTCCCTGCGGGGAACCCGGCCGGGGCGCCGGCGGATCCGTCACGTCCCCCGCGGGGCCGCGTCCGGTCGCGACACCATCCGCAGGTAGACGGCGAGCCCCGCCACGAACACCGCGAGGCCGAGCCCGGTGGCGTAGGGCGCGAAATCCTTGCCGGCGACGGCGAGCGCCGCGCTGTGCCCCGCCAGGAGGTCGGTGCCGGCGAGCAGGACGCCCACGAAGCTCTCGCCGACGAGGAACCCGGAGGCGAGGAGGACGCCCCGGCGGCGGGCGGCGCCGACCGCCTTGTCGGCCTTCTGCGCGGCCTTCTCGTCGGCCTTCCCGTCGGCCTTCGCGCCGAACCGGGCGCGGAGCCGGCGCTCGGCGACCCAGCCGAGGATGCCGCCGACGGCGATCGTCACCTCCACCGAGAGCGGCAGGTACATGCCGATCCCGACCGTCAGGGCCGGGAAGGTGAGGTCGCGCCGCTTCAGCCAGGTCTCGGCCGCCACCAGCACCACCCCGACCCCGGCGCCGATCAGCACCATGGTCCAGGGCAATTCGCCGTGCGTGATGCCGCTGGCGATCTGGGTCATCAGGGCCGCCTGGGGCGCCGGCATGGCGCTCCCCGCATCCTGCCCGTCACGCGCGGGCGCGCCGACGAAGCCGTAGGCCTCGTAGAGCAGCGACAGGAGCGGGGCGATCACCACGGCGCCGACCCCGACGCCGAGGATGAGCGCGACCTGCTGGTGCCAGGGCGTGGCGCCGAGGACCTGCCCGGTCTTCAGGTCCTGCAGGTTGTCGTTGGCGATCGACGAGGTGGTGATGATCACCGACGTCAGCAGCAGCGCCATGCCGGTGACGAACCGGTCCCCCTCGGGTCCGGCGGAATGCCCCAGGATCAGGGGCAGGAGCAGCGCGGTCGCCATCGTGGTCAGGATGCCGATCCCCGAGATCGGGCTCGACGAGGAACCGAGCAGGCCCGCGAGGTACCCGCAGGCCGCCGCCATCAGGAAGCCGAACAGGACGGTGAACAGGGTGGCGGCCACCGCCAGCACGATCGTCAGGCCGCCGAGGTCGCCGGCCCCGGCGAAGGCCCAGAACAGGAGCGCGAGCGGCACGCACAGGCCCAGGGTCGCGGCGGCCACCCAGGTGATCGGCAGGTCGCGCTCCGCCCGGGGGTGGTCCTTGCCGAGACCGCCGCTCCCGGCCAGGGCGGCGCGGATGCTCCCGAGGATCGGGCGCGCCAGCGAGCCCACGGTCCAGAGCCCGCCCACCGCGATGATGCCGGCGCCCATGAGGCGCACCTGACCGGACCAGACCGCCTCGGCGGCCGCGCCCGCCGACTCGGCGGGATCGGGCGACAGGGCGGTGAGGATCGGGACCGCGATCCCCCAGGCGATCAGCACGCCGGTCAGCAGCGCGAGGCAGGCGCCGATGCCCACGAGGTAGCCGACGCCGACCAGCGCCAGCGAGAAGCCGGTCCCGGTGCGGAATACCGCGCCGCCGAGGCTGACCGCGCCGCTGAGACCCTCGCCCAGGATCTTGAGCCCCGTGGTGGCGAGCCCGATCGTCCCGGCGGCCGCGGCGGCCCCGAGCAGGTCCCGCAGGCCGTGACCGCCCTGCTCCTCGTGGCCGGTCCTCAGCACCTCCGCGGCGGCGATACCCTCGGGATAGGGGAGATCGCTGCCCGACACGAGGGCGCGGCGGAGCGGGATCGAGAAGGCGACCCCGAGCAGGCCGCCGAGCAGGCAGACCGCCGTGGTCTGCCAGAACGGGAAGCCGTGCCAGTGGCCGACGAGGACGAGGCCGGGGAGCGCCAGGATGACGTTGCACAGGGTGCCGGCCGCCGAGGCCTGCGTCTGGACGATGTTGTTCTCGAGGATGCCGGCGCCGCCCATCAGCCGGAACGCGCCCATCGAGATCATCGCCGCCGGGATCGAGGACGAGAACGTCATCCCGGTCTTCAGGCCCATGTAGAGGTTGGCGGCCATGAACACGACCGTGATGGCCGCGCCGAGCGCGATTCCCCGGAGGGTCAGCTCGGCCTGACGGTCCTGCGTCTTCGGCGTGATCGTCGGGCTGGGGGCGTCCATCATCCACTCGGGCTGCCACAGGCACAGCACGCGAGGGGCCGGAAACGTTCCCGCGCCGCCCCCCCCGGCCGGGACGGCCTCGCCCGCACCCTGGGGCGATCTGTCCCGGCGCGGACCGCGCCCGTGATGCAGTCGCCCGGCGCGGCGGCGGGTTTGGCAGCAGACCGCCCCGTCCGGGTGCGGACCGCTCCTCCTCCGGAAGGCGCCGCCTTGTCCAAGTGGTACCTCTACGGCATCGCCCTCGTGGCCGGGGTCGCGAACGCCATCGAGCCCGGCCAGAACGCCACGCTGGCAAAGGTGACGGGGCAGCCGATGCTCGCGGGCCTGTTCTGCTTCGGCCTCGCGATCGCCTGCTTCCTCGCCGCGATGCTGGTCGCCCGGCTGCGCGGCCGGAGGCAGGCCGAAGCGGCGACGCCCGTCCCCTGGTGGGCGTGGCCGGGCGGCGTTCTCGGGGCCGCGGTCGTCCTGGCGCAGCTCTACATCGCCGAGAGCATCGGCGCGGCGCCGTTCCTGGGCTGCGTGATCACCGCGGGCGTGGTCGGCTCCATCATCCTCGACCATCACGGCCTCGTGGGCTTCGAGCGCCACCCCGCCAGGCGCTGGCGCATCCTCGGCGGCGCCCTGATGGTCGCGGGCGTCGCCCTCGTGGCGGTGTTCTGACGGGCCCGCCGCTCCGAACGCCTCGCACCCTTCAGGATCCCAGCATGCTCTTCCTCTACGGATTCGCGCTGCTCGCGGGCATCGCCACCGCGATCGAACCGGGCCAGAACGCTGGCCTCGCCAAGTCCCTCGCGCGGCCGCTGCTCGCCGGCGTGGTCAGCCTCCTCATCAGCGTCGCGGCGATCTGCGTCGCCATGCTGGTGACGGGGCAGTACGGGCTGCCGGCGACGGACCGCCTCGCGCAGGTGCCCTGGTGGGCGTGGCTCGGCGGCCTGATGAGCGCGGGCCTGACGATGGCGCAGCTCTCCGTGTCCAAGCGGATCGGGGCCGCCACCTTCCTGGGGCTGATCGTGACCGCGGGCGTCGTCACCTCGATCCTGCTCGACCATTTCGGCCTCGTGGGCTTCAAGGTCCACGAGGCCGGCCTGTGGCGCGTCCTGGGCGGCGCCCTGATGATCGGCGGCGTGGCGCTGGTCGCCCGGTTCTGACGCCCGTCCCGGCGGATCAGATCGTCCAGCCGCCGTCGATCAGGACGGCCTGACCGGTCGTGTAGGTCGCGCCCGCGAGGTAGACGGCGAGGTCGGCGATCTCCTCGGGCGTGCCGAGCCGGCCGATCGGCTGGCGCGCGACGAAGGCCGCGCGGGTCTGCTCGTAGTCGCCCTGCGCCCGGATCCGGTCCTGCAGCGACGGGCTCTCGACGGTGCCCGGGCAGATCGCGTTGCAGCGGATGTTGTGGCCGACATAGTCGGCGGCCACCGCCTTGGTCAGGCCGATCACCGCCGCCTTCGTCACCCCGTAGGCGAAGCGGTTGGGCACGCCCTTCACCGAGGAGGCGACCGAGGCCATGTTGACGATGGCGCCGTCGCGGCGCTCCAGCATTCCGGGCAGGACCGCCCGGATCGTGCGGATCATCGCCTTGACGTTGAGGTCGAGGGCGAAGTCGAGCTCGTCGTCGCGCATCTCCAGGATGGTGCCGGCGTGCACGGTGCCGGCGCAGTTGAACAGGATGTCGACCGCGCCGATGCGCGCGACCAGGGCGCCGACCGCGTCCGCGTCCAGCACGTCGAGGGTCGCGGTGCTGAGGTTGTCGGCGCGCAGCTCGGCGAGGGCGCCCGCGTTGATGTCGGTGGCGTGGACCCGCGCCCCGGCGCGGGCGAAGGCGAGCGCGCTGGCGCGCCCGATCCCCTGACCCGCCGCCGTGACCAGGACCGTCTTTCCGGAAAGATCTGCCATTGCTCGCTCCAGCAGGCTGCGCGGCGCCGTGACGGCATCCGGACCGGGCCGCGCCCGGCGGGGCCGCCGATCAGGTCCGGAGGGCCCGGCTGAGCGGCCCATCCTTGTAGGTTCTGACCGCGCCGGGCTCCAGGCCCGATCGCGTCGGATCTGCGGCCGCCGTTCGGGCGTTCTCCCGGCGTCACCGTACCAAGGAGGATCGCCGTGGGGCTCGCCGCCTTCGTCTTCTTCGTCGTCCCGTGGATGGCCGTCGCGGTCTGGATGTCCATGCGCCCGTCCGGCGCGCGCCTCGGCGCCCCGGCCGCCCCCTGGCGCCCGCTGACGGATTACCCGCCGCCGGCCCGGGACCAGCGCCAGGCCGGCGAGACCCGGAGCATGGAATTGGGCTCCGCCCACGACGGCAAGCACGCGCCGATCCAGGCCATCTAGAGCGCGCGCCGCCGGGCCGGGTGCCGGCTCGGCGCGGGAGGGCGCGTCGGGCCAGGGGCCCCCTGCCGGGTCAGGCCTCCGCCTGCAGCAGGTGGAGGTTGAAGTCCCCGTCCTCGGCGGTCCACAGGGCGCGGGGCTGCCAGCCGCTCTCGACCGCGAGCGCCCGAAAGGCGTCCGCGGGGTACTTGTGCGACGTGTCGGTCCGGACGCTCTCCCCGGCCGCGAACGCGACGGTCCGGTCGCCAAGCCGGTAGGTGGCGGGCCGCGTCGCGACGAGGTGGGCCTCCACCCGCAGCGGGTCCGGGCAGAGCCGGACGGCGTGCCGGAAATTGTCGCTGTCGAGATCGGCGCCGAGCTCCCGGTTCAGCCGCGTCAGGATGTTGCGGTGGAACGCGGCCATCAGGCCGTCGGCGCGCCCGTAGGCGCGCTGCAGGCGGTCCGGGTCGGCGGTGCCGTCCGCGCCGACGAGGAACAGGCTCGGCCCGAGCGTCGCGCGCGCGCGCTCCAGGAACAGCCGGGCCTCGCGCGGGTCGAAGTTGCCGATGCTCGTTCCCGGATAGAAGCCCAGGATGCCGCCCGGCCCCGCCGCGCGCGGCAGCCGGACCGGCGTCGAGTAATCCGCGCAGACCGGGATCATCGGGATGCCGGGGTAATCCGCGGCGAGCCGCCGGATCGCGGCCTCCAGGTACGCCCCCGAGATGTCGATCGCCACGTAGGCCGCCGGCTCGGGCAGCGCGTCGAGGAGCGTGCGGATCTTGCGGCTCGCGCCGCTGCCGAACTCGACGACGGTCACCCCCGGCGGCACCCGCCGCGCCACGTCGGCGGCGGCCTGCGGGAGGACGGTCATCTCCTGGGCGGTCGGGTAGTAGTCGGCGCTGTGGCAGATCCTGTCGAACAGGTCCGAGCCGGTCTCGTCCCAGAGATACTTGCCCGGCAGCGTCTTCGGCTCGGCGGTCAGGCCCGCGAGGGCGTCCCGGAGGAAGGTGTCGGCTGAGCTCTCGGTCACGGGATCGGTCAAGGGATCGGTCATGGCCGGGTCACCGGGCGCGTGGCGGTCAGGACGACGAGGGCGAGCCGCTCGACGACGTCGTAGGCGGCCGTCGCCAGTTCCTCCCCGTACGCGTCCGGGTCGAACTCGCGGTAGGTCCAATCCAGCCCGGACCGGCCGCAGAGGTCGGCCACGGCGTCGCGGAACGGGTCCTGGCCGTCGACGATGGCCGCGCCGGTGAACAGGACGAGGCTGCCGCCGGGCGCGAGCCGCCCCGCCGCCTGCTCGGCCACCGCGAGCGACAGCCCGGCCCCGAGAGGGCCGCCGCCGTGCCGGTAGGCCCGCTCCGCCGTGTCGATCATGAAGGGCGGGTTCGACACGACGAGGTCGAACCCGCCCTCGACGTCGCGCAGCATGTCGCTGCGGCGGACCTCGACCCCGTCGGTCCCCGCGAGCCGGGCGTTGACGCGCGCCGCCCGCATGGCCGCCGGGTTGATGTCGACGAGCACCACCTCCGCGCCCGGCGCCCGCTTGGCGACGCAGATCCCGGCCGCGCCCGAGCCGCAGCCGATATCGACCGCGCGGCGCACCGGCCGCGGCCGCGCCTCGAGATGCGCGATCACCGCCGCGGCGAAGCGCGCCGTGTCGGGCCCGAAGAACACCGCGTCGGCGGCGCTCGGAGGATACGCGGAATGGGCGAACAGCTCGCCGTCGAGGCTCGAGAAGCGCAGCGTCGGCCGCAGAAGCGGGCCGTCCTCGATCACGGCGCCGGCCGCCCGCATCAGGCGCAGGATCGGCTCCGGGACCAAGTCGGCGCGGAACGGCCGGCTCCAGCCGAACACGTCGCGCAGGCTGCGGGCCTCGGCGTTCCGCGGCCGGGCGTTGACGTGGCCGTGGGTGGCCGGGGTCACGGTGGTGAAGGCGTAGCCGGTCTCGCGCAGCGCGCGCGCCAGCGCCAGCACCGCCTCTTCGTCCTCGGGGAACGGAGCGGGCATCGGGGCGGCAATCGGAGCGGAACGCGTCATCGGTCGGCCCTCAGCTGTCCATCCGGCGCATCACGAAGGCGCCCGACGCGAGGTCGACGGCGACCTGCCGGGCGTCCCGGGTCGAACAGCACCGCGAAGCTCCGGAACGGTCCCGGCTGCGGGCGGGACCGCACGGTACCGAACGAGGACGGCGAGCAGGGCCGGGTCGATGCGGGCGTCGTCCAGGCCGGATGAAGTCCCGGAACCGCGCGGCGACGGGACGATGATCGTCATGCGTGGGAAGATGCATCTCAGCGTCGGTTCACACCACCGGTAGCGGGCGCGCGCACCCCCGCCCGACCGGCCGCGGTGTCGTCCCGACTTGAATGCCCGGAGAACCGGAGGCCGCAGGCATTGTTCCCCGTCGAACACGGCAAGATCGCGCATTGATCTATGTTAATCGCAGGTCTCAGCAATAAAGATCCCGATGAATACTTGAATGGCCGCGAGCGAATTCTGGACCGGCCCAGGGCCGAGGGATCGGGCCATGCGCGGCGCGCGGGGGCGCGGTGCGGCGGAGCGGCCACGCTCGCCGCACCGTGATCGTCGCCCGAGACGGCGTTAACCATCCGATTACCGTGCGATCCTAGCGCGATCGGCTGTAACGGCGCCCCCGCGCCGGCCGGTCGCGCACGATGAACGCCGCATCATTCCTGTATTCCTGGTCCGCCGCCGCCGCGACGCATCTCGATCTGTTCGGGTCCCTGGGCCTGATCCTGGGTTTTACTGCCGGCGTGATGCCGCGGCGGACCTGGATCCTCGCGGCCTCGGCGGCCTGTGCCGCCTGCTTCGGCGCGCATTACCTGACGCTCGGGGCGCTCACCGGGACGGCGATGTGCGCGATCTCGGTGCTGCAGAGCCTCGTCTCCCTCCGCTGCGTCGGCGCGCCCGGCCGGAGCGGCTGGGTCCCGCCCGTCTTCGCCGCGAGCACCCTGGCGGCGGCGTGCCTGACGGTCGCCACGTGGAACGGGTGGCCGTCGGCCTGCGCGGCGACGGGCGCGCTGCTCGCCACCGGCGCGCGCCTCCAGGTGGCGCCGCAGACGATGCGCCAGCTCTTCCTCGGCGCCTCCCTGTGCTGGGCCGGGCACAATCTGCTGGTCGGCTCGGTCTTCGGACTGACCTGCGACGTGCTGACGATCCTCGGTCTCGCGATCGCGCTGCTGCGCGCCGCCCCGGTCCCGCCGCTGGAGCCGGTCGCGCCCGACTGCGCGCGGGCGTGACGCGCGCCGGGCCTGCGGCGATCGATCCGGGAAACCCGCCGCGGCCCCGCCGTTGCACAGGTGCGGGCGCGTGACGTCCCGCGGCCGAGGAAGAGAGCGGGATTTGCCCGACGCGACCTATCCGCCCCTCGACGTGCTCAAGCCGGTGGCCGAGGGCGTCTGGATCGTCGACAGCGGACCGCTTCGCGCCCTCGGCATTCCCCTGCCCGTCCGGATGACCGTCGTGCGGCTCGGGGACGGATCGCTCTGGCTGCACTCGCCGACGCGCTTCGACGCGGGTTTGCACCGCGCGATCGCGGCGCTCGGACCGATCCGCCACCTGGTCGCGCCCAACATCGCGCACTGGACCTACCTGAAAGCCTGGCAGGACCACTGTCCGGAGGCCCTGACCTGGGCGGCCCCGAACCTGCGCGAGCGTCGCCAGGTCCGCCGCGCCGGCCTGCGCGTCGACCGGGTGCTCGGGGATGCGGCGCCGCCCGACTGGGCGGGAGACCTGCGCCAGCTCGTCGTGCCGGGCGGGCTCGGCTTCCGCGAGGTCGCGTTCTTCCACGGCGCGAGCCGCACCCTGATCCTGACCGACCTCGTCCTCAACCTGGAGCCCGCCAAGATGCCGGCGCTCCTGCGCCCGTTCCTGCGCCTCGCCCGCATGACGCCGCCGCACGGCGAGCCGCCCCCCTACCTGCGCCTCGTGATCAGGCTCCGGCGGCGCGACGCCGCGCGGGCGGCCGCGGATCTCGTCGGCCTGGCACCGGAGCGGGTCGTGTTCGCGCACGGCCTGTGGTTCGCCGCGGACGGTGCGGCGCGTCTGAGACGCTCCCTCCGCTGGCTCGGGACGCCGCCCTGAGACGGCCGGCCTCGCGGTCAGGCCGCCGCGATCAGCTGCCGCAGGATCCAGGCCCGGGCCGCCGGCAGGTCCGCGAACGGCGGCGGCGCGGCGGGCCCGATCGGGCCGAACCCGGCCTCCAGGAACCACTTCCCGGCATCCACGTCGTGCTGCGCCGAGAGACGGACCAGGACCGCGACCAGGAACCCGTCGGCGAAAACGAGCTGACTCTCGGCATCGTCGCTTCCGGTCGCGACCTGCACGGCCTGCAGGCTCAGGATCATGCGGCCATCGACTTCACGACGCGAGCGGGTTGAGGGACTGCGGCCGGGGACGCGCGTCGCTGCGGCGGCGACGGGCGCGGATCTCCGTGCCGGCACCCTGATCAATCGGCCCTTCGTCGCGAAGTTCCGGCCTCACGCCGGTCCGGAACACGGCCGGGACCGCCCGGTTGGCCAACCATGGACCGGTGGCCGCGCGGAGCAGGATCGCAGATGGATGACCGACAGATGGCCCGCGGGCTGGCCTGGTTCGGGATCGGGCTCGGCCTCGCCGAGACCTTCGCGCCCCGCCGCGTCGCCGCCGCGACCGGCCTCGAGGGCCACGAGGCCCTGGTCCAGCTCTACGGCCTGCGCGAGATCGCCTCGGGCGCGGCGATCCTGGCCGCCGACGAGCCGGAGCGCCACCTCGGCCTGCGGGTCTGCGGGGATCTCCTCGATGCCGGGCTGCTGGCGGCCCGTGCCACGCCGGCGAATCCGCGGCGCAACCGCACCCTGGCGGCGGCCCTGGCGGTGGCGCCCGTCGTCGTGCTGGACGCGGCCATCTGGCTGCGGGCGCGCGACCGACGCCGCCGGTCTCCGCGCGATCCCGGTCGGGAGCCCCAAGCGATCGCGCGATGACCGCTATCAGGGTGACGACGGGGAGCCGGCGGGAGCGGTGCGTTCAAGGCCGTCCGGGCGAGTCCTTCGCCGGATCGCCCGCCGGATCGCCCGCCGGATCGCCCGCAGCGTCCCCCACCGCGTTCCCCGCCACGCCCTCGGTGGGATCGGCCCCCTCGATCGTGCGGGCGAGCTCGGTCAGCACCTCCTCCACCATCGGTGGCCACGGGGCCCGCTCCTCGTCCATCAGGCGCGCGGCGCCGACCAGCGCGGAGATCTGCGCCTCGTAGACCGGCCGGCCCACCAGCTGCGCGTAGCGCACCCGCGCCGCGAGCGCCGTGGCGAGGCGCTGGACCTCCGCGATCTTCGCGCTCGGCGCGCCGCTGCCGTCGCCGTTGCCCATCCGTCCACCCCCTCGGGATCCTCACCGATCCTCATAGGCCATGGCCGGGATACAGTCAGGAGCGGCTACCAGGCTTCGAGGATGCGGCCGCCGACGAGCGCGACGACGACGCCGACCAGCAGCGCCATGCCGATGTCCCGGAGCGGCGCGGTGATCCATCCGGCCTCGGGAACCGGCGGCGACACGAAGCGCGTCAGGCTCTCGGGCAGGGCCGGGACCGGCGGCGCGGACCTGCGCCGGAGACCGTTGCGGAGGCGGTGCATGGTCGTGATCCCCGGGCGGCCTCAGGCGGTCTCGACCTGACGGGCCGCGGTCGCCTGGGCCTTCCGCGCGGACGTCTTCGGGCGGACGAAATCGCCGAGCGGCTTGCAGCTCGGCAGGCCGATCACCTCGCCCGGCCGCGGCGCGGGCTGCGGCAGCGCAGGGTGCGGGACCGGGGCCTCCGTCCCGTCCGCCGCCTCGGCCTGCCCAGCCCCGGCGTCGGGCAGCTCGACGCGATGACCGATCAGGTAGGCCTCGATGTCGATGAGGCGATGGCGCAGCCGCCAGATGTCGTTCTCGACGCCGTTGATCTGCACCAGGAGGTCGGAGACGGTGCCCTGCCGCGCCGCGATGGCCGAGAGCACGGTGGTCCGCTCGTTCAGCAGCACGGCCTTGACGGTCGGGTTCATGACGTACGCCTCCGAATCTTACACCACCACGATCCGCTGATTCAGATGCGAAGACAGTTCTCAAAATGGCTTAGCCGTTACGCCTGAAGGTGAACCGCCGCATTCGAGCGCCGAATGACTCGCGCCAGGGCGGCGATCGCGCGCGCGGACGGGCCGTGCGGGAACTTCTCGCGCGCGCGTGCGTCAGTTTCGCACAGTCCGACGCACGCAGTGCTGGGAGCTTCACATGCGCAGATCCGCGACGCTCGCCATGGCCGCCGCCCTGACCCTGGCCGCCGTCACCGCCTGGGCCGATCCCGTGAGCCAGACGGGAACCGGCGGCGGCCCCGCCACCACCGCCAAGGCACCCCACACCGCCGCGACCGGCCAGACCGTGCCGAATCCCGGCGCGCTCGGCCCGAACGAGACCGGGAGCATCGAGCGCCGCGACGCCGTCGAGGAGCGCAACGACGCCATCACCCGCGGCATCTGCATCGGATGCAGCCGCTGAGGGCGAGTCAGCCGGCGGGGGCGGCAGGGCCGCGCCCTGATCCCGGTATGATCACGGTTCATGGCCGGGGCGCCCGGGCCGCGGCCGGGGCTTGAAGCCGCGACCGCCCCGGCCCAAATCAGCGCGCCTCACCAACCATGAACAGGAGCGACCACGTGGCAAACGAGTCTGTCGAACAGGCGGCAGAGAAGACCTATTTCGGCCTGACCCTCTCGCAGCACGCGGACCGGATCCGGAAGCTCGCGACGGAACGCGGCCTCACCGGAGAGACGTTCGACCGCGTGACCGCGCAGGCCGTGGCGATGATCCCGACCATCAAGGTGACCGACGCGCAGCGGTAATCCCGCGGTGACCCGGGCCGGGCCGATCACTGCTCGGCCCGCAGCCCCTTGATCATGCGCCGGGCGATGGTGCGCACGGCCTCGTCGTCCCGCGCCTCGCCCTCGACCGTATCCCACAGATGGCCGAGGCTGCCCTCGAGTTCGTCCAGCAAGTCCGGGTGCCGCCGCGCCAGGAACCGCATCGTCCCGAACAGGAGATGCTCGGTCGCCATCTCGCGCCGACGCGCCTCGGTGACGGGATCCGGGCGCGTGGCCGGGTGCGGCTTGGATGTCTGATCGCTCATGGTCCGCCAACGGCCCGCGCGGGCCGCGGTTCGCCCGGTCGTGCGCGGTGCGACGCCGCGGAAAGCCCCGAGCCTCCACGACTTGCGAGACGACCCGCGTGACCGGGAACAGCGCCGGCCCGGCCCGGTCTGCCGGTCAGGACGGAGCGTCCGGAGAGGGCGGGCGATGGCCGAGGCGGATCCGCGCGAACCCGGGGACGAGGCCCCGCCCGGCACGCCGGGCACCGGCGAGAACCTGTGCCGGGCCTGCGGCGGCACCGGCAAAGTCGCCGACGCGCAGTGCTCCGAATGCGGCGGCACCGGCACGGTGACGACCGGCATCGGCCGAGCCTGACTTCCCACCACCCGCGCCGCGGCCCGTTCGGAGACGCCGGGGCGCGCTCAGCGCCGCAGCGCGCCGAACCACGCGGCGAGCGGCTCCACGAACGCCGCCCAGGTCCGCGACCACACCGTGCCGGTGCGCGCATCCGACGGGCGCGCGCCGGACATCAGGGCCGCCACCAGGGCATCCTCGCGGGACTTGCACTCGTCGAGGGCGTTGCGCTCGTCACCGGCCCGGCTCTGCCCGGTCGGCTGATGCCCCGTGGCGTCCCGCAGGCAGCGGTGCCAGGCGCGCTCCAGCTCGGCCGGATCGGCCGCTCCGGCGGCCGGCCCCGCAACCGTAGGTCCGGCGGCCAGGAGGAGCATCGCGGACAAGCTGAGCACCGGCATGCGCATGATCGCTCTATGCCCGATTCGCGCCCCGGGCGGATAGAACGTAGCAGCAACACTGATCGCCGCTCGGCCCGGCGGCTCAGCCGGACCGGCCGTGCCTGACCACCCGGCAGCCGTGATCCATCAGGTACTCGGCGCTGGCCTCCGGATCCCGGTAGGCCAGCAGGATCATCCCACCCCGCGGATCCCCGGGATCGGCCTCCACCGCCGCGAAGCTCGCGTCATGCAGGTGGCCTTGCCAGCCGGGCACGCGGGCCAGCGCGGCGAACGGGTTGAACGCCGCGACCGCGTCGGCCGGGACCCGCATGGCGACGTAGGGCACCTCCTCCAGCGGCACCGGGAACGGGGCCCAGCTCTCGCCGACGGCGTCGCCGTGGGCCTTCAGGGCCGCCATGACGCCCCGGCGCATGCAGTCGAGGTGGATGTGCAGCTGATCCTGGCTGCGGCCGCCGACGGAATTCACCTCCAGGCCCACCGCCGAGACGGGCAGGCGGCCCTGGAGCGCGTCCGACACGTAGTGCCGGGCCGCGAGCGCCGCCCGCCAGTAGGCCGCTCCGCGCGGCCCCTGGAGAACCGGGGCCTCGATGCCCGAGACGCTGTCGGTGGGCATCACCACCGTGTGGGTGGGCTGGCCCGGCGCGCGCAGCACCGCCGTTCCCGGGCGCGCCGCGTCGCCGAGATCGACCGCGAGGCAGGGAAAGCTCCGGCCCGCGGCCTTCTTGGCGAGCACGCAGCCCTGCAGCGCCACCCAGAGCACGTCCCGCACCGGGTTGGCCGCGATGGCGGCCGGAATCGCCGAGAAGGCGAGTAGAGTCGCGACGGCCAGAGTACCACGCATGATCAGATGTTCCGGTCCCCCGCCGCCGTTATGATACGGGCGGCGGCGCGCCCACCTTGTACGCGGCCGCCGTCGCCGTGAGGTTACGTTTCCGCGATGCTGATATCGAACGCGCAGTGGCACGGCCTGATACGGGTCGCGGCCTGGACCCTGGTGGCTCTGATCGTCGCGGTCACGCTGGTGCCGATCGGCCTGCGTCCGGTGGTCACGACCAATCCCAGCTACGAGCGCGTCGCGGCCTACGCCCTGGCCGGCCTGCTCATGACGGTGGCCTACCCGCGGCACTGGCCCTGGATCCTGGCGGGCCTCGTCGTCCTGGCCGGCGGCCTGGAGGCGGGCCAGACCCTGACCGGGACCCGGCACGGAAAAGTCGACGACTTCCTCGTCAAGGCCGCCGCCGGCCTCGTCGGCGCCCTGGCGGGCCGCCCGCTCGCGCTCCTGGCCGACCGCTCCCGCGCCGGCGGCACCGCGACCGGCACCCGCCTGGCCGGCCGCGATCTCGGCGACCGCACCTGCGGATAGCGTCCGACGGGGCCGGGCCGCCGCGCGCTTCGCGGCGATCCGGGGCAGGGACGCGGCGCCGGCCGTCACCGTGCATGTCGCCCGCGCATGGCCGCGGCGCCGGCCCGGTGCCGGGCGACGGGCGTCCGGCGGAAACCGCCGAGCTTGGCCCGCGTTGGCGAGAGGGGCTCTGACGCGAGGTGCTGCATGTTCGGCGCGGCCAAGCTCACGGGACGGTTCTGGTTCCGCAAGACGTGGACGGGCAAGCTGGTCCTGCTCGTCGAGGAAGAGAGGCCGCGGTGGTTCGGCCGCTCCGGCCTCACCAAGCTCCGCTGGCGCGACGCCCGCCTCCTCGACCTGGCCGAGGCGCCGATGCGCACCCTGATGACGCTGGAGCGCAGCTACCGGGCCGACTACGCGGCCGGGCCCGTGCGGGTGCTGCAGGCCGTCGTCCCGCCCGGGACGCGCGGCGCGATGACCACGCCGATCGGGACCGCGGCCAACGCCTGAGCGTCGCCGCGGCGCGAGGGCGCGGGCCGAGCATGGAGGGGCAGGGCTCGGCCCGCCTGTCGTTCGGCTTCTTACCCCCAAAGCCGGAGCGACCCTGCCAGAGACCACAGCAGGGTTAACGCTTCCTGAAGAGGCCGGCCCGGACGGCCGGCCGACGGCCCGCGAGACCCGGCCGGTGGGCCAGCGGTGGCGGGAAGATCCGGCACGAAGAGCGCCACTGATCTATGTTGGTATTCGTCGCTCCATTCGGTAGATAACAGGCATAATGGGTTATCTTCGTGCAGATAAGGACTTGACTGTCGAGAAACGAATCCACGTTCATGGATCACTCACACGTGAGAGGCGCCCATGGAAGATACCGATTCTGCACCCCATCAGGACCCGATCGATTTCGTCGAGCTGACCGCCGATATTGTTTCGGCTTATGTCGCCAACAACTCCGTTCCGGTTCCCGACCTCCCGTCGCTGCTGTCCGGCGTCCACGCGGCGCTGGCCGGTCTCGGGCACACGACGGCCTCGGCCGAGCCCGAATTCAAGAAGGCGACGCCCGCGCAGATCAAGAAGTCGATCACGCCCGACGCCCTGATCTCGTTCATCGACGGCAAGCCGTACAAGACGCTGAAGCGGCATCTCACCGGCAACGGCATGACGATCGAGCAGTACCGGCAGCGCTACGGGCTGCCGCCGGACTACCCGACGACCGCGTCCAACTACTCGGCGATGCGCGCCGAGTTCGCCCGCAACGCCGGCCTCGGCCACAAGCGCCGCAGCCCGGCCGCCAAGCGGAGCGAGCCCGCGGAGTCCGTCGCGGCGGAGGCCGGCGCCGGCACGAAGGCCCCCAGGAGCCGCAAGTCCCGGAAGGCCGCCGCGGAGGCGTGAGCGCCCCGGCCGCGCGCTCCGGCGCGCGCCGCGGGTGCCCGCCCCGCCGGGGCCTGAGATGACGGGACCGGGTACGGCCGCGCCGGACCCGCCCGTCACCTCGCGGACGGCCCCGGACCGGCTCCGGACCGGCCCCGGACCGGCGCGCGTCGGAACGACGCCTGCGCCCAGCCGTTGGGCCGGTTGAACGCCCGACCGCGCGCGACGGAGCCACGCTTGACCCGATCGATCCCCGCCCTCCTCCTCGCCGCCGCCACGCTGGCCGCCCTTCCGGCCGCGGCCCGGGCGCAGGACCGGCCCGGCGCCGGGTCGGCGGCTCCGGCGGAGACCGCGCCGCGTCCGGCGGCCGACACCAAGGATCCGGGCAAGACCGCGACGGAGGCCGTCACCCACCCGTCCGCCGTGCCGCCGACCGAGGGCGCGGTCGGCAGCGGCAAGCCGCCGGCCACCGGCGACGCCCCGACGACCGGCCGGTAACGCCCGCACCGCACCCCCGCCCTGTCGGCCCGTCGACCTGCCCGGCCGGCGGGCCCGTCCCTGTCGCGGCCGAGCTCCGTCGCGGCCAAGCATCGGCCCTGTCGGGCGAGGTGAGCCGGATCATGCGTCCAGACCGGGTCGGTCACGCCGGCCGCGAGCCCATCGTCCCCGTTCGAAGCCCCGCCCGTCCCTGGTCGCGCCCGCTGCGCCGGCACAGCGCCGGCATCGCCGCGCCGGACCCGCGCCTCTGGGCCCTGACCCTGGCGATCGTCGCGGTCGACGCCGTCTGGATGACGGCGTCCGGCATCGCCGCCGAGCCTCTGGGCTTCGGCCTCGCCGGGCTGGCCTCCCTCGTCCTGCTGCTCGCCGCGGCCTGCCTGAGCACGGTGAAGTCCGATCCGCCCCTGCGCGGCATGGCCCTGGCGAGCGCGTTCCTCATCGCCTTCACGGTGCCGGTGGCGGTCCTGCACTTCCTCGCCGCCGGGATCGGGTTGCCCTTCGTCGATCCCGCGCTGGCCCGCATCGAGACCGCCCTCGGCTTCGACTGGACGGCTCACGTGGCGTTCCTGGCGCGGCACCCGGCCCTGTCGTGGTGGCTGTCGCTCGCCTACCATTCCAGCGGCCCGCAGGTCGGGCTCGTGGTGATCGCGCTGAGCGCGACCCGCCGGCTCGGCCGGCTCTGGACCTACATCCGGCTGTTCGCCGCGACGCTGCTGTGCGTGATCGTCCTGGCCGCCCTCCTGCCGGCGCTCGGCCCCTACGCCCACTACGCCCCGCGGGTCGTCCCCTCAGAGCCCCTCGAGACGGTCGGCGCGCTCTGGCACCTGGAGCCGGTGGCGCGGCTGCGGGCCGGCACCCTGCACGCGCTGGCGCTCGGCGACCTGCGCGGCCTCGCGACCTTCCCGTCCTTCCACGTCTGCCTCGCGCTCCTCACGGCCTGGGCGCTGGCGCCGGTGCCGCTCCTCGGCCCCCTGGCCGCCCTGCTCAACGCCGCCGTCATCGTCGCGACGATCGGGTCGGGCGGCCACTACCTGCCGGACGTGCTGGCGGGCGGCCTCCTGGCCTTCGCGGCCCTGGCCTGCCGGGCCCGGCGGCGCGGCCCGACCGCCGATCCGGCCGCGCGCGCTCCGGCGGCCCGGCGGATCGAGGCGATCCGGCCCGCCGACGCCTGACGACCCGCCGGCCGCGAACAAGCCCGCGCCCGGCGGATCGGCCGAGGAGCGGAGAGGCGCGACGATGACCCGGACCCGGCGGACGATCGGCGGCTCCGCCGCCGCCGCGCGGCTCCGACGGGCCCGCTTGCCCCTGGGCCCCACCCTCCATAGATCCCGACGATGACGGCACTCCCCTTCGACAACAGCTACGCCCGCCTGCCGGAGCGCTTCTACGCCCGCCGGCCGACGACGCCCGTGGCGGCGCCGCGCCTCGTCCGGCTGAACCGCGCGCTCGCCGAGGAACTCGGCCTCGACCCGGACTGGCTCGCTGGCCCGGACGGCGTCGCGGCGCTGGCGGGGAACGCGGTCCCGGACGGTGCCGACCCGATCGCCGCGGCCTATGCCGGCCATCAGTTCGGCCAGTTCGTGCCGCAGCTCGGCGACGGCCGCGCGGTCCTGCTCGGCGAGGTCGTCGACCGGAACGGGCGCCGCCGCGACATCCAGCTGAAGGGCGCGGGCCCGACGCCGTTCTCGCGGCGGGGCGACGGGCGGGCGGCGCTCGGCCCGGTCCTGCGCGAGTACCTCGTCAGCGAGGCCATGGCGGCGCTCGGCATCCCGACCACGCGGGCCCTCGCCGCCGTGACGACCGGCGAGCCGGTGGTGCGCGAGACGCTCCTGCCCGGCGCGGTCCTCACCCGCGTGGCGGCGAGCCACATCCGGGTCGGCACCTTCCAGTTCTTCGCGGCGCGGGGCGACGTCGAGGGCCTGCGCGCCCTCGCCGACCACGTCGTCGCCCGGCACCACCCGGACGCCGCCGGGGCCGCCAACCCCTATCGCGCGATGCTGGAGGGCGTCGTCGCGGCCCAGGCGAGCCTCGTGGCCCGCTGGCTGCACGTCGGCTTCGTCCACGGGGTGATGAACACCGACAACATGTCGGTCGCGGGCGAGACGATCGATTACGGGCCCTGCGCGTTCCTCGACGCCTACGATCCCCGGACGGTCTACAGCTCCATCGACCGCAACGGCCGCTACGCCTACGGCCAGCAGCCGCGGATCGCGCTCTGGAACCTGACGCGGCTCGCCGAGACCCTGCTGCCGCTCCTCGCCGAGGGCGAGGACGCCGCGGTCGCCGAGGCCGAGGCGGCTCTGGCCACCTACGCGCCGCGCTTCGAGGCGGCCTATCACGGCGGCCTCGCCCGCAAGCTCGGCCTCGCCGAGATCCGGGACGGCGACGCCGAGCTGGCGGGCGACCTGCTCAAGCGGATGGCCGAGAACCAGGCCGACTTCACCCTGACGTTCCGCCGGCTCTGCGACGCGGCGGCGCGGCCGGAGGCCGACGCGGCCGTGCGCGACCTGTTCGTCGATCCGACGCGCTACGATGCCTGGGCGACCGCGTGGCGCGCGCGGCTGGCCCAGGACGCGCGCGACCCGGGCGAGACCGCCGCCGCGATGCGCCGGGAGAACCCGGCCTTCATCCCGCGCAACCACCGGGTCGAGGCGATGATCGAGGCCGCCGTGGAGCGGGACGACTTCGCGCCGTTCGCGACGCTCCTCGCCGTCCTGGCGCGCCCCTACGACGACCAGCCGGACCACGCCGCCTTCGCGGAGGCGCCCGCGGGCGGCGGCGTCGGCTACCGGACCTTCTGCGGCACCTGAGCCCGCCCGCCGCCGGTCAGGAGCGCGGCCACGTGAAGATCTCGCGCACCCCGCCCGCGTGGCGAAACCAGTGAACGCGGGTCGCGGGATTGAAGCCGTGATCCTGGTACGACGTGGCGATCACCGACACGAGAGTCTCGGCCGCCGAGCGGTCGTGAATGTCGTAGGCCAGAAGTTTCGGAGTACCGTCGGTCTCGCGGGTGAGATCGCGAACCAGAATCGAATACGACATATCTCCCCTCCTTTCGACACAAAGCATGTACTCAAGATTATATCTCCAAAGCCAGGATCGTTCGCGGCAGGATCATGTAAAGGTTAAACAACATTAACAGGAATGTGTTGATTTGATACGGCCCCGGTTGGACTCGCCGGGCGCGGCGGTCACCGCGGCGGTCGCGCGGGCCGCGACGCCGGAGCGGTCCGGCGCGAGGGACGCGGCTGTCGACCGGGTTCGGGCACCGAATCGCGCCGCGGCGGCGCCCGAGTGCTGTTTCCCGATCCCGTCGCGTCGATTCTGGCGGACGACGATTCGGGTCGCGACGTCGCGCCATGCCCATCGCCCGTGCGGCAGGGGCTCGGTGCGCCTCCGCCTCAACTTGATCCGGACCGGCCCTAGATGTCGCGAGGCGAGCGCCCGAACGGACCGACGGCGGCGCGGGGGGACCCGGAGGCCATGGTGAAGCGGATGCGGGCAGGGCTCGTCGCGGCGGCCCTCGCGCTGCTGACCGCCCAGTGCGCACCCACGCCCGGCGCCCCGGCGGCGGGGATCGTCGTCGCCTCGAAGCTCGACACCGAGGGCGGGGTGCTCGGGAACATCATCCTGCAGGCGCTGCAGGCCCGGGGCCTGCCGACCGTCGACAAGATCCAGCTCGGCGCCACCGCGATCGTACGCCAGGCCCTGATCGAGGGACAGGTCGACATCTATCCGGAATACACCGGCAACGCGGCGTTCTTCTTCGGGAAAGCGGATCTCCCGGTGTGGAAGGACCCGGAGGCGGCCTACCGCACGGCCCGGGACCTGGATCGCGCGGCCAACGACCTCGTCTGGCTGACGCCCGCCTCGGCCAACAACACCTGGGCGGTCGCGGTGCGCGAGGAGATCGCGCTGGCCGCGGGCCTGAGGACCATGAGCGATTTCGGCCGCTACGTGGCGGGCGGCGGCGCGATCAAGCTCGCCGCCTCGTCGGAATTCGTGACCAGCCCGGGGGCGCTGCCGGCCTTCGGCCGGGCCTACGGCTTCACCCTCACGCCGGACCAGCTCGTCATCCTGGCCGGCGGCGACACCGCCGCCACGATCGCGGCGGCGGCGCGGGGCACCTCCGGCACGAACGCCGCCATGGTGTTCGGCACCGACGGCAGCATGGCGGTCGCGCGCCTCGTCATGCTCGAGGACGACAAGGGCGTCCAGCCGGTCTACCAGCCGGCGCCGGTGGTCCGCGGCGCGGTCCTCAAGGCCCATCCCGAGATCGCCGCCGTGCTGGATCCGATCTTCCGCAGGCTCGATCTGGCCACGCTCCGGGATCTCAACGGCCGGGTCCAGATCGGCGGCGAGCCCGCCTCCGCGGTCGCGGCGGACTTCCTCCGGCAGAACGGGTTCGTGCCGTGAGCCGGCCGCGCGGCCAGCGCCGCGATCCGCGTCCTCGCGGGCGGGGTGGTGCGCCGCCCGCGCAATCCCGCGTCGACAAGCCGGGGCTCCGTCGGCAAGGATGCGCGGTGGGGCGCCCGCGAGCGTCGCGACGCCGGTGACCCGCCTCATGAGACCCGACCCGCTCCCATCCACGTGCGCGTCCCGGGACGCCGTCGGCGCGTGAGGACGGGGGTACTGTCCGCGACCGGGCGGCGTCGCCGGGGCGTCGATCCGCTGGGCGCGGCCTTCGCGGCCGTGCTGGCGGTGAGCCTGCTCGCCCTGCCGCTGATGACGACCCGGCCGAACCGGATCGCGGCCGGCACCGCGCTGACGGCGTGGTCGGCGCTCCCCTCCGGCGCGGCGCTCCTCCTCGGAGGCGTCGTCGCCCTCGCGCTGCCGCCGCTGGTCCTCCGGTCGGCGCCGGTCCTGCGGCTGGCCGCCGCCGCCGCGATCCTGCTGCTGCTCGGCCTCGCGGCCGGCTGGGCGGCCGACCACCTGACCGCGCCGGGCGACCGGTACGGCCGGGTCTCGCCGGACGCGGGCTGGTGGCTCGCCTCCGTCACGGCGGCCCTCGCGGTCGGCGACGGGCTGGCGCGGCTGCGGCCGGGACCGGTCGCGCGGATCGCCGCGCTGGCCCTGCTGGTCGCCGCGGCGGGGCTCGCCCTGCGCACCGGCTTCTGGGACAACCTCTCGGTCCTGCGGGAATATGCCGGCCGCTCCGACACGTTCGGCCGGGAGCTGCGGACCCACGCCGCCCTCGCCCTCGCCTCGGTGGCCGCCGCCGCCCTCGTCGGGATCCCGGCGGCCGTGCTCGCGCGCCCGGTCCCGCCCGTGCGGGCGGGCCTGCTCACGACCCTCAACGTCGTGCAGACCGTCCCGTCCATGGCCCTGTTCGGCATGCTGATCGCGCCCCTGGCCTGGATCGGCCGGGAGGTCCCGGGCGCGGCCGCCCTCGGCATCGCGGGGATCGGCGCCGCGCCAGCCTTCGTGGCGCTGTTCGCCTACGCGCTCCTGCCGGTGGCCGCCGCGACCGTCGCGGGCCTCGACGCGGTGCCCTGGCCGGTGCGCGACGCCGCCCGGGGCGTCGGCATGACCCCGCGCCAGCGGCTCTTCCAGGTCGACCTGCCCCTCGCCCTCCCGGCGATCCTGACCGGGATCCGGATCGTCCTCGTCCAGAACATCGGCCTCGCGGTGATCGCGGGCCTCGTGGGCGGCGGCGGCCTCGGCGTGTTCGTGTTCCAGGGCATCAGCCAGAACGCGGGCGACCTCGTCCTGCTCGGCGCGCTGCCGACCGTCGCCCTGGCGAGCGGCGCCGCCGTGCTGCTCGACGCCGTCATCGACCTGAGCCGGGGCCGCGCGGCGGAGCGGACCGCATGATCGACCTCGCCGGGGTGAGCCGCGTCTTCGAGGGGCGCACCGTGGTGGCGGACGTCACCCTGCGCGTCGAGGCCGGGACGATCCTGGCGGTCGTCGGCACCTCGGGATCCGGCAAGACCACCCTGCTGCGCATGATCAACCGCCTGATCGAGCCGAGCGCCGGGACGGTCCGGATCGCCGGCCGGGACGTCCGGGATGTGCCCCCGCACCTGCTGCGGCGCGGGATCGGCTACGCCATCCAGGGCCACGGGCTGTTCCCCCACCGCACGGTCGCGGAGAACATCGCGGTGGTGCCGAAGCTCGTCGGCTGGGACCGCCGGCGGATCGCCGTGCGGGTCGACGAGCTCCTCGGCCTGTTCAACCTCGATCCGGCGATCTACCGGGACCGCCTGCCGGCGGCGCTCTCCGGCGGCGAGCAGCAGCGGATCGGCGTCGCCCGGGCGCTCGCGGCCGAGCCGCCGATCCTGCTCATGGACGAGCCCTTCGGCGCCCTCGACCCGGTCATCCGCGGGCGGGCGCAGGCGGACCTTCTGGCGATCCAGGCGCGCTACGGCACCACGATCGTGCTGGTGACCCACGACATGACCGAGGCCCTGCATCTCGGCGACCGCATCGCCGTCATGGATGCCGGGCGCCTGGTGCAGGAGGCCGCGCCCGCGGACCTCGTCGGCGCGCCCGCCACCGCCTTCGTCGGCGCGCTCCTCGGCAGCGGCGACCGGGCCTTCCAGCTCATGGCCCTGCGCACCGTCGACGATCTGGTCGAGCCGGGACCGGCGCCGGGCCCGCCCATCCCGGCCGGGACCACGGTGCGGGCCGCCCTCGCCGAGAGCCTGTGGTCCCGGCGCCCGGCCCTGCCGGTCAGCCGCGGCGGCGTCGTCCTGGGCCGGGTGACGCGGGAGGCCCTCGAGGCGCGGGGTGCCCGGCCGTGATCCGCGCCCCGCGGATCGCCCGGGCCGCGCTCCTCGCCCTGCTCGGGGCGTTCCTGGTCGCGCCGGGCCGGTTCGCGCCCCTGTTCCGGCCGTTCGCCCCCGGCGACACGCCGCCGATCTACGGCCAGACGCCGCTGCTGACCCTCGCCGTCAACCACCTCCTGCTCGTCGCCGCCGCGACCGCGGCCGCGACCGGGATCGCCCTCGGTCTCGCGGTCGCGGCCACGCGGCCGGCCGGCCGCGACGTGCTGCCCTTCGCCCGGTCGGTGGCCCGCATCGGGCAGACCTTCCCGCCCGTCGCGGTCCTGGCCCTGGCCGTGCCGATCCTCGGGTTCGGCGCGGTCCCGACCCTGATCGCCCTGATCCTCTACGGACTCCTGCCGATCTTCGAGACCGCGCTCACCGGCCTCGAGGCGATCGACCCCGCGCTGCTGGAGGCGGCCCGCGGCATGGGGCTGACCGACCGGCAGCGACTCGTCCGCGTCGAGCTGCCCCTGGCGCTGCCGATGATCCTGTCGGGGATCCGCCTCGCGGCGGTCATCGGGCTGGCGACGGCGACCATCGGCTCGACGGTGGCGGCCAGCACCCTCGGCGAGGTGATCATCTCCGGCCTCCTGACCGGCAACACCGCCTACGTCCTGCAGGGCGGCCTCGTCGTGTCCGCGCTGGCCCTCCTGACCGATGCCGGCTTCCGCCGACTCGAGCGCGGCGCGGCACGGCAGGCTGGATTTCGTTCCTAGACGCGGCTAGAACGCCGGCGGGGCCGTACGCGCGGCCCTGGGGCGTGGAACCCCCTGTCTGATGGTCGGTGCCGACCACAACGGCACCCGTATCCTTGGCCACACGGTCGGGGAGCCTGCGGCGTATGTCCAGGCGTTCCGGCGCTAAAGGTCGTAGGGACCGTTCAGACACGGTTTTCCAACTCCCCGACTCGGGATGGTCGAAGGCTCGTTCGCGGGGGCGCACCGCGAGCCAGGGCCCGCCGGGAGGATGGGCCATGGGTTCCGGCGATCCCGAGACGCGCAGGCGGCAGCTCGACCGGCTGCGCGCGGCCTACGAGGCCCGTCCGGGCCGGCCGGACCTCGGGGCCATCGGCAGCGGTGCCCGGCACTCGCGGGCGCTCCTGGGACGGATCCTCGTGGTGCTCGGCGGCCTGCCGGACGGGACCGGCCTGCCGGCGATCGGCCAGGGCGGGAGCGGGCGCGCCGGGACGTAGGAGCCGGACCGCCCCAGCAGCACCGCAGCGCGGAGTGACAGAATATAACTGTCTCCTTCCGGACATATTGAATATTCGAACCAAAGATAACAGCATTGGATCGACGCACATGATTCGGTCGGCTGTCGTTCGGCAGCGCGATCCTTGCCGACCGGTCGCGCCTGCGTCGGACAGGGAGGTCGCCATGACACGAAGGGTCATCCACATAGCAACCGCCGCTGAAATCACCGCCGCGGCAGCCGGCCTGCTGCTTCTCGGAGCGAGTACAGGCCGCGCCGAGGACATGCCGCGGCAGGGCGATTTCAGGATCACCTACACGTCGATCGGCGTCGCCGCGCCGAAACCTGTCGTGATCGGCAACAATCGCACCGCTTCGGCAATGATCTACATGATGACCGCCGTCAACGAATCGGGCGGCCGGCTCCTGCACAACATGGCCGGACGCTGCACCTCCGCCCCGCTCATCGACAGCGTCGCCAAAACCCTCGAGAACCACGGCTACTGCGACTACGTCGACGCCGACGGCGACCACGTCTTCGAGAAGTGGGACTATCCGGTCCAGCCCCTGGCCGCCGTGAACGAGGGAACGGGCGAGTGGATCGGCGGGACCGGCAAGTTCGCGGGCCTGTCCGGCACCATGAAGATCCGCTCCCGACGGCTGAACTCCCCCACGGAGGGCGCCGTCCAGGTCGTCGGCGAGAAGCTCGGCAGCTACAGCTTGGCCAACACGGTGGCCAGCGCGAAACCGGACTGACGAGGCCGGAGCGGCGGGACAGGCGGGCCGACTTGGCGGTAAGACGCCGCCTATGACGTCGCCGATGACGCCCGCCGACCGAGACCGGTTCGAGAAATGCCTCGCGCTCGCCGCCCAGGGCGCCACGGCGGGCGAGCGCGCGGCCGCCCGGGCCGCCGCCGAGCGCATCGCGCGGGGCGCCGGGATGACCCTCGTCGAGGCGGCCGAGGCGCTCCGGCGGGCCGGGCAGGCCTCCGCCCACCGGGCGGCCCGCCCGCCGCCACCCCGACCGCCCTATCCCTGGGCGCAACCCAAGGCGCCCGTGACACCCGTCACGGTCGAGGAACTGCTGCGCCAGAAGGCCGAGACGGAGGCGTGGCGCAAGCGCGCTGCGGCCGCTGCCGACCGCCGCCGGAAGCGGGAGCACGCCGAGGAGGATGCCTACGTGACGGAGCAGCGCGCCCGCCAGGCTGAGCGCGACCGGGACTGGGCGCGCGCCCGCGCGGCGGATGCCCCGGGCGACGAGACCTGAGCGCCGGTCGGCGGATTCAGCGGTGGTGCCGCGGTCGCGCGCTCCGGTGCGCCCGCGCCCTGCGGTGCCGCGGCGCGACCCGCGACGGCGGCTCCGCGGCAGCGACCGGGGGGCCGGGCGCGACGCCGTCATGGGCCGCGACGACCCGGCGGGCCTCCTCGACGCTCATGTCGCAGGCGCTCGTCATGCCCTGCAGGGCGCCGAGGGCGCGATTGTACTCGGGAAGGTTGGTGCATCCGGGGACGCCCCAGGCCCGGGCGGGGACCGGCGCCGCGCCCGCGACCGCCAGCACGAGGGCAGCAAGACCGTTCCTGACCGACACGGATCCCTCTCCTCTTCGCCGAAGCCCGATTCCGGCTCCTCCGGGAGGCAACACGCTCAGCCGCGCGGCGTTTCTCGCGAGCCCGATCAGGCGCCGCCGCACATGTGCTGGGAGTCGGGCAATGTCCAGGAATCCAGGGTGCGCAGGTTGGTCGTCGTGTACATCTTGCCGCGATCGTCGCCCTTGGGGCAGCCGGTCGGCAGGAGAACGAGACAGGTCATCACCCGGTCGCCGACCCGCGATCGCGCGACCGCGTCGACATAGGCGTAGGAGATGCCGTAGACGCCGTTCGTCAGATCGACGCTCGTCCCCTCATCGATCCCGTCGCCCTTCGGCTTGACGAGCCTGTCGCTGAACCGCGTCCCGATCCGCGCGATGGTCGTCGCCGCGCAGGTTCCGACGCGCGTCGGGACCTGCGCCTCGGCGGCAGGCGCGAACCCGAGACCGGCGACCACGAGGGCGCCGGCCAGGATCGTTCCGGGGGGAGCCACCTTCAGGCGGCTTCGAGGAGGAAGTTGGCCCGGCGGAACATCAGTTCGCGGCGATAGAAGTAGACACCGCGGTTCCGCATCGCCGCGTGCGCCGCGTCCGCGTCGAACCCGTACGGCCTGTCGCGGGCGGTATCGATGCAGCCGACATACATCCAGCGCACACCGTCGATGAGCGACGGGATCGGCTGATCCTGCCGGACGGCGCAGAACTGCTCACCGTCCGAGGCCGAGACGAAAATGTAGAATGTCTTCCGCGCGCACATCCGAACCTCCAGGGGACTCGGGGGTGTATCCGCTACGCCACGGTCAAGCTATAAACTGACCGAAATAGAATAGTCAAGCTTCTGCCATATTTTCGTCACGTGTGAGACGGAACGCCCGTGCCGTCCGTCTCACAGACAGCCGACACGCCGCAGGGCACCGATCAGCTTCCGGCCGACGCGATAGCCGTTGAGGGATTCCGATCCGAGGATGCGGACGGTCTCCGCCGTGTCGGTCCGATCGTACAGGAACAGGTGGAAATCCGATCGCCCCCGCTCCGTGGGACCGGTGCTCACCTGGCCGCAGAACGCCACCGCTGGGCCCGCCTCGGCTGGGATCGGCCGGATCTTGCGGAAGCGGACGAGGCCCGCATCCGGGAAGGCCGCGGCGACCCGCGCCCGCATCTCGGCCTCCAGATCGTCGGCACCCTGCCCGTGCGCGAAGGGCGCCGCCAGAAGGCCTGCGAGGAGCGTCGTCAGCACCGCACATCCCCGACCGGCGCCGCGCACGGCGCAGACCTTCAGGACCTCCGATCTCGGCGCGGACGGTCGGCGTGTGGCGGCCATGAGGAGACTTCGCGAAGCGCTCGAGACCGTATTGGATCACGAAGGTCCGCCAAGCGGAAGCGGCAAAACCTGCCGGCGACGCGGCGCGCGCACCCGCCGCGGGAAATTCGGCAGATCTGCCCCAAACCTCAGACATGAGTGTGGCCGGATCACCGGCCAGCGCCGGCATCGCACGGCGGGTTGAAATTCTGCATTCAAAATTCGTTACTTGCCAAGCCTGTCATTCTGCATTGACACCCGATTATGTCCGAGTATTCATGGTAAAAAAACAGGTGTCGCGGGGATCGAAGAAGGGGTGGATCAAGTTGCGCAAGAACCAGGACCTACCCGAGCCGACGATCAGCGACGTGGCTCTGCGCGTCGTGACCGCCTATCTGTCGAACAACGCGCTGCCGCACACCAGCATCCCGCCGCTTCTGATCACCGTGCACGGCGCGCTCTCCGCGCTCGCCGACCGGCCGGCGGTCGTCGAGGCGCCGCCCGAGCAACCGGACGCCGCTCAGATCCGCGGATCGGTCCGCCAGGACAGCATTGTCAGCTTCATCGACGGTCGGTCGTACAAGACGATGAAGCGGCACCTCACCGCGCACGGGCTCACGCCGGAATCGTACCGCGCGCGCTACGGGCTGCCCGACGATTACCCGATGACAGCGCCCGGCTACGCCGAGCGCCGGTCGGAGATCGCCAAGTCGATCCGGCTCGGCCGCAAGGCCGCCTGATCGACGCGGAACCAACGGCCGTCCGCTCACCCAGTGAACCGATCGCCCGCACGGACGTAGATCCGTCGGACCGGGCGGCGCGATCGGGGAGAGGTATCCGGCCATGAAAGGTCTGTCGGGCTGTGTCGCCCTCCTTCTTCTCGGCGCGGGACCGTCGTCGGCGCAGACCGTCCTGGCGCCGTCCGGCGACTCGGCCGTGACGCAGCCCGGCGGGACGGCGGGACAGGCCGCGCGACACAACATCCAGGAGGCCTACCGCAACGGCGACGTGGTCGGCCATCGGCCCGCGCCGGTCACCCCCGCGCCGCGGCCGGACCGGTCACGCCGCACGGATCCGCGATTCTAGGTGTTCACCCAGGTCGGCGCCATCCATCGGCCTTCGGCGCGCGGGCGCGGGCGGCACGGCGTCTCCCTGCCCGCGCGCCGCGACCTGAAATCGTTCTGTCATCCGAGCCGGTCACGGTCCGCTTGCAACGGTCCGCGCGCAGGTCGACCGGAGGTCGCGGTCGCGGCAGGTCGCGCGGGACCGGATCGCTCCGGTGGCCCGGTTCCGGCCACGACGACAGGTGCTCGATGCTTCGGACCGCGATCGCCCTGACCCTTCTGCTGGCCGGCGCCCCGGCCTGGGCGGGACCGCGCTGGCAGGACTTGCCGGCGACCCCCGCGCCGGTCGCCGGCACGATCCCGGGCCGCGCCGCCGTCAACGGCATCCGGCTGTACTACGCCACGATCGGCAGCGGCCCGCCGGTCGTCCTGCTGCACGGAGGCCTGTCGAACTCCGATTACTGGGGCCATCAGGTCGCGCCGCTCGCCGCCCGCCGCACGGTCATCCTCGTCGACAGCCGCGGGCACGGCCGCAGCACCCGGGACGATCGGCCGTTCGGCTACGACCTGATGACCGACGACGTGGTCGGCCTGCTCGACGTGCTGAGGATCCCGCGCGCCGACATCGTCGGATGGAGCGACGGCGCGATCCTCGCTCTCGACATGGCGATCCGCCACCCCGACCGTGTCGGCAAGGTGTTCGCGTTCGGTGCCAACGCCGATCCGTCGGGCCTGATCGAGGGCGTGGAGAAGAACCCGACCTTCGCCGCCTTCATCGACCGGGCCGGCCGGGAGTACGAGGCCCTCTCGCCGACTCCCGGGGACTATGCCGCCTTCGTCGACGCGGTCGGCCGGATGTGGGGCGGGCAGCCGCGCTGGACCGAGGCCGATCTGAAGCGGATCCGCGCGCCGGTCCTCATCGCGGACGGCGACCACGACGAGGGGATCAAGCGCGCGCACACCGAGTACCTCGCCGCCACGATCCCCGGGGCGGGGCTGCTGATCCTGCCCAATGTCAGCCACTTCGCGTTCCTGCAGGATCCCGCGCTCTTCAATGCGGCGCTCCTCGGCTTCCTGGACGGGCCTTGAGGGTCCTGGGCGGCCCCCTGACGCGCGCGACTCACCGGGCCGACAGCCAGCCTTGCTGACCCTAGCCCAGTCGGCCTCTGCGCCTGGACGTACGGATCGCGGACGCGCGGCGCGGGCCGTTTCGGGAACGGCGGCGCGACGAGGACGCCGACCCGACCCGTCAGGCGATCGCGAGATGGAGGAACTGGTTGAAGTCGCTCGGCACGTAGGTCCCGAACGCGGGGCCGCTCACGAAGCCCCGACGCCGATAGAGTTCGAGCGCGGGCGCGAATGCGGGTCCGCATCCGGTCTCGAGGCTGAGGCATCGCGCGCCGCGGGCGGCGGCGGCCGCGATGATGGTGTCGAGGATCGCCGCGCCGGCTCCCAGGCGGAGGAAATCCGGATGCGTCCGCATGGACTTCACCTCCGCGGTGCCGTCCGTCGCCATCCTGAGCGCCCCGACGCTCGCCACCCGCCCGCCGCGGCGCGCCGTCCAGACGGTCACGTCCGGTGCTTGCAGGCCTGACAGGTCGAGAGCGAACACGCTGCCCGGCGGCGAGGATGCGTGCATGCCGGCGAGGTGGAGCGCCAGCAGCGCCCGTGTCTGCGTATCGGACAGGTCGTCCCGCGCGATCTCGAACATCGTGCCCCGGCCATCCGCCCCGACATCCCCCGCGCAGGATGTCCTCCCGATCGACGATCAGCAAGGCGCGGAACGGCGGTGCGGCCCCCGCGCCGAGGCTCCCGGCGGAGGGCGGATCGAAAGCTCCGCAAGACCCGCGGACCGCCGACCTCCCTGCGACCCGCAACCATGGCGCGCATGGTGCATTTGTGAACGCCGTCACGTTCCCCGGTGGGGAACACGCTGCCGTGGCGGTGCGTCACCGGTTGCGGGCACGCTCCGGCCGGAGAGGATTCACACGCTTGATCGACGCCGGAAGCCAGACCGCGAGTGCCTCCGATGCCGCCGCATCGGTCGCCGGGTCGATCGCGGCCGTCACGCGGCGGCTCGATTCCCTTCCGATGACGCGGCTTCACGCGGCGGCGCTCGCCGTCTGCACGCTGGGCCTGTTCACCGACATCGCCGAGGTCGCCCTGAGCAACGCCCTGGCGGCCATCTTCCTCGCGCCGCCCCACAACCTGCCGCGGGGCAGCCTCTCGCTGCTCCTCGCCTCCGTGTTCGCCGGCGGGGCGGTGGGCGCACCCGTCTTCGGGATGCTGGGGGATCGCCTCGGCCGCAGGCGCGCGCTCCAGGCCTCCCTCGCGCTGATGGCCGCCGGATCGCTGGCGGCCGCCGCGAGCCAGGGGCTCACGGCGCTGACGATCGCCCGGACGGTCTCGGGGTTCGCGATCGGCGGCTTCCCGCCCCTGGTCGCCACCTACCTCGCCGAGGTGACGCCTGCGCGCCGACGCGGCGCGACGCTGCTGGTCTGCGCCGGACTCGGGCTCCTCGGCGGCCTGGCCGCAATCGGCCTGGTCCAGATGATGGCACCGGCCGCGCCGCTCGGGATCGAGCCGTGGCGCTGGGCGCTGATCCTCGGGGGCGCCCTGGCGGCGCTCGGCGGCGTCCTGTTCGCGCGGCTGCCGGAATCGCCGCGGTGGCTCGCCTCGGTCGGGCGCTCCGCCGAGGCCGACGCCGCCTGCCGCCGGTTCGAGCGCGCGGCCGGCCGGGTCCGGGTCGCCGCCCCCACCGACCCGGACCCGGACCCGCCCGCGACCGGGCCCGCGGGGTTCCGGGGCCTGTTCGCCGAGACGCGCCAGATGCGCCGGACGGCCCTGTTCGTCGGCCTCTACACCCTCGCCCCCCTGGCGACGATCGCCTTCCCGCTGCTCAGCGCCGTCGTGATGGTCGAGAAGGGTTTCAAGGTCGATCAATCCCTCGTCTTCGCCGCGCTGTCGATGCTCGGCCCGCCGCTGGGCACCCTGCTGACCGCGCTGGTGATCGACCGGCTGGAGCGGCGCGCCTGCCTGACGGTCCTGGCGGCGGCGATGGCGGCCCTCGGCACGGCCTTCGCCGCGAGCGGCACGTTCCTCACGCTGGTCCTCGTCGGCATCGCCTTCAACACCGCGGCGGCGACCTACGGCAGCATCCTCGCCGTCTACGCGACGGAGTTGCTCCCGACCCCGCTGCGGGCCTCGGCCATGACCTGCGCCTGGGCCGGCGGCCGGGTCGCGGCCGCGCTGGCGCCGATCATCCTCCTGCCGATCCTCTCGGCCTACGGGCCGCACGCGATGTTCGCGGTGATCACGGCCGTCCTGGCGGCGAGCGCGGCCCTGCTCCTCTCCGGACCGCCCGGCCTGGCCGGGCAGGCCGTTGCCTAGGGCGCGCCGGAGGCGGCGCGGGCTCACGACCCGCGTAGCCGGTCCGCCCGGCGTCGGTTGCCAATCCGGCAAGATTCACACGATAGAGTTGCGCGAGCGGTGCGAAGGAGCCGCCGGGCACGACGGGGGCCTCACACGTGTCTAGCCCGGTGCTCGTCCCGAGCCTCGTCGAGACGACCAGTCACGTCGACCCCAAGCAGGCCTTCGAATTCTGGCGCTGCACGGCCCTGGCGGCGTTCGGCGATATCGACCGGCAGCATCCGCGGGAGCGGTTCTCGGCCAAGCGCCTGACCGTGGCCTCGGCCGGCTGGTCGCTGACCCACACGGTGAGCAGCCCGGTGGAGGTGGAGTTCCGGTCCCGCCACGTCGACCGGAACGCCCGCGGGATGGTGGTGATCGGCCTCGCGCTCGACGGGATCGGCTACCAGGAGCAGAATGGCCGCGGGGCCCAGCTGACTCCTGGCGACATCGGCTTCCTGTCGCGGAACCGACCCTTCGTGGCCGGCACCCAGAGCGCCTACGACGAGGTCCGCCTCGCCGTGCCGCGCGAGATGTTCGAGGCCTTCGTCGGCGACGCCGACGCCTTCGCGGGCCGCAGCCTCGCCCCGCACCCGTCCGGGGCGGAGGTCCGGGCCCGGCTGCGCGGCGTGGCCGACTCGATCGCCTGGATGTCCGCGGACGAGGCGCAGGCGGCGATCGAGGGCGTGCTCCATCTCCTCGGCCACCTCGTCGACGGCGCGGCCCAGCGCGCCGATCCGGAGACGGTCTCGCAGGCGGCCGTCGTCTCGCTCGCCCGCGCCCACATCGCGCGGCGGATGCACGATCCCGACCTGAATCCGCAGGACATCCAGCGCGCGCTGGGCCTGTCCCGGACCAGCCTGTACCGCGCCTTCGCGGAGACCGGCGGCATCGCGGCGGCGATCCGCGACGCGCGCCTCGACCTCGCGCGCCGGCGCCTCGAGGGTCCTCGCCACGACAAGATGCGGATCGCCTCGATCGCCTACGCGTGCGGGTTCACCGACGTGCCGACCTTCAACCGCGGCTTCCGCAAGCGCTTCGGCCTGGCGCCGGGCGACCTCCGGCCCGCCCTCCCCTAGGCGCGGCGCGTCAGCCCGCGGCGGCGAGATCCGCCCGGCCCCGGACCTCGGCGGCGAAATCGAACACCGCGTCCGCGTGGGCGATCGTGGCCGGCCGATGGGCGACGATCACCCGCGTCATCCGCAGGTCCCGCAGGGCCTGGGCGATCACCGCCTCGGTGGCCTCGTCGAGGTGACTCGTGGCCTCGTCGAGGAACAGGATCTCGGGCCGCCGGTAGAGGGCGCGCGCCAGCACGATGCGCTGCTTCTGGCCGCCCGACAGGGTCGAGCCCATGTCGCCGACGAGGCTCTCGAAGCCCATCGGCATGCGGCGGATGTCGTCCAGGATCGCCGCCCGGGCGGCGCACTCGGCGATCCAGCCCGCGTCCGGATGCTCGTCGAAGGCCGCGATGTTCTCGGCGATCGAGCCGGCGAACAGGCCGTCGCTCTGCATCACGCCGGCGATCCGGCGCCGGTAGGATCCGGCCGCGGTGCGGATGTCCTGGCCGTCGGCGGTGACGATCCCCTCGCTGGGCGGCGTCAGCCCCATCATCACCTTCATCAGAGAGGTCTTGCCGCATCCCGAGGGGCCAATGATCGCGAAGCAGGCGCCGGCCCGGACCGACAGCGAGACCCCGCGGAAGATCCAGGGCTCGTCGGCCCCGTAGCGCAGCGCCAGCCCCGCGCCTACGAGCGTTCCGGCCTTCACGGCGACCACCGGGGGCGCCCCCGGCTGCGCCCTGGCGGCGAGATCCTGCTCCTCGGGCTCGCACAGCACGATGTCGGCGAGCCGGTCGGTCTGCACGTCGAGCATGCGCAGCTTGAACCACGCGTCGATCAGGCTGCCGATCCGGGTGGCGAACTGGTCGCGATAGGCCAGGAACGCCACCAGCATGCCGAGCGACAGGGATCCGCCGATGACCGCGCGGGCGCCGAGCACCAGCAGGATCAGCCGGTCGAGGCCGAACAGGAACTCGTTCGCGCGGCCGAACACGAGGTCGAGGCGCTGCAGCCGCAGCCGGGCGTTCAGGGCCGTGACGAAGTGGTTCATCCAGGCGCCGCCGCGCCGCTCGCGCAGGTCGAGGAGCTTGACGCTCGCCATGCCGCGGACCGTCTCAATGAAGTGCGTCTGCTGGCGGGCCTCGGCCACGAGGGCCTCCTCGCTCCCCTCCCGGTACGCGCCGTAGGCGAAGACCCGCAGGACCGCGTTGAGCGCCGTCGAGGCCAGGACCACGGCGACCAGCCAGCCGCCGTAGACCGTCAGCATCACCAGCATGCCGACCGCCATGAGCCCGTCGAGCATGGCCTGGACGAGATCGGTCGTCAGGCCCTTCTGGATGGTGGCGAGGGAGCCGAACCGCGAGATCACGTCGCCGACATGGCGCTTCTCGAAGTAGTCGAGGGGCAGCCGCGACAGGTGGTCGAACAGGCCGGCCGACCACTGGTAGTTCAGCCGGGTCCCGGCCAGCATGATCGCCCAGGTGCGGGCGATGCTGAGGCCGAGCTGGACCAGCAGCAGCAGCGCGAGGCCGATCGCCACCACGAGGAGCAGGTCGTGGTCGGCGTTCACGATCACCTCGTCGATGACGACCTGCGAGGCGATGGGCATCAGGAGGGCGACGAGCTCGATCCCGAGGGAGAGGGCCAGGACCTGGGCCAGGGCGGCGCGGATGCCGGCCATGTTGCGGAACAGGTCGCGCAGCCGCAGGCCCGGGGCGGCCCGCTCCCGCCTGAAACCGGGATTGGGCACCGCCTCCAGGGCGACGCCGGTGAATTCCCGCGAGGCCTCCGCCAGGCTGACCCGGCGCCGGCCGCGGCCCGGATCGTTGATGACGAGGACGCCGCGTTCGACCCGGGTCAGAACCACGAAGTGGTTGAGGCCCCAGTGCAGGATGCAGGGGAGCCGGAGCCGGGGCAGGTCCGTGAGCTCGACGCGCAGGGCGCGGGCGGTCAGGCCCTGCGCGCCGCAGAGGTCGATCAGGTTGCGCAGGGTCATGCCCTTGAGGGACAGGGGATGGCGCCGCCGCAGCGTCGCGAGGTCGATCTGGCGACCGTGATAGGCGAGGACCATGGCGAGGCAGGCCATGCCGCACTCGGCGGCCTCGGCCTGGAGGACGACCGGCACCCGGCGGCGGAGCCCGAAATCCAGCCGGGCGGCGAGGGACGGCGCCGTCACGGGGCGGCCTTCCGGACCGGCAGGGCGTCGAGGCCGCCGCGCGTGACGAGGGCGAGGCTCTCCCGGACATGCGTCACGGGATCGAGCAGCCAGCGGTAGAGCGACCGCTTCTCCAGCGCGATATCGGCCTCGACGCGCATGCCCGCTTCGAGGCTGCGCCGCTCGCCGTAGGCCAGCACGGTGTCGGAATCCGGCCGGACCACGATGCGGTAGAGGTCGGTTCGTTCCCCCCTGGCGGCGGCGCGCCGCGCGAAATCGGGCGCGTCGTCGCTGCCGAGCGGCGCCCGGGTGACCTCGGTGACGACGCCGCGGTGCAGGCCGAAGCGCTGGAAGGGGAAGGCGGCGTAGCGCAGCATCACCGGCGCCCCGGCCTCGGCGAAGCCGATGGCCGACGAATCGACGAACAGGTTGGCCTGGAGGCGCCCGGCGCTCGGCAGCAGGGTCAGGAGCGTCGCCCCGGCCGCCACGGTCTGGCCGACCTGCGCGCGGATCGACGTCAGGGTCCCGGCCTCCGGCGCCCGGACCTCGATGGCGCGGCGCGCCTCGCTCTCGGCTTTCTGCTGCGCCAGCTGGGCGGCGGTCCGGTCGAGGTCGGCGAGGTCGCGGGCCAGCCGGTCGTCGTAGGCGGCGAGCTGGGACTTGGTGTCGGCGAGCCTGCCGTCGATCTGGAGGCGGCTCTGCTGGAACTGCGCCAGCTGCGCGCTCGCCTGCATGTAGAGGTAGTTCTGGCTCTGGAAGTCGGCGGCGCGGGCGTAGCCGCGCGCGACGGCGTCGGCGAGTTCCTCGACACGCGCCCGGAGCGGCGGAACCAGCTTGTCCTGCAGGTCGATCTGCTTGGCGAGCTGGGCCGACTGCTCGCTCAGATTCACCACCTGCTCGCGCAGCGCCTGCCGCTCCGTGCCGGCGAGATCGGCCCGGGCGGTCCGCTGCCGCTCCACGCTCTGGCGCTGCCGCTCCAGCTCGGCGATCACGCGCTCCTGCGTGGGACCGCTCGCCGACACGGCGTCGAGGTCGATCGTGTACAGAAGCTGCCCGCGGGCGACCTTGTCGCCCTCGCGGACACCCGTCGAGCCGACGCGTCCCGCCACCGGACTGGCAAGGCTGATCAACCCGATATCGGGCGCGAGCAGGCCGACGGCGTGGATGCGGCGCGTGTAGGTCCCCTGCCAGGCATAGAGACCGGCCGCCGCCACCATGATCACGCAGGCCAGGGCCACGATGCGGACCGGCAGAGGCTGGATGATCTGCGCCTCGCCCAGCCACGCGTTGCGTCGCGCCTCGATAACTTCAAGTCGAAAAAGCGGACTCGGCACCCGGAGAAAGCAACCTTCCTGAAGGAAACGGACGTATTCGCGAACAACGGGCTCAGCGATCGCCGCCCTACTCGGTCGCATCGCTGGAGTTACATGTCAACACTTGCCGAGGCGGCGAATTTTGAATACTTTTGTATGCGTCAGAACGCCGCAACTTTGACGTAAAATCGAGTAAAAACAGCAAATTAGCGCGAATTTCATCGCTCCCTGTTTTGCGCTGCGAAATCAGGTCATTTTTTGCGATGTTCGATGCTGCGCTGCGAAGACCGCGTCGGGAGAGCCGTGCCGGAACCCCCCGCTCCGCAGCGCGTGAGCCGGCCGGCCGCGCGACGCACGGAGCACAGGTCGCGGAAGGCAAGCCCGGTCAGTTTTTGCGCATCGGCCGATTTCGATCGTCCGCAAACGGTATCGGCCTCTCATGGCCGATTGACACGAAGCACATCTCTGTAATCCTAAAGGCAGGCACCGACGTCCACGGCGCCTCGACGCTACGATCAGGCAATAGATCGAAGCAAAATAACCTTCTTCGTGAATCTCAATCTGGAGAACGATCATGCAGGACAGCATCGATACCGTCCGCGAGCTGAGCGCTGCCGAGCTGGACCAGGTCGGCGGCGGCCTCGGGATCGGCCTCACCGTCGGCCTCGGGGTCGACGCGAGTCAGGAGCTCGGTGCGGTCTCGGGGGTCGTGGGCCAGGTCGGCGGTCTGGTGAGTGGCCTGGTGGGCAGCGTGCTCGGCGCGGTCGGCGGTGTCGTCGGCGGCGTGACCGGCTCCCTGCGCTGACGGTCTGACACCGGGAGGGCGGCCGCGGGGCCGCCCTCCTCCGTCGCGGGGCGTGACCGCGACGACACCGGGATCACGGGCCCGCATGGACAGAGCAGCCGAGAGTTCAGGCGAGAGTTCGGCCGAGACGGTCGCGTACGCCACCAGTGGCAGCACCGGCCATCTCTCCGGCCGTCCCGAGCTGACCTGCTACGCGCCGAGCGACCGCGGCCTCCCGGAGGTCACCTTCGTCGATTTCCGCTTCCCCACCGGCGGGTGGAGCACGCACGCGGTCACCGGCCTCGAGGTCGCCGCCAGCACGCAGCCGGCGGGGGCGCACCACGCGGTCGACTACGAGGTCGCGGCGCGGCTGAGCGAGCGCGAGGGCCTGCTGGTCCGGCGCCCGGGCCTGAACGGCACGACCCGGTGGGCGGGCCCGTATGCCGGCCGCGTCCTCTCCTTCTCGGCCGCCGCCGTCGAGCGGCTCGCCGAGGCGCCGATCGGCCAGATCGCCTTCGCGGCGGACGGGCGCGATCTCCGCGCCTGCCGCAGCACCTGGCACATCCTCGACGCGCTGGCTTGCGCGCACCGGGACGACCCGTCGCCGGACGCGCTGCTGATCGAGAGCCTCCACCTAGCGATCCTGCGCTCGGTCCTGCCCTCGGTCGTGGCCGCGCGCGCGCCGGGCCCGTCGGCGACGCCCGACCTCTCGGCGTCGCAGGCCGGACGGGCCTGCGCGTATATCCGGGAGCACCTGGACCGGGAGATCACCGTCTCTGCCCTGGCCGGCATCGTCGGACTGAGCGAGGGCTACTTCATCCGGGCCTTCCGCCAGACCATCGGGGTCACGCCCTACCAGTACATCATGCGCGAGCGCGTCGGCCGGGCCGAGGCCCTGATCCGCTCCGGCGCGGGGTCGATGGCGGAGGTCGCCGCGCGATCGGGCTTCACGAGCGCCGGCGCTATGAGCCGCACGTTCCGGAAGCTCGTCGGGCGCTCGCCGACCGGGCGCACGGCCGGCCGGCGCGCCTGAGGCCCTACCCGGCGGCCCGCGCCGCCCCCCCGCGGAACAGGGCCTCCATCTCGCGCCGGACGCGGATCGCTTCCTGGCCGGCGTCGAAGGCGACGTCGCTCCAGCGCACGGTCCGGCCCGCGGGCACGTCGTTCCTGAGGACCATGTTGTGGGCGAGCCCGATCGGCAGGGCGTCCTGCGCCAGCGAGTCCGCCGCCGGCATCAGCTTGCCGTACACGGTGAACCCGCCCTCGCCGTCGAGCCGCTCCCCGGCCCGCAGCGCGCGCTTGGCCGTGGCGGCGACGTCGCCGCGCCAGTCGCCCGTCGCCCCCGTGGCCTCGCCGCGGACCGCGATGGAGGCGACCGAGATGCCGAGTTCGAGGCCGATCAGGTGATAGGGCTTGTAGGTCGCGGCGAACCGGCCGCTCGCATCGGTCTTGAGGCCGTACTGCGCGAAGCAGTCGCGCACGTAGGCGCTCGGCGCCTCGAACACCGCGTAGACGCCCCAGCGCAGGTCCCGGAAGACCGGCCGCCCGTCCCGCTCCACCGACGAGACCACCTCGACGGTGCCGCGCTCGGTGAGGAGGCCGCCATCCGCCGCGGGCTTCAGGACGCTCGGCAGGTCGTCGACGCCGCAGGGCGGGAAGGCGAGGCCGTCGCGCGGCGGGGTGAGTCCGCAGGCATTGGCCACGGCGGCCATCTCCAGCGCCGACTTGGTGCCGTCGAGGAAGGAGTTGAACATCTGCGGGTTGAAGTCGCCGCCGGCGACCTGGCTCTCGCTGAAGCCGTAATGGCCCCAGACCGTGTCGGGCGTGGAAGCGTGGTAGGCCGGGAGGTACTTGGTGCCCTTGCCGGCGCAGATCACCTCCAGCCCGATGGTGCGGGCCCAGTCGACCAGCTCGGCGATGAGCGCCGGCTGGTCGCCCGAGGCCATGGAGTAGATCACCCCGGCCTCCGCCGCCCGGCGCGCCAGCAGCGGCCCGGCCAGCACGTCGGCCTCGACGTTGACCATGACGATGTGCTTGCCGTGCGCGAAGGCCTTCAGCGCGTGGCGGATGCCGGCGGCCGGGCTGCCGGTGGCGTCGATGACGATGTCCACGAACGGACTCGCGATCATCGCGTCGGCATCCTCGGTCACGAGGGTCGTGCCGCCGCGCGCGGCCTCCTCCAGCCCCCGCGCGGCGAACCGGGAATCGTCCCAGCCGACCCGGCGCAGCGATTCGCGCGCCCGATCGGGCGACAGATCGGCCACCGCGACGAGGTGGATGCCGGGCGTGCGCGGCGCCTGCGACAGGTACATCGAGCCGAACTTGCCGGCGCCGATCAGGCCGACCCGGACGGGCCGGCCCGCGTCGGCGCGCCGCTGCAGCTTGGCGGAAAGGGACATGGGGCGTTCTCTCCCTGGGTGGGGCGCGGTCGGGATCGGGCCCCGCCGCGCTCGCCGCGTCGTTGGGCGGGGACCTAGCGCGGTTCCCGATGCCGTTGAGGCCCGCAGCATGAAAAGGCGGCGGGTCTGTTCGGGCGACGCGCCGCCCCTCTCCCGTGCGGGAGCGGGGCAGGGCGAGGGATCGGGTCTCTCCGCCTCGGGCCGCCTCGGGCCGCCTCAGGCCACCTCGGCCCGGCTCTCCGCCTCAACGTCGAGGAGCCAGCGCCGGAAGGCTTGGATCTTCTCCAGGGCCCCGTCGCGGTCGCGGTAGCAGATGAAGTGGAGGTCGCGGGTCAGGCTCGCGGCCCGATCGCCGCCGAGGCGCACCAGCTGCCCGGCGGCCAGCTCGTCCCGGGCGAACCGCAGGGTCTCCAGCGCCACGCCGAGCCCCTGGACGGCCGCCGAGATCACCAGCGAGCCCCGGTCGAAGGCCGCGCCCGCCGCCCCGCCCGGGACCGGCAGGCCGTTATGGGCGAACCAGTCCGGCCAGCGGACGGGGCTGAACGACGAGTCGAGCCGCGCGAACGGCCCGATCGTTCCGGCCGCGTCCGGCTGCGCGGCCCGGGCGACCTCCGGCGTGCACAGGGCTGCGATCTCCTCCGGGCCGAGGGACTCGACGGTCAGGCCGGGCCCGCCCGGCGGCCGGCCGTAGGCGATCAGGATGTCGATCGCCTCGTCCCGCCCGAGATCCACCGGGTCGGCGCTGGTGGAGAGGCGGATGGCGATGCCGGGATGCGCCTCCACGAAGGCGGGGAGCCGCGGCCCGAGCCACTTCGCCGCGAAGCTCGGCGTGCAGTGCACGGCCAGCGACGTGGGCGACGGCGGGCCGAGATCGGCGCAGACAGCCTCGATAGCGTCGAAGGCGCTCGAGAGCCCCGCCAGCAGGCGCTGGCCGTCGGCGGTGAGGAGCGCCTGGCGGTTCGCCCTGCGGAACAGGGCGCGCCCGAACCAGCGCTCCAGCGCCCGGATCTGGTGGCTGACCGCCGAGGGCGTGAGGTGCAGCTCCGCGCTGGCGCGGGCGAAGCTGCCCAGGCGCGCGGCCGCCTCGAAGGCCCGCAGGGCGGAGAAGCTCGGGATCCGGCGCATGCGCAATCCGTGAATTGAATTCATGGAAAGCGTGAAAAATCGTCGTTTGTCAACGCGCGGATCCGGCAGGATAGTGCCGGCCGCGGTACGACGGGCGGCCCGGTCCGTACCCCGAGGAGAGGACACGCCATGCTCGACGATCACGCCCACGACGCGGCCGTCGCCCTCGACCTGCCGAACGACGATGCCGGCCGCAGGCGGACCTCGATCTACCAGCCCGAGCAGGCCGGCCTGATCTTCCCAGAGATCCCGGACTTCGCCAGCCACGCCGAGGCGCGGGACTACCGCAAGAAGCACCTCGTGGCCGCCTGCCGCGCCTTCGCGATGCACGGCTTCGACTACGGCTTCGCCGGCCACCTGACGATCCGCGACCCGGAGCGTCCGGAGCTGTACTGGACCAACCCGATGTGCGTGCACTTCTCGCAGGTGCGGATGTCGAACCTGATCCTGGCCGACCACACGGGCCGGGTGGTCGAGGGGCGCCACGCCATCAACCGCGCGGGCTTCGTCCTCCACGCCGCCGTGCACGAGGCGTATCCGGAGGTCATGGCGATGTGCCACGCGCACACGACCTACGGCACCGCGTGGTGCGCCACCGGCCGGCCGCTGGACATGATCAGTCAGGACGCGGCGGCCTTCTACAACAGCCACGCGGTGATCGGCGCCTCGGCGGGCGCCGTGGCGGTGGAGAAGGAGAGCGGCCTGTCGGTCGCCCAGCAGATCGGCCGCAACCGCGGCGTGCTGCACCAAAACCATGGCCTGCTGACGTGCTCGCAGCACAGCATCGACGACGCCGCCTTCTGGTTCATCGCCCTGGAACGGGCCTGCCAGCAGCAGCTCCTGGTCGAGGCCTCCGGCATCAAGCCGCAGCTCCTCTCGGAGAAGACCGCCCGCTACAGCCGCGAGCACGTCGGCAGCGACTATATCGGCTGGCTACACTTCCAGACGCTGTACAACCAGATCGCCGAGACCCAGCCTGACATGTTCGCCTGAGACCAGGGTCGCCCGGTCGCTACGGGCCGGAGCGGTCCGCCGGCCCCCGCCGCCCCTCGTAGCGGGCGCGCGGCCGGATCAGCGTCTCCTGGCGGCCCTGCTCCATGGCGTGCGCGGCCCAGCCGAGGCTCCGGCCGAGCAGGAAGATCGTGAACGGCGCGCTCCGCGGCAGGCTCGCCGTCCGGACGAGCGCCGTCAGCGCGAAATCGATGTTCGGTCGCGCGCCCGTGGCCTCCTCGGCGCAGTCCCGGACGGCGTCCAGCAGGGTGTCGGCGGGCAGGACCGCGCCCAGGGCCGCGGCGCGGACGTCGCCGTCCGGGTAGAGCGGGTGGCCGAAGCCCGGCAGCGCACCGCTCCGATCCAGGCAGGCGCGCACGGCCGCCCTCGGGCCCGTCGCGGCGGCCTCGTCGACGAGCCGCAGCACCGCCGCCGCGGCGCCGCCGTGGCGGGGGCCGGACAGGGCGCTCAACCCGGCCATGAGGCAGGCCGCGATCGGCGCGCCGGTGGAGGCGGCGACCCGGGTCGCGAAGGTCGAGGCGTTCAGCTCGTGGTCGGCCAGCAGCACCAGCGCCCGGCGGACCCGGTCGGCGGTCGCGGCGTCGAGGGACCAGAGCCGCGCGAGGCCGCGATGCAGGGGCGCCCGGCCTTCGGGGATACCGCAGGACGCGGCGAGATGCGCGACGGCGCGGCGCGCGTCGCGGCACAGGCGGTGGTGCCCGCGGCCGAGCGCGGCCTCGGCCTCCTGCAGAAGCCCGGCCAGCGCCAGGAACGGCGTCGCGGCCGCGTCGGCCGGAACGTCGAACAGCGTCGCCTCCGGGCTGTCCCACAGGAGGTCGGCGGTCGCCTCCAGGCTCGCGTCGCGGGCGAACGCCACGGCGTCGCGGCCGCGGTAGATCAGGCTGCCCCGGTGAACGGTGCTGATCGCGGTGACGACCGACGGCTCGCCCCAGGCCATGGCCCCCGCGGCGATCGCCGCGCTGGCGCGGCTCCGGCCGCGCCGGTCGGCCAGCGTCGCGACGTCGGCGGCCCGGTACTGGCTGTGGCGCCCGTCCGGCGCCCGCCGCGCCTCGATCAGCCCGCGGCTGACATAAGCGTAGAGCGTCTGGGCCCGGACCCCGAGGGTGTCGAGGGCTTCGGCGCGGTCCAGCCAGTCCGTCATGTTGATCGGATGTATCAAGATTGATCGATCCGTCGTTGGCCGGCAGCCTGCGCGAAGCAATCAAGGGCCGCGACCATGCGCGAACGACACGCCGACCACGACGCACTGGCATCGATCCTCGCGGAGGCGCTGGCGGCCCTGGCGCTGCCGCCCGAGGTCGGGGACCGGCTGACGGTCACGGGCACCGGGACCCTGCCCGCCTGCTTCCCGGTCACCGCGCTGGCGACGGCGTCGATCGCCGCCGCCGGCCTCGCCGTCTCCGAACTCCTCGGCCTGTCCGGACCCGCGCCCGCCGTCACGGTCGACCGGCATCTGGCCTCGGCGTGGTTCGGCACCTCGGTGCGGCCGCGGGGCTGGACGTTGCCGGCCGCCTGGGACCCGATCGCCGGCGACTACAGGGCGGCGGATGACTGGATCCGGCTGCACACCAACGCGCCCCGTCACCGCGCCGCCGCCCTGGCGGTTCTCGGCTGTCCGGGCGAGCGGGAGGCGGTGGCGGCCGCCGTGGCCCGCTTTTCGGCCGAGGACCTGGAAGGGGCGATCCTGCGCGCCGGCGGCTGCGCCGCGGCGATGCGCGACCCCGACGCGTGGGAGGGCCTGGACCAGGGCCGGGCGGTCCGGGCCGAGCCCCTCGTGGCGCTCGCGGAACGGCCCGTCCGGCTCCCTGCGCCGTGGCGCCCGGACTCGGCCCGTCCCCTCGCGGGGATCCGGGTCCTCGACCTGACCCGCATCCTGGCGGGACCGGTGGCCACGCGCGTCCTGGCCGGCCTCGGGGCCGAGGTCCTGCGGATCGACCCGCCCGGCTGGGACGAGCCGTCCCTGGCGCCCGACGTCACCCTGGGCAAGGTCTGCACGCGGCTCGACCTCCGGCAGGCCGCCGACCGCCGGCATTTCGAGACCCTGCTCGCCGAGGCCGACATCCTCGTGCACGGGTACCGCCCCGACGCCCTGGAGCGGCTCGGCTACGGCGCGGCGCGGCGCGGCGCGCTCAACCCGGACCTGATCGACGTCGCGCTCTGCGCCTACGGCTGGACCGGACCCTGGGCCGGACGGCGCGGCTTCGACAGCCTCGTCCAGATGGCGACGGGCATCGCGGCGGCCGGACAGCGATGGAAACAGGCCGACCGGCCGGTGCCGCTGCCCGTCCAGGCGCTCGACCACGCCACCGGCTACCTGATGGCGGCGGCGTGCGTGCGAGGCCTGATCGCCCGGCAGCGCGACGGGCACGCCGTCACCGCGCGGCTCTCCCTGGCCCGGACCGCGCGCCTGCTCACGGACCATCCCGGCAGCGCGCCGGGGCCCGCCTTCGGCGGATATCGGGACGCGGATTACGCCCCGGAGATCGAGGACACGGCGTGGGGACCTGCCCTCCGCCTGCACGCGCCCGTGCGGATCGCGGGTGCGCCGCTGCGGTGGGATCGCCCGGCCCGCGATCTCGGCGCGACGGAGGCCGCACAAGTCAGACATTTCGGCAGCGCGCGCTGGTCCGGCTCGACGGCCTCTCCGGGAAGCAGAAGTGCTATAAATTGACCAATCGCGGATATGTTTTTGCAGCCTACGCGTGGCGGAACGCTTGACACCGATCTATGTTATCTGGCAATTCGCATTCATGATCTGTAATGCGTTTTGTCGGCGTTTTGAATACTAGGTTTAGAGTATGATTCAATAGTCAGTTATCTTAAAATCGGCACGTATCGACAGAACACCGAAAATAATACCACCGTTTACGTCAAAGCGCACCCGGTTCGCCGAACCCGTCTCGCACTGAGCCAGACGATCCGACACCGAGAAGGATGACGATGAACGAGTCTGCCCCGGGCCACCCCATCCTGCGCGACGTACCGATCGGCATCGCCGCCACCGGGATGCGGCGCGAGACGGACTCGATGGGCGGGATCGACGTGCCGGCGGACCGCTACTGGGGCGCGCAGACCCAGCGCTCGCTCCAGCACTTCTCGATCGGCGACGATCGCATGCCCAAGCGGGTCTACCACGCCTACGGCTACGTCAAGAAGGCCGCCGCCCTGGTCAACGCCGCCGCCGGCCGCCTGGAGGATTGGCGCGCGGGGGCCATCGTCCAGGCCGCCGACGAGACGATCGCGGGCAAGCTCGACGCGCACTATCCGCTCTACGTCTGGCAGACCGGCTCCGGCACCCAGTCCAACATGAACGTCAACGAGGTGCTGTCGAACCGCGCGATCCAGCTCCTCGGCGGTGCGCTCGGCTCCAAGAGCCCGGTCCACCCGAACGACCACGTCAACATGGGCCAGTCGTCGAACGACACCTTCCCGACCGCGATGCACGTCGCCACGGTGCTCGAACTCGACGAGGTCCTGCTCCCCAAGGCGCGGGCGCTGGCCGACGCGATCGACGCCAAGGCCCAGGCCTGGATGGACGTGGTCAAGACCGGCCGGACCCACCTGCAGGACGCGACGCCGCTGACGGTCGGCCAGGAATGGTCGGGCTACGTGGCGCAGATGCGCGACGCGCTGGCCCTCGTCGAGGCGTCGCGCACCGGGCTGTACAAGCTGGCGGCCGGCGGCACCGCGGTCGGCACCGGCCTCAACGCGCCGGAGGGGTTCAGCGCGGAGATCGCCGCCAAGATCGCCGATCTCACTTGCAAGCCGTTCGTCACGGCGCCCAACAAGTTCGCCGCGCAGGGGTCGCTGGACGCCATGGTCGCCGCCATGGCGGCGGTGCGCGGGCTCGCGGTCGCGCTGATGAAGATCGCCAACGACATGCGCTGGCTCGCCTCGGGGCCGCGCTGCGGCCTCGGCGAGCTGCTGCTGCCGGCCAACGAGCCGGGCTCCTCGATCATGCCCGGCAAGGTCAACCCGACCCAGTGCGAGGCCCTGGTGATGGTCTGCATCCAGGTGATCGGCGAGGACAACGCGGTCGCCTTCGCGGGTTCGCAGGGCAATTTCGAGCTCAACGCGATGCGCCCGATCATCATCAACAACACGCTGCACGCGATCCGCGTGCTGGGCGACGCCTGCGAGAAGTTCCGGACCTACTCGGTCGCGGGCACGGAGCTCAACCGGACGCGGATCGACGAGACGGTGAACCAGTCGCTGATGCTGGTCACGGCCCTGTCGCCGGTGATCGGCTACGACCTCGCCTCCAAGATCGCCCACCGCGCCAACGACGCGGGCACGACCCTGCGCGAGGCCGCCCTGGCCGAGGGCGTTCCGGCCGAGCGCTTCGACGCGGTGTGCGATCCCAGGACCATGATCGGCCACGGGCTGGCCGGCGCCTGAAACCCGCCGGGACCGTCCGTCCGGACCCCTCAGCTGAGCGAGACACCATGAGCACGAAGGTCGCCGATCTGTTCGTCCGTGCGCTGGCGCAGGCCGGCGTGAAGCGCATCTACGGCGTGGTCGGCGATAGCCTCAACGGCCTGACCGAGGCCCTGCGCCAGGACGGCTCGATCGCCTGGATCCACACGCGCCACGAGGAGAGCGCCGCCTTCGCGGCCGGCGCCGAGGCGCACCTGACCGGCGCGCTCGCGGTCTGCGCCGGATCCTGCGGACCGGGGAACCTGCACCTGATCAACGGCCTGTTCGACGCGCACCGCTCCCGCGTGCCGGTGCTGGCCATCGCGGCCCAGATCCCCTCCGCGGAGATCGGCCGGGGCTACTTCCAGGAGACGCACCCGCAGAACCTGTTCCAGGAATGCAGTCACTACTGCGAGCTGGTCTCCTCGCCGGCCCAGCTGCCCGGCGTGATCGAGACCGCGATGCGCGTCGCTATCGCCGAGCGCGGGGTCGCCGTGGTGGTGATCCCCGGCGATGTCGGCCTCATGGCCATGCCGGGGAACGCGCCCGAGCTCTCGACCGCATTGGTGCCGCCCCCGCCCGTGGTGCGCCCGCGCGACGCCGACCTCGACGCGCTCGCGGGGATGCTCAACGCGGCCGGGCGCGTGACCCTGTTCTGCGGCCGCGGCTGCGCCGGCGCCCACGGGGAGCTGCTGCAGCTCGCCGAGGCGCTGAAGGCGCCGGTCGTCCACGCGCTCGGCGGCAAGGAGCACGTCGAGTGGGACAATCCCTACGACGTCGGCATGACCGGCCTGATCGGTTTCTCGTCGGGCTACCGGGCGATGCTGGACTGCGACACCCTGCTGCTGCTCGGCACCGGCTTCCCCTACCGCCAGTTCTACCCGAATGACGCCAAGGTCGCGCAGGTCGACCTGCGGGCCGAGAGCCTCGGGCGCCACTGCCGGATCGATCTCGGCCTGATCGGCGACGTCGGGGAGACGATCGCGGCGCTGCTGCCGCGGCTGCAGGCGAAGACCGACCGGGCGCATCTCGACGACAGCCTCGCCCATTACCGCAAGGCTCGCGCCGGGCTCGACGCGCTGGCGGTCGGCAAGCCGGGCGGCAAGATCCACCCGCAATACGTCGCCCGGACGCTCAGCGAGGCGGCCTCCGAGGACGCGGTCTTCACCTTCGACGTCGGCACGCCGACGATCTGGGCGGCGCGCTACCTCGCCATGAACGGCAAGCGCCGGCTGATCGGCTCGCTGAACCACGGCTCGATGGCCAACGCCCTGCCGCAGGCGATCGGCGCGCAGGCGGCCTATCCCGGGCGGCAGATCATCTCGTTCTCCGGCGACGGCGGCTTCGCCATGCTGATGGGCGACCTGCTGACCCTCAACCAGCACAAGCTGCCGGTGAAGATCGTGGTGCTGAACAACGGCACGCTGGGCTTCGTCGAGATGGAGATGAAGGCCGCGGGCTTCCTCGAGACCGGCGTCGAGCTGGTGAACCCGGACTTCGCCGCCATGGCGAGCGGGGCCGGCATCTTCGCCCGGCGCGTCGAGGATCCGGCCGCGCTGCCGGGCGCGATGGCCGAGATGCTCGCCCATGACGGCCCCGCCCTGCTCGACGTCGTCTCGGCCCGACAGGAGCTGTCGATGCCGCCGAAGGTCGGCCTCGAGCAGGTGACGGGCTTCGGGATGTGGCTCGCCCGCGCGGTGATCGACGGGCGCGGCACCGAGATCATCGACCTCGCCAAGACCAACCTCTGGCGCTGAGGCGCCCTTCCGAAGCCGGAGCTCTGCCCGATGATCCGCTGCGTACGCATCTGGACCGGTGACGACGACAATTCCTACTTCGAGGAAGGCGTCATCGACCTGCCCCACGGCGAGCGCGGCGACATCCTCAGCGGGACGACCGACGTGGTCTCGATCTCCTTCCGGGAGACGCAGGCCGGCGGCACCTACGCGTGGCACGCGGCGCCGACCCGGCAGTTCGTCATCACCCTGCGCGGCACCCTCGACTTCCAGACGAGGGCCGGCGCGCACTTCACGATCCGCCCCGGCGACATCCTCATCGCCGAGGACACGGCCGGCTCCGGCCATTCCTGGCGGCTCGTCGACGACGAGCCCTGGTGCCGGGCCTACGTGATCCTCGCCCCCAGCGCCGAGGCCAAGCTCCCCTTCATCCCGAACAAGACCGCCTGAGGAGGGGCCCGATGGCCGACATGAGCTACGACGACGCTCCCGACGTGGTGCTGATCGGCGCCGGGATCATGAGCGCGACCTTCGGCACGATGCTGAAGGAGCTGGAGCCGTCGCTGCGGATCGCGATGTTCGAGACGCTCCACGACTGCGCGCAGGAGAGCTCGCAGGGCTGGAACAACGCCGGCACCGGCCACGCGGCCAATTGCGAGCTGAACTACACGCCCCAGCGGCCCGACGGCAGCGTCGACATCGCCAAGGCCCTGGAGGTCAACACCGAGTTCGACATCTCGCGCCAGCTCTGGGCGCATCTGGTGAGGAAGGGCGCGATCCCGGACCCCCGCGCCTTCATCCATCCCTGCCCGCACATGAGCTTCGTCTGGGGGGCCGAGAACGTCGCCTTCCTCAAGGCGCGCTACGCCGCGATGTCGGCCCACCATTGCTACCACGGCATGGAGTACAGCGAGGACCCGCAGGTCATCGCCGGCTGGGCGCCGCTGATCGTCGAGGGCCGCGATCCCGGCGAGCCGATCGCCGCCACCCGGATCGTCACCGGGACGGACGTCGATTACGGCGCCCTCACGCACCTGCTGGTCGAGCAGCTCGCGGCGCAGCCCGGCTTCGCCGTGCACTACAACCGCAAGGTCGTCGCCCTCGACCGGGTCGACGACGGCCGCTGGGCCGTGACCGTCGAGGACACCTACGACGCCACGCGCCAGACCGTGACGGCGAAGTTCGTGTTCATCGGCGCGGGCGGCGGCTCGCTGCCGCTGCTGCAGGCCTCGAAGATCCCCGAGGGGCGCGGCTACGGCGGCTTCCCGGTCTCGGGGATCTGGCTGCGCTGCGACGTCGACGCGGTCAGCGCGCGCCACCACGCCAAGGTCTACGGCAAGGCGGCCTCGGGCTCGCCGCCGATGTCGGTGCCCCACCTCGACACGCGCATCATCGGCGGCAGGCGCTCGCTGCTGTTCGGGCCCTACGCGGGCTTCTCGTCGCGGTTCCTCAAGCACGGGTCGCTCACCGACCTGTTCACCGCGCTGACGCCGCACAACGTCGTGCCGCTGCTCGACGTCGCCAAGGACAACGTCGCGCTCACCGAGTACCTCGTGGGCCAGGTGCTCCAGAGCTCCGACCACCAGTTCGCGACCCTGAAGCAGTTCTTTCCCAAGGCGCTGAAGCAGGACTGGACGTCGGCGGTCGCCGGCCAGCGGGTGCAGACGATCAAGCCGACCGGCAAGATGAACCCGCTGGAGGAGGGCTACCTGGAATTCGGCACCGAGCTGGTGGCTGCGGCCGACAACTCGATCTGCGCGCTGCTCGGCGCCTCGCCCGGCGCCTCGACGGCGGCCTTCATCGCGGTCGAGGTCCTCGAGAAGTGCTTCGCCGACCGGTTGACGCCGGACGCCTGGCTGCCCCGCCTCAAGGCCGTGATCCCGACCTACGGCATCGACCTCAAGCGGGACGCCGAGGCCTGCCGCCGCAGCCGGGCCGAGACGGCGCCGGTCCTGAGGATCGACAACATCTGACAGCTTCGCGAGGCGCGGTTCCCCGCGCCCCGCCGGCGGACATCTGAGGGTGCGACGCGCCCGCCCCGGGGCGGCGGACCGGCGGGATTCGGCTGGAGAGAGGAACGATGGACATCTCCGCCCTGATGCTCTCGCGCATCCAGTTCGCCTTCACGGTCTCGTTCCACATCATCTTCCCGGCCTTCACGGTCGGACTGGCGGCCTGGCTCGCCTTTCTCCAGGCGCGGGCGATGATCTCGGGCGAGCCGGTCTACGACCGCCTGTTCGACTTCTGGCTCAAGATCTTCGCGGTCGCCTTCGGGCTCGGCGTCGTCTCGGGCATCGTCATGGCGTTCCAGTTCGGGACCAACTGGAGCGAACTCGCCCGCCGCACCGGCCCGATCCAGGGTCCGCTCCTCGGCTACGAGAGCTTCACGGCCTTCGCGCTGGAAGCCTCGTTCTTCGGCGTACTGATGTTCGGCCGCGCCCGGGTGCCGCGCTGGTTCTACCTGTTCGCCTGCCTGATGGTCTGCCTCGGCACCAGCCTGTCGTCGTTCTGGATCCTCGTGAACAACTCGTGGATGCAGTACCCGACCGGGTTCGCCCTGCGCCCGGACGGCGTGTTCGTGCCGACCGACTGGGGGGCGATCATCTTCAACGGGGTCGTCTGGGTCCGCTTCCCCCACATGGTCCTGGCCGCCTACGTCACCACCAGCTTCTGCGTGGCGGCGACGGGGGCGTGGTCCATGCTGCGGGGCCGGGACCGCGCCGAGGCCCGCGCCATGGTGCGGATGGGGCTCGGCCTCGCCGCGATCCTCGTGCCGCTGCAGCTGTTCTTCGGCCACCTCACCGGCGACTACGTGGTCCGGCACCAGCCCTCGAAGATCGCCGCGATCGAGGGCCACTGGGAGAGCCAGGCGCCGGCCGGCGAGATCCTGTTCGCCTGGCCCGACGAGGCGCAGGAGAAGAACCACTTCGTCATCGCCCTGCCGGCCCCCGCCGGCAGCCTGATCGACGACGGCACCCTCACCGGCAAGGTGATCGGCATCAAGGACATCCCCAAGGCCGACCGGCCGCCGGTGCTGATCCCGTTCTTCGCCTTCCGCATCATGGTCGGCTGCGGGCTGCTGATGCTGGCGCTGGCCTGGGGCGGCATGGCCTTCTACGCCACCGGCCGGCTGGAACGCGCGCGCTGGCTGCAATGGGCGATCTTCCTGTCCTTCCCGCTGGGCTTCGTCGCGACGCTGACCGGGTGGTTCACGGCCGAGGTCGGGCGCCAGCCCTGGACAGTCTACGGCCAGCTGCGCACCGCCGACGCGGCGACGCCGTTTTTGACCTCCCCGCAGGTGGCGACCTCGCTCGCCGTGTTCGGCGCGGTCTACGCGCTGATCTTCGCGGCGGGCACCGTCTACATCTACCGCATGCTCAAGGCCGGCATCCTGCCGACCCCGGCCCATGCCGGCAGCGCGGCCAACCCCAAGCGGCCGCTCGCAATGCCGGGCAACAGTCCCGGCACCCCCAGCAGCAATCCGGCGGAGTGAGCGGCCGTGATCGAATTCTGGGCCGCCGCCCTCGCCCTCACCCTGATGCTCTACGTGCTGCTCGACGGGTTCGACCTCGGCGTCGGCATGCTGTTCGGGATCGCCCCGGACGAGACGGCGCGCCGACACATGATGCAGGCGATCGCCCCGGTCTGGGACGGCAACGAGACCTGGCTGGTGCTCGCCGCCACGATCCTGTTCGGCGCCTTCCCGACGGTCTACGCGCTGCTGCTCTCGGCCTTCTACCTGCCGCTCCTCCTGATGCTCGCCGCCCTGATCCTGCGCGGCGTCGCCTTCGAGTTCCGCTACAAGTCCCGGCGGCTGCGGCGGGTCTGGGACGCGGGCTTCGTCGGCGGCTCCTACTGTGCGGCCTTCGTGCAGGGCGTGACGGTCGGGGCGCTGGTGCAGGAACTGCCGGTGCGCGACGGGCTCTACGCCGGCGGGGCGTTCACGTGGCTCACGCCGTTCTCGCTGCTCTGCGGGCTCGGCCTGTGCCTCGGCTACGCGCTGCTCGGCGCCGCGTGGCTGTGCGGCAAGACCGAGTCCGACGTGCGCGACCTCGGCTTCCGGCTGCTGCCGCGGCTCCTGTTCGGGGTGCTGGTCTTCCTCGGCGCGGCCTTCGCGTACGCGCTGGCGATGAACCTGCGGGTGCTCCACCGCTGGCTCGAGCGGCCCGAGATGCTGGTCCTGCCCCTCGTGGGGGCCGCGGCCTGCGCGGGCCTCCTCTACGCGGTGCGGCGCCGGAACGACGCCCTGCCCTTCCCGCTGGTGGCGCTGATCTTCGCCGCCGCCTTCGCCACGCTCGCGGCCTCGTTCCTGCCCTACATGGTGCCGTTCAGCGTGACGGTGACCGAGGCGGCGGCGCCGGAGGCGAGCCTGTCCTTCCTGTTCTGGGGCGCCGGGATCGTGGTCCTGCCGATCACCCTGATCTACACCCTGGTGGTCTACCGGGTGTTCAAGGGGAAGGTCGACGTCGCCGAGCACTATGAGTGAGCCCGCGACCGGCCTCCCGGCCCCGCCCCGGCCGCTGAGGCCGCGCCGTGGCCGGTGAGGTCGCGCTCGACGACGACGCGCCGGGGCTCCTCCGGCGCGCCGCCGCGTGGTGGCCGCGCGAGGCCGCCGAGGCCGTGCGCATCGCCCTCACCGCGATCGCGGCGATCTGGCTCGCCATGTGGCTCGAGTTGGCGCTGCCGCACTGGGCCGGCTGGACGGTCATCTCGGTCACGCTCGCCACCCGCGCGGCCTCCCTGCGCAAGAGCCTGTGGCGGGCCGGCAGCACGCTGGTGGGCGTCACGGTCGCGATGGTGCTGGTGGCCAATTTCGCCCAGGCGACCCTGGCCTTCGACCTCGCGCTGGCCCTCTGGATGGGCCTGCTCACCGCGGCCTCCAGCGTCGAGAGCGGCCAGCGCGCCTACGGCTTCGCCTCGATGGGCTTCACCGTGCCGATCATCGCGCTGGCCGACGTGCAGAACCCGGAGGCCGTGTTCCAGATCGGCGTCGACCGCTGCTCGACGATCCTGCTGGGGATCGGCTGCGCCTACGCGTCGAACGTGTTCGTGGCGCCGGGCGTCCCCGCCGTCAGCCGCGTGCTGGCGGGACGGCTCGAGGCGGCCGCCGAGGCCTGCGACGCCTGGATGGCCGCCCTGCGGCGGGGCGAGCGGCCCGGCCCGATGCCGATCGCCGCCGTCATGACCCTGGGCGAGGAGGTCACCGACACGTTCACCGAGCAGCCCTCCCTCCGCTCCGGCGGCCGCGGCATCCGCAACGCCGCCCCCCGGCTGCGGCGGGTGCTCGCCGCGGGCCTGCTGCGGGCGCTGCTGCCGGACAGGCCGGGCTCGCGCTCGACCGACCTGATCGGGGCAGGCGGGGCGATCGCCGTCCGGCAGATCGGGCGCGTCCGGGTCTCGGCCCGGCTCCTGCGGGCCGGCGGGCGCGTGGGCCGGCGGCGGGTGCCGTTCCGCCCGCACCTGCTCCTGTGGAACGACCTGGACTGGGACGGCTGGCACGCCTTCGACAATGGCCTGCGCACCGCCGCCGCCGTCCTGCTCGTCAACGGCTTCTGGTACGCCACCGGCTGGTCGCACGGGGCGGGCGCCGCGACCTGGGCGAGCCTCGTCTGCGTCCTGCTCGCCGCCCATGCCGACCCGCGCGCGGAATCCCGCGCCTTCCTGGTCGGCGCGCTGCTCGCCGGCGTGGTCGGGCTCACCGTCCGCTACACCCTGCTGACGACCTCCGGGAGCTTCGCGCTGCTGGCCGCGGTGCTGCTGCCGGTGGCGATGCTGGCGGTGGTCGGCCGCGCCGACAAGCGCGCGATCTACGGGATCGGCTTCGGCTTCTTCGTCTTCGGCGTGCTCGATCCCAAGAACCCGATGACCTACGACCTCGCCGACTCGCTCAACACCGTGCTGGCCGAGTTGCTCGGCATGGCGGTGGCGGCGATCGCGTTCGCTGCCCTGCCGCCGCCCGTGAGCGCCGCGACCCTGCGCCTTCGGGCCCGCCGCCGGCTCGTCCGGTCGGTGCGCGGCGCGGCCCTCGACCCGGCGCTCCTGCTGCCGCCCCGCGACCGCTACCTCGCCCGGGGCTTCGGCCGGCTCGCCCTGATCGGGGCGGACGACGCGGCGGCCCGGAGCGGCGAGCGTCTGCTCGTCGTCGGGCTCCTGCTGCTCGCCCTGCGGGAGACGGACGACCGGGAGGGCCGCCGCGTCGGCCGGGCGGTCTGGGCGCGGCTCGCCGCGTCCCGTCCGGCGGGGCCGGAGACGGCGCCGGATCCCTTGCGCGATCTCGCCGACCGGGCGACCCTGCCGCTCCAGGCAGAGCGCATCGGGGCGCTGGCCGCCCTCGTGTCGGATCTCGACCGCGCGGGCTGGCCGAACCTCGATCCGGGAGGGCGGGCGTGATCGGCGTGGTCGGGTTGCGGGCGGTCGACGTGCTGGGGCTCTTCGTCGAGCCCGCGGTGATCTGCCTGCTCGCCGCCCTGGTGATCACCTGGGGCCTGCGCTGGATCCTGGACCGGATCGGCATCAACCACCTCGTCTGGAACCGCGCCCTGTTCGACTTCAGCCTTCTGACCGCCGTGACGGCGCTGCTGATCCTGTCCCTGCGCGTCCAGGGCCCGTGACATGGCCCCGAACCCGCGACCGTCGCTGCGCGACTGGCAGCCGCCGCCCGCCTACAACGTCGCCGCCACCCTGCTGGCGCTGGCGGCGGCCGTGGGCCTCGCCTATCTCGCCTTCCTCTACTACGCCTACACGCCCTGGACCCGGGACGGGCGCGTGCGCGTCTACACCGTGCAGGTGGCCCCCGAGGTCTCCGGGACGGTGGTGGCGGTCCGGGTCCGCGACAACCAGTTCGTCCGCAAGGGCGACGTGCTGTTCACGATCGACCCCGGCACGTTCAGGAACGCCGTGACCCAGGCCGAGGGCGCCCTCGCCAGCGCCCGGGCGCGAGCCGGGTACCTCGCGGGGATCGCGCAGCGCACCGCCGATCTCGACGACCTCGCCACCACGCCGCAGCAGAAGCAGACGACCAGCGGTCAGGCGCAGGCCGCCCAGGCCGACGTGGTCCAGGCGGAGGGCGCGCTGGCGCAGGCGCGGCTCAACCTGGAGCGCACGACCCTGCGGGCGACCGTGAACGGCTGGGTCACCAACCTGCTGTTGCAGGAAGGCGGGTTCGCCACCACGGGGCAGCCGGCGCTGACGCTGGTCAACGGCGACAGCTTCTGGATCGAGGGCTATTTCGAGGAGACGCAGCTCCCGCGCATCGGCGCGGGCGACGCCGCGCGCGTGTCGCTGATGGCGTGGCCGGACCGTCCGATCCGAGGGCGCGTCACCGGCCTCGGCCGCGGGATCAGCGTCGCCGACGCCGCCCCGGGCGTCCAGGGGCTGCCGACGGTCAACCCGATCTTCACCTGGGTCCGGCTGGCGCAGCGGGTGCCGATCCGGATCGACCTCGACGACGTGCCCTGCCCGATCGTGCTGGCGGCCGGGATGACGGCGAACGTCGCGATCCTGGCCGAGACGGCCGGGCCCCCGGACGCCCTGCCGCCCGACCGGCGCACGGGCGCGGCCGCCGGCCAGCGCTGCGACGGGACGCCGGTCGTCGAGTCGCGGCGCTGACCGATCGCGCCGTGCCGGCCGGGAGAACCGGGGCGGCTCGCCGCGTTAGACCGGCAGGCGCGCCGACGCGCGGCGGCCGCGATCGCGACGAGGATCCGATGGACTACAGGCAGTTCGGACGCTCAGGCCTCACCGTACCGGTGCTCAGCTTCGGCACCGGCACCTTCGGCGGCACGAACGAATTCTTCCAGCGCTGGGGGCAGACGGACGTCGCCGAGGCGACCCGCATGGTCGATCTCTGCCTCGAGTCCGGCGTCAACTTCTTCGACACGGCCGACATCTACTCGGGCGGCGCCTCGGAGGAGATCCTGGGGCAGGCCCTCAAGGGCAAGCGCGACCGGGCGCTGATCTCCACCAAGGCGACCTTCCGGTTCAACGACGAGCTGAACCAAGTCGGCTCCTCGCGCTACCACCTGGTCCGCGCCTGCGAGGCCAGTCTGAGGCGGCTCGGCACCGACCATATCGACGTCTACTTCATGCACGGCTTCGACGCGCTCACCCCCGTGGACGAGACGCTGCGGGCGCTGGACGACCTCACCCGCGCGGGCAAGATCGGCTATATCGGCGCGTCCAACTTCTCGGGCTGGCAGCTCATGAAGGCGCTCGCGACCTCCGAGCGCCACGGGCTCGCCCGCTACGTCGCCTACCAGGGCTACTACTCCCTGATCGGCCGCCACTACGAGTGGGAGCTGATGCCGCTCGGCCTCGACCAGGGCGTCGGTCTGATGGTCTGGAGCCCGCTGGGCTGGGGCCGCCTCACTGGCAAGATCCGCCGCGGACAGGCCAACCAGAGCGGCCGCATCGCCGCCGGCGGTGCCGAGGGCGGGCCGCCGGTCTCCGACGACTACCTGTTCGGCGTGGTCGACGCCCTCGATGCCGTGGCGGCCGAGACGGGCAAGACGGTGGCGCAGGTCGCGCTCAACTGGCTGCTGACCCGACCGACCGTGTGCAACATCGTGGTCGGCGCTCGCAACGAGGAGCAGCTGAAGCAGAATCTCGGCGCCCTCGGCTGGACACTGACGGCCGAGCAGGTCGCCCGCCTCGACGCGGCGAGCCAGGAGACGCCGATCTACCCGTACTGGCACCAGCGCGGCTTCGACGAGCGCAACCCCAAGCCGACCCCCTGGTAGGCCGTCGCCCCGGCCGGGACGATCGGGCGATTTTTCGGAAACGATGCGTTTCGATCGTTTCTGTTCCAACCCGGTCGCTCCCGGTCCAGGATGCCTGCGGACGGGGGACCGCCCCCCCGCGCGAAGGAGCAAGGCGATGAGCTGGCACAGTGCCGAGGACCCGATCCCGGGCGACCATTTCAGCTGCGACGCGATCCAGACCCTGATCGTGCCCCGCTCGCGCGATCTCGGCTCCTTCGCGGTGCGCCGGGCGCTGCCCTCCACCGAGTGCCGGATGGTCGGGCCGTTCATCTTCTTCGACCAGATGGGCCCCTCGGAGTTCCTGCTCGGGCAGGGCATGGACGTGCGGCCGCACCCGCATATCGGCCTCTCCACCGTCACCTACCTGTTCGACGGCGAGATCATGCACCGCGACAGCCTCGGCACGGAGATGCCGATCCGGCCGGGCGAGCTGAACTGGATGACCGCCGGCCGCGGCATCACCCACTCGGAGCGCACCGCCCCGACGCTGCGTCAGACCGGCTCCCGCCTGTTCGGCATCCAGAGCTGGGTCGCGCTGACGGACCGGGACGAGGAGAACGCCCCCGCCTTCGAGCACTACGACGCCGCCGCGCTGCCGGTCCTCACCGGCGAGGGCAAGACCGTCCGGCTGATCGCCGGCGAGGCCTTCGGGGCGCGCTCGCCGGTCCGGACATCGAGCCCGATGGTCTACGCCGACGTGGCGCTCGAGGCCGGCGCCGTGCTGCCCCTCGATCCGACCTACGACGAGCGGGCGCTCTACACGGTCGCGGGCGCCATCGAGATCGCCGGCGACGGGTTCGGCCCCGGCCAGCTGCTGGTGTTCCGGCCCGGCGACCGCATCAGCGTGCGCGCCACGGAATCGGCCCGGTTCATGGTGCTGGGCGGCGAGCCGATGGACGGCCCACGCCACCTGTGGTGGAACTTCGTCTCGTCCCGGCCCGAGCGGATCGCGCAGGCCAAAGAGGATTGGCGGCAGGGCCGGTTCGACACCGTGCCGAGCGACGCCGAGTTCATCCCGCTGCCGGAGGACCCGCAGCCCGTCCGCTATCCCTGAGGCGTCGCGCGGGTATCGCCTCGGCGGCGCAACCCTAGCGCGAACATTAAGGAGTTGTTAACCATTTTGCGTCGGTGTGAGGCGGACGCCGATGCCTCACCGGAGGCTTGCGCTGGACCCTGTCGGCAGGACGCGTGATGGAACAGACGAAGCACTCCAAGGCCGAGGCGCTGGACCAGATCGATGTCGTCGCGCGCGACGCCCGCGAGCCGACGACCCGGATCCGCACCGGCAACCTCGTCCTGCTCGCCGCGGACGAGCGCGTCTCGGCGCAGGGGCGCAACCAGGCCCCGTCGCCGGTCGAGCGGTGGCCCGACCTGCTGGAGCGGGTGCAGGGCGCGGCGCGCTACATCCGGGACGTCGAGGACCGGGCGCAGGAGCAGGAGACGCATGTCCAGGAGCTGCTGCGGCAGGTGCGCGCCGACATGGACGCGGCCCGCGCCCAGGTGCTGGCGGCCGAGCGGGAAACCCACGAGGTCCACGCGCAGGCGATCAAGCTGATCCAGGCCGCCGAGGACCGGGCCGCGGCCGCCGAGGAGCGGGCCGCGGCGGCGGAGCAGATGCTCCAGCGCATCGCCGAGACGATCGACGCGGAGTTCGTGATGCAGCCGGGCGGCCAGGCGCCCGGACAGGCGGACAGCACCCAGGACGCCCGCAACCGGGCCTGCGCGACGCGGGCGGCCTCGTGACCGGCGCGGGTCAGGCGGAGTCGCCACGGCGATGAACGCGGCGTTCTGGGCCCAGCTCGACGCCCGCATCGCTCGCGCGCGCGGAGAACCCGCGGAGCCCGCCCCGGCACGCGCCGGCGACCTCCGGACGACCGATGCGCCGCCCACAGCGGAGGCTCGCGAAGCGCTTCGCGAACCCGACCCGGATCGCCCGGCGCGGCCGGTGGCGGACTGGAGCCAGATCCTCGACACACTGTCGGCCGCGAGCGTCGCGGCCCAGGCGCAGGATCAGCGCCTGCGCCAGCAATCGACCACCTGCGAGACGCTGGCCGCGGATCTGGAGGCCGCCCAGCGGGAGATCCAGGCCCTGCGGGCGCTCCTGGAGGAGACGCGGGCGCAGGCGGCGCGGCAGGTCCACGATCGCGAGACCGAGGCCGACCGCCGCGTCCGGGACGCTGAGGCGCGCGCCGAGGCCGCGACCCTGCGGGCGTCGGCGGCCGAGGACTGGCTGAAGCGGATCGAGCAGGCCAGCCGGGACCTGCGGCCCGACGGACGGCACGCGGCCGCCTGAGGCCGGGACCGCCAGCCGCGCGGAGGCCGGTCGGATCAGGCGGCGCGCTCGCTCGGCACGCCGAGGCCGATCGAGCGCGCCAGCACCGACCGCCGCTCGGCGTATTCCTTGGCGACCATCGGGTAGTCCGCCGGGAGGCCGTAGCGCTCGCGATAGCTCTGCGGGTGCAGGCCGTGGGCGGTGAGGTGGCGCTTGAGCGTCTTGTAGCGGCGCCCGTCGATGAAGCTCACGATGCCGTCGGGCCGGATCGAGTTGCGGATCTGCGCAGCGGTGGGCCGGTCGCGCGGCGCGTCCAGATCCGCCGCCTCGATCGACGCCGTCCCGCGGCCGGCCAGCGCGGTGAGCGCGTCGTGACACTGCGCGATCAGGGACGGGAGATCGGCGGTGGAAACCCGATTGTTCGATACGTAGGCAGCGACGAGCCCCGCCGTCAGCACGATATTGGTTTGAGGGCTGACAAGGGTCGAATCGGACACGTTTTAGGCTCCTGGAAAGGTCAAGAACCTTGATAAGTCGGCCCGCGCCGTTGCGCTTGCCTGAGAGCGTGCTACCGTTTTCCCAAGCGCGCGCGGCGAAGTATGAATACAAGAAGTTGTGATGAGGACTTTGTTCTCGACGGCGGATTTCAAGCCGAAAGACAGTTTCCGCCTCTGGCGTGAAACGATCTTCGAGCGGATCGTGCCGGTCGAACTCACGCCTGCCGGGGCGCGCAGTTTCACCGGCACCCTGGAGGCCGCCGAGGTCGGGCCGCTGCTGATCACGCGCGTGACGCAGAGCGCCGTCACCACCGTCGCGACCCCGGACACGATACGCCGGCACGGCAAGCACGAGACACTCAACGTCGCGATCACGCTCAGGGGCCGCGTGTACAGCGCGCAGGACGACCGCACCGCGATTCAGAATCCCGGCGACATCGTCGTGATGGACCGGCGGCCGGCGACGATGGCCTCCGAGGTCGACACGCAGACGCTGTTCGTCGAGGTGCCGCGCGAATCCCTGGAGCGCGCCCTCGGCTCGACGCGCCGGTTCACGTCCCTCACGATCGGTGCGGATCAGGTCGGCACGTCGATGGTCACGACCTTTTTCCAGGAGCTGGTCCGCAATGCCGGGCGGCTGACCCCCGACATGTCGAACCGCATGGCGTCGGTCGGCGTCGATCTCATCGTCGCGAGCATCGCGGAGCGCCTCGCGCACGAGACCCCCAAGAACATCCAGGGGGTTGTGATCTTCCAGCGCGCCCTGGCCCATATCGAGGCCCATCTCGGCGACCTGAACCTGGATCCCGCCCGACTCGCGGCGGCCGTCGGCGTGTCGCTGCGCCACCTCCAGGCCCTGTTCCGCGAGCAGGATCGCAACATCGCGGACTGGATCTGGCGGCGGCGCCTGGAAATCGCCGCGCAGCGCCTCGGCGATCCCGGCTTCGCCCATCTGGCCGTCGGTGAGCTGGCCTATAGCTGCGGATTCTGCACCCAGAGCCATTTCAGCCGACGTTTCAAGGACAGCTACGGGATCTCGCCGAGCGAGTACCGGTGGCGCAACCGGGGCGTGCCCGACCTCGTCGGCTGACGACCCGCTACTGCAGGACGGCACCCGCGGTGTTCGCGCGGATCCATCCCGGAGCGAGGATGTCGCCGCCCTCGGTGATGATCCAGGGATTGGCATCCTCGGCGTCGATCGCCGCGACCGCGGCGGCGAGGGCCGCCCGCAGCGTGGGGAAGCTGTGTGACACGGCCACCCGGGCGGGCGCGTAGCCCGGCCAGAGGGTCAGCTCGGCGGGTCGGTCGAGATCGGTCGGGAGCATGGGTCGTGCGGGGCTGGAGGGGCACGCCGCCTGGGCCGCAGGCGTGCGGGGAAGCGGATGGAGGACGGGCGCGCGGTCAGGCGGCTCTCGGCTTGGGCCGGGGCACGCGCACCTCGACCATCTGCCCGGTCGTCGGATTCAGGATCAGCATGTCAGCACGTCTCCGGTGGAACTGCCCGTAGAACGCCCGCCGATCGCGCCCGGATCGGGGCGGTCGGCGCAATTGTCCGGTTTGGGTAAACCAACTGTTCACCGTGGCGGCACGCCGTTCATCCGCCCCGTCTCGGCGTCAGAATACAACCGAGCGTCGTGAAGGCGGAGGGCCGCGCGCGTACCGTTTTAGGCGTAGGATCCGGCGGAGCGGTGCCGATCAGGTGCCGGGGGCGGGCCCCGCACCGATCCGACGGGCGTCAACGAGACGGCCGTCCCGCGGGCAGACAAAAGCCCGCCACGGTGGGACCGGGCGGGCGGAGTGGCGGCATAGGGTCGGGAGGTTCGCCGTGACGGCGAATTGCCATCCCGCCCATGACGGCCGCGTGACGGCCGCGTGACCGTCGCGTGACCGTCGCGCGACGCTCGGTCGATCGGTCAGACCCGTTCCGGCTCCGCCAGCAGGATGGCCGCGCGGATGGCGGCTCGGCGCAGCCCGGCATCGGCCCAGGGCTGATCGATCAGCGTCCGGGCGAAGGGATGCGAGGCCACCGCCGCCGCGGGATCGATGCGGAAGCCGTCGCCGAACGCCACCGAGCCGGGCGTTGGATCGGCCAGATAGGCGTCGACGACGGCCGAGACGTCGTCATCGACGATATCCAGGGTCGTGAACAGGTCGAGAGTCATCGGGCGCTTCGCCATGGCGGCGATATAGCCGCGCCACCGCGACAGGATCACGACTCCCGCACCGTCTCCGCGCCGCGATCAGTACGCGGCCGGCACGACCATCGCGGCGGGGACCGGGCCGCGCACGTAGTCGGCGTGCCGCAGGCGCTCGGGCAGATGGACCGGCGGGTGCGCCACGCTGCCGTAGGGGATCTGGCCGAGCAGGTGGCTGATGCAGTTCAGCCGGGCCCGCCGCTTGTCCACGGCCTCGACCACCCACCAGGGCGCCTCGGGGATATGCGTCCGGGCCAGCATGTCCTCCTTCGCCCGGGTGTAGTCCTCCCAGCGTCGACGCGACTCGACATCCATGGGCGACAGCTTCCACTGCTTCAGCGGATCGTGGATCCGCATCTGGAAGCGGAATTCCTGCTCGGCATCGGTGATCGAGAACCAGTATTTGACCAGGACGATGCCGGAGCGCACGAGCATGCGCTCGAACTCGGGGACCGACCGGAAGAACTCCTCGACCTCCGCCTCGGTGCAGAAGCCCATGACCCGCTCGACGCCGGCGCGGTTGTACCAGGAGCGGTCGAACAGCACGATCTCGCCGCCGGCGGGCAGATGGGAGACGTAGCGCTGGAAATACCATTGCGTCCGCTCGCGCTCGCTCGGGGCGGGCAAGGCGGCCACGCGGCAGACGCGGGGATTGAGGCGCTGGGTGATCCGCTTGATCACGCCGCCCTTGCCGGCCGAGTCGCGGCCCTCGAACAGTACGACGACGCGCAGCTTCCGATCCTGCACTCAGTCCTGGAGGCGGACCAGCTCGTGCTGCAGCCGGAGCAGTTCGCGGAAGTAGACGCTGCGATCGAGCCGATCGGGCGGCGCGCCGCCGAACTCGGCCGCGCACCGGTCGAGGCGCTCCTCCTCGAGCCCGAGTTCCAGCTCCTCGTCGTAGCTGTCGGCGAGGTCGCGCCGGATCGCCTCCAGGGTGTGATCCAGGGTGGCATCCAGGGCAGAGCTGTCGTCGGGCCGCATCGCCGGTTCTCCTGCGCGTCGCGGGGCCGAGCTAGAGCAGTGTTCCGTGACACGCCTGAGAAAGCGCCGCGCCGTCGGCGGCCGATCCCATGTCGCGCCCGTGATCGTTCCGGCATACGGTCTCGCCACCGATCGGGGCGACCGGAGATGCGTCATGGCTGGAGAAGCGACGAGGGCCACGCCGCAGCGTCGGCGGGACGACCCGGACCCGGCGCGCGCCGAGGGCGAGAAGGTCGGCGCGCGCATCGATGCCGCCTTCGAGAAGCTCGCCGGGAAGCTGCGCGCCCGCGCCGACAAGGCCCAGGCCAAGCTCGACGCCGCGACGAAGGCCGACAGGCGCGCGGTGCTGATGCGCCGCTACGAACTCTACGCGGACGCGGCGGCCTATCTCGAGGAGCGGTTCGTCGATCGCGGGGAGCGATCCGCGTGATCTCCATCGACCCGGCCGGGCGCGGCGGCGCCCGACGCAGCTGACGGCGAGGATCCCATGTTCGACGCGACCAAGATGCTCGCCGACGCCCTCGGCGAGCACCTGGCCCTGACCTACCAGCGGACCTTCGGCAGCCGGGAGCCGCGCTACGCCGAGATCATCGAGGCCGCGGCGCGCCTGACGATCGAGCGGATCGTCGGGAGCGACGCCCTCTACCACGACGGCGACCACACGGCTCTCGTCACCCTGGTCGCCCAGGACATCCTCCGCGGCCGCTTCCTGCAGCAGGGCATCACGCCGGAGGACTGGCTGCACATGATCCTGGCCGCCCTCTACCACGATATCGGCTACGTGCGCGGCGTCTGCGCCGGAGACCGATTGCAGGCCTTCGTCATCGACGCGCAGGGCACGACCGTCAGCCTGCCCCGGGGCGCCTCCGACGCGGCCCTGGCGCCCTACCACGTCGAGCGCTCGAAACTGGCGGTGCAGGAGCGCTTCGGCACGCACGATCTCGTCGACGCGTCCCGGGTCATCCGGGCGATCGAGCTGACCCGCTTCCCGGTCCCGGAAGACGATTCCCATCGCGAGACCGGGACCGAGGCCGGGCTGCTGCGGGCGGCCGACCTGATCGGTCAGCTCGGCGACCCGCTCTACCCGCGCAAACTGAACGCCCTGTTCCACGAATTCGCCGAGATCGGCGTCAACGCCGAGCTCGGCTACGACAGCCCGGCCGACCTCGCGGAGCGCTACCCGTCGTTCTTCTGGGGCAAGATCGAGCCGGTGATCGGGGACGCGATCCGCTTCCTCGACCTCACGGTCGAGGGACGGGGCTGGGTCGCGAACCTCTACGCCCACGTCTTCGCCATCGAGCACGACCGCCGGCGCATGGGCCCGCATCCCGGGCCGGGTCCGCTCTGACGCCGCGCCGGGCGGCGCGGCGGTCTCGGGCGGCCGCGACGAGCCTGGTCACGGCCCGGACCAGCTCCGCCGCCACGAACGGCCTCTCCAGGGTGGGCCGACCGGACTCGGCCGAGGTGCCGCCGACCCGCAGGTCGACGGCGCGGGTACGCGCGGCGGGACGATCAGCTCACCGGCGGCGGCGGGGCGTCGGACGGGAAGAAGCGGTTGGCCGGCCGCGCGAGGCCGAGATGGTCGCGCAGCGTCGTCCCCGCGTAGTCCCGGCGGAACAGCCCGCGCCGCTGCAGTTCCGGCACCAGCCGGTCGACGACGTCGTCGAGCCCTTCGGGCACGAACGGGAACATCACGTTGAAGCCGTCGCAGGCGCGCGTCTCCAGCCACTCCTCCATCCGGTCGGCCACCTGGGCGGGCGTGCCGACCATCTGCAGGCCGCCGTAGCCGCCGACCTTGCGGGCGAGTTCCCGCACGGTCGCGCCGGTGCGCCGGGCGTAGTCGACGATCTGGGCCTGCCCGCTCTTGCTGGCGTTGCTCTCCGGGAGCTCCGGCAGCGGCCCGTCGAGGTCGAAGCCCGTCGCGTCGACGCCGAGGCGCACCGACAGGTTGGCGAGGCCGCTGTCGGGATGGACGAGGTCGTCGAGGCGCGCCTTCTTGGCCTGCGCCTCGCCCTCCGTCTCGCCCAGGACGACGAAGCAGCCGGGCAGGATCTTGAGCTGGTCCGGATCGCGCCCCGCCGCCGGCATCCGGCCCTTCACGTCGGCGTAGAAGGCCCGCGCCGCCTCCAGGGTCGAGCCCGCGCCGAACACCATCTCGGCGGTCTCGGCGGCGATCTGCTTGCCGGCCTCGGAGGCGCCGGCCTGGACGATCACCGGCCAGCCCTGCACCGGCCGGGCGACGTTGAGCGGGCCCTTCACCGTCAGGAAACCGCCGCGGTGGTCGAGGACGTGCATCTTCGCCGGGTCGAAGAACAGCCCGCTCGCCGGATCCTTCGTGAAGGCGTCGTCGGCGAAGGAATCCCACAGGCCGGTCACCACGTCGAAGAACTCGCGGGCGCGGGCGTAGCGGGTGGCGTGCTCCAGATGCGCGTCCCGGCCGAAGTTCAGGGCCTCGTCCGGGTTGCCGGAGGTGACGAGGTTCCAGCCCGCCCGTCCCTTCGAGATGTGGTCGAGCGAGGCGAACTTGCGGGCGACGTGGTAGGGCTCGTTGTAGGTGGTCGACGCGGTGGCGATCAGGCCGATCCGCTCGGTGAGCACGGCGAGCGCCGGTAGCAGGGTCAGCGGATCGAACGACGTCACGGTGGCCGAGCGGCGGAGCGCCGCCGCCGGCATGTTCATCACCGCCAGATGGTCGGCCATGAAGAACGCGTCGAACTTCGCGGCCTCCAGCCGCCGGGCGAAGTGCGCCAGGTGCGCGAAGTTGAAGTTCGCGTCCGGGTAGCCGCCCGGATAGCGCCACCACGCGGTGTGGATGCCGACCGGGCGCATGAAGGCGCCGAGATGCAGCTGGCGGTCCCGGCTCATGGCTGTCGTCCCCGGTCTCTCACGGATGCTTGTGGATCGGGTCGACCCAGTACACCGTCTCGGGCGCCTCGGCCGCCTCGACGTCGGGCAGGTTGACCACCACAGCCTCGTTGTCGGAGCGCACCAGCACGCAGTGCAGGGGCTCGTCGGTCGAGGCGTTGATCTCCTGGTGCGGCACGAAGGGCGGCACGAAGATGAAGTCGCCAGGCCCGGCCTCGGCGACGTACTCGAGTTTGTCGCCCCAGCGCATCCGGGCGCGGCCCGAGACCACGTAGATCACGCTCTCCAGTTCGCCGTGGTGGTGGACGCCGGTCTTGGCGTCGGGCTGGATCGCCACCGTGCCGGCCCAGATCTTCTGGGCGCCGACCCGGGCGGCGTTGATCGCCGCCTGCCGGTACATGCCTGGCGTCTGCGCGGTGTTGGCGTCGAGCCGGTCGCCGGGGATCACCCGCACGCCGTCGTGCTTCCAGCGCTCGGGCGCCCCGTGATCATGGGCGTGATCCTGCGCATGGCCGTGATGGTGGTCGTGATCGTCGCCGTGGTCGTGCATGTCGGGTCCTCCAGCGCCATCATCGCACGGCGGCGGCGGTTTGCGAGACGCTCGTGTCGAGGATCGCCGCGGGGCGCGGGCCTGCCGAATGAGGCCGGCGCGGACGCAGAGAGATCGATGTCGCGCGGCTCGTCGGCGATGATGGACGCGTCGATCGGCGCGGCCCGGTGGGCGGCGCGACCGAATCAGCGCAGCCGCAGGGTCCGGCCGTACTGGCGCGCCCTCCAGCGGATTGAAGCCGCGGATCAGGAAGGTCCGGGCGGCGAGGTCGCGATAGTCGCGCTGGGCGTCGGCGACCTGCTCGGGGGTGCCGACCGGGGCGGTGAAGTTGCCCGTCGCCCCGGTCTCGGCCGCCATCCGCGGCGCGCCCCTGCCGGCCCTCGACCGGGTGAGCCGCGACGTGGAACTCGGCGCCTGCGCCGCTTCAGCCCCGGGCGGCCGACGGGGCCGCCCCGACGGCCGCTGCCCGCGGCCGGTGCCGGCCGATCCAGAAGACCAGGGCGCAGCCGATGCCGGTGAGCGCGCAGAGCGGGAGCAGGGCCACGGGGAAGCTGCCGGTCTGCTCGCGGAGCACGCCGATGAGCGAGGTGATCGCCCCGGTGCCGAGATGCGCCAGGGTGTTGATCGCCGCAATGCCGGCGGCCGTCTGGGCCGGCGGCAGCGTCTCGGTGGCCAGGGCGAAGAACGGTCCCTTGATCGCGTAGTTGCCGAGCAGGACCAGCGAGAGCAGGATCAGCGTCATCCAGAGCGAGCCCGTCAGCAGCGTCAGGGCGAAGCTCACCGAGGTCAGCGCCAGCGGCAGCGCCGTGCTCCAGATCCGCTCGCCGCTGCGGTCCGCCCGCAGGCCCCAGACGATCATGAACACTGAGGCGATGCCGAACGGGATCATGTTCAGCAGGCCGGTCTGCAGGTTGCTGAGGCCGAACCCCTTGAGGATCTGCGGCATCCACAGCGACAGCGTGTTGCTGGTGGCCGAGCTGCCGGCGTAGATCACGGCGAGGAGCCAGACCTGCCGGCTCGCGAGCACCGCCCAGACCGCCGCGAGGCCGTGGGCGTGGTGCCCGGCGCCCGCCTCGGCGGCGCGCCGCTCGGTCTCCAGCCGGTCCGTCAGCCAGCCGCGCTCCGCCGGGCTCAGGAAGGTCGCCTCGGCCGGCCGGCTCGGCAGCAGCGCGAGGGCGGCGACGCCGAGCAGGACGGCCGGGACCGCCTCCATGATCAGCAGCCACTGCCAGCCGCGCAGGGACGCGACGCCGTCGAGGGTGAGGAGCGCCGCCGAGAGCGGGGAGCCGAAGAAGCTGGAGAGCGGGATCGCGACCATGAACATCGCCACGATCCGCGCCCGGTAGGCCTTGGGGAACCAGTAGGTCAGGTACAGGATCACGCCGGGGAAGAACCCGGCCTCGGCCGCGCCGAGCAGGAAGCGGGCGGTGGCGAAGCTGACCGGACCGGTGACGAAGGCCGAGCCGATGCCGACGAGCCCCCAGGTGATCATGATTCGCGCGATCCAGATCCGCGCGCCGACGCGCTCCATGGCGAGGTTGCTCGGCACCTCGAACAGGACGTAGGCCACGAAGAACAGGCCGCCGCCCAGGCCGAAGGCCGCGGCGGAGAGGCCGAGATCGTGGTTCATGGTCAGCGCCGCGAAGCCGACATTCACCCGGTCGACGTAGGCGATGAAGTAGCAGAGCACGAGGAAGGGGATCAGGCGCAGGCCGACCTTCCGCATCGTTCGGCTCTCGAAGGCGGCCGCGTCCGCCGCGTGTGGCGTGGTCGGTGTTGCCATGGTCCTGTCCTCGCTGGAATTCGGGCGGGCCCGCCTCGGCCTAGCGGTCGAAGCGGAAGAGTTCGGCGGGCGTCTCGGCCAGGACGATCCGGCGCTCGGCCGGGTCCGGCACCCAGGCGTCGAGGTCGCGCCGGGCCTCGGCGGGGCTGGCCTTGGTCTCGAACTGCGTGTGCGGCCAGTCGCTGCCCCAGAGCAGGCGCCGCGCCCCGAAGGCGCCGCGCAGGCGCTCGGCCGCCTGCAGCGCCGTCTGCCGGCCGGCCTCGCCGCTGCCGATGCGGTAGGCGCCCGAGAGCTTGACCCAGACGCGGCCGCCGCGGCCGAAGCCGAGCAGGTCGGCGAAGCCCGGATCGGCGATGCCGAGGGCGGGGTCGATCCGGCCGAAATGGTCGACCACCACGGGGACGCCCGCCTCGACCAGCGGCGGCAGCAGCCGCGCGAGGCGCCGCGCCTCGGCCTGGACCTCGATCTGCCAGCCGAGATCCGCGACGCGCGCGAGGTGGGCGCGCCAGACCGGGCCGGCGAAATCCGGGTCCGGCCGGCCGATCAGGTTGAGGCGCAGGCCGACGACGCCCTGGCCGGCGAGGTCGCGCAGGGTGGCGGTCTCGGCCTCCGGGGCCAGCACGGCGATGCCGCGCAGCCGCTCCGGCGCGGAGCGCAGGGCCGAGACCATGTAGCCGTTGTCGGTGCCGAGGAAGCTCGGCTGGATCAGCACGCCGCGGGCCATGCCGTTCCGGTCCAGCATGGCGCGGTAATCGGCGATGCTCGCGTCGTAGTCGGGGGCGTAGCGCCGGTCGCCCGTGAGGGTGAGCGACCGGGTGAAGACGTGGGCGTGGGTGTCCACCGCCGCGACGCCGTCGTCGGCGGCGCCGGTCCCGGCCGCGCGGCCGCGGACGGGCAGTGCGAGCGTGACGCCGCCCGCGAGCAGGGAGCGGCAGAACAGGCGCCGGTTCATCGGATCATCTCGCGGTCTGAGGGATCAGCGCGCCGCCGGACTGCCGATCCGGCAGGAGCGCGACGGCGAGGAGGACGAGCCCGTAGGCGCCGAGGGCCGACAGGCCGATCGCCGGGCCGAGGCCGCAGATCTCGCTGAGCAGGCCGACGCCGAGGGGCAGCAGGCCGGAGGCGAGGCGGCCGGCATTGTAGCAGAAGCCCATCCCGGTCCCGCGCAGGCCGTCCGGGAAGAGTTCGCTGAACAGCGCCGCGAGGCTCGCGGGGATGCCGGCCGTGCAGAAGCCGAGGGGCGCTCCGAGGAGGAGCAGGCCCGCGCCGCCGACCGGCAGCAGCAGGTAGAGGCCGACCAGGACCATGCAGCCGGCGGCGTAGAGCGCCACCGTCCGGCGGCGCCCGAGCCGGTCCACGAGCCCGCCGGCGACGAGGCAGCCCAGGCCGAAGGCCGCGATGATGACGGCGAGGTAGAGCCCGGTGCCGAGGACCGAGGCGCCGCGCTCGGCGCTCAGGTAGGTGGGCAGCCACGTGAACAGGGCGTGGAAGCCCCCGTGGGCGCCCAGGCCGAGCAGCGTCCCGATCACCGTAATCCGCCGCAGGCCGGGCGCGAAGATCGCGAGGCTTCCGGCCGGCGCCGGAGCCGGCCCTGCCAAGGGTCGAGCCGGCTCGGGGACGGAGCGGCGGAGGTAGAGCAGGAGGAGCGCCGGCGCGAGGCCGCAGGCGAACAGGACCCGCCAGGCGGCCTCCCGATCCAGCACCGAGAAGGCCGCCGTGGACAGGAGCACGGCCCCACCCCAGCCGAGCGCCCAGCCGCCCTGGACGGCGCCCAGTGCCTTGCCGCGGTGCTCGGGTCGGATCGCCTCCGCCATCAGCACGGCGCCGGCCGCCCACTCGGCGCCGAAGCCGATCCCCTGCAGCGCTTTCAAGGTCAGGAGCTGGGCGAAGCTCTGCGCGAAGGCCGCCAGGAAGGTCGCGACCGCGAACCACAGCACCGTGATCTGGAGGGCCCGGACGCGGCCGATCCGGTCCGCCGCGAGGCCACCGAGCCAGCCGCCGAGCGCCGCCGCGACGAGCGTGACCGCGCCGATCAGGCCGGCCTCCGAGCGGCTGAGCCCGAAGGTCGCCACCAGCGCGGGTATGGCGAGGCTGAACATCTGCACGTCCAGGGCGTCGAGCGACCACCCGCCCAGACAGGCCCAGAAGGTGCGACGCTCGGCCGGACCGACTTCTCGGTACCAGCGGAACACGGGCTTTCCTCCGCCCTCCGAAGAGGACTAGTCATTTATATGAATAGATGAGCACGCGCGGGTCGACGCGTCAAGGCGCCGGGCTTTCAGCGGAGGTCGACGTGGTACCGGAAGTCCCTGGCGGCGCCGCGCGTCACGCGCCACTCGATTGGGCGGGCATCGAACCCGAAGGCGAGGCGCTCGATGACGACGACCGGATCCCCGTCGGCGATCGCGAGGCGCTCGGCGTCGGTCGCGTCGGCGATACCGACGGTCAGGGTCTCCTCGGCGCGGGCGACGATCTCCCCGCACAGCCGCTCGTAGGCGGGGTAGAGGAGATCGCCGATCTCCGTCAGCGGGGCTTCGAGGATCGGTGCGAACCGCGCGGCCGGCAGCCAGATCGCCTCGGACAGGATCGGGCGCCCCTGCAGGTGGCGCGTCCGGATCAGGCGGATCGCCTCGCCGCGCGCGTCCAGACCGAGGGCCTCCCGGACGGTCGCGGGCGCCGTACGGGCCTCGCGCGACAGGATCCGCCCCTCCGGCACCGCCTGGGTGCCGTCCGGCCCGAGATGCCGGAAGAACCGGAACAGCGACCGGTCGAAGCGCGGACGCCGCACGAAGGTGCCGCGACCCTGCTGCCGCTCGACGAGGCCGTCGGCGACGAGGACGTCGATCGCCTTGCGCACGGTGCCGATGGCGACGCGGTGGGTCGCCGCCAGTTCCGCCTCCGTGGGGATCGGCTCGCCCGAGCGCCAGACGTTGCGGGCGATCTGGAAGGCGATCTCGTCCCGCAGGCGCTGGTAGAGCGGCAAACGGAGATCGGGCTGCGGCGCGGTCACGACGGTCATGTGTATGACTGTATGACCAATGCCGGTGCGCGCCAACGGGTCGCGGCGCGGCGTCGGCGCGCTGCGCGCGTCCGGTCCACAGCGTCGCAGGACCGGACCCATTCGCGGGGCCACGGGTTTCCGCCGGGATTTCCCGGAACCACGGTCCAGCGAGGCGCGGATGGTCGAACAGCATACGGCACAGGAGAGCCGTCAGGGCCGGCGCGGCAGGCCGGTGCTGGTCGTGCTCCTCGTCAGCGTGGGGCTGATGATCGCCGCCCTGGCCGGCCTGATGATCTGGCAGGGGGAGACCGCGCCGCCCGATTACGCCAGCCAGAGCCAAGCCGCCGCCCGCAAGGTCGTCACCGGCTCGGAGAGCGGGTCGGTCGGCACCCCGCCGGCCGGCACACGAGCCGCGCCCTGACCGGCGGCGATCGTCGCGATCGGCCGCCCTCGGAAGCCGAGACATCGGTCATGACGGCCGGCCACGGCCCCCAAGAGGACGGGCAATGCCCGGGCACGCCGCGGCGTCGACCTCGAGTCGATGCCCGCCCTCGGCGACGGCGGCGACAGGGCGGATCGCGACAACGTCATCGCGATCTCTGCGCGGCTCTCCACCGCGACCCGGGCAGGACTTCGACGCCCCGAGCTTGATCCGGCCGGAGACCGCCTCATTTCGTCACGAGTCTCGAGCGCGACGGGAATCGCCTGAGGGTTCGGACCACCTGCACCGCCCACCGCCGTCGACGTCCGAGCCCCGCGCGCCCGGCCGTCGCGCACAATCAAGGGGGACCACCCGATGAGCGAGACGATCGACAAGACGGACACGACGTCGTTTCACATGGAAGGCAGGTGCCCGTTCGGCGGCGACCGGATCGGCGGCGCCCACGGCAACCGGCCGACGCTGGAGAACTGGTATCCCCATCGCCTGCGGGTGGAGGTGCTCCACCAGAACGGGCTCGCGGCCGATCCGCTCGGCCCGGATTTCGACTACGCGGCCGAGTTCGCCAAGATCGACTTCGCGGCGCTCAAGCGCGACATCAAGCAGTTCCTGACCTCGTCGGTGGACTGGTGGCCGTCCGACTACGGCAATTACGGCCCGCAGATGATCCGCATGGCCTGGCACTCGGCCGGCACCTACCGGATCGCCGACGGGCGCGGCGGCGCCGGCACCGGCATGCAGCGCTTCGCCCCGATCTCGAGCTGGTGGGACAACGGCAATACGGACAAGTCGCGGCGCCTCCTGCAGCCGATCAAGCACAAGTACGGCAATGCCCTGTCGTGGGCCGACCTGATGGTCCTGACCGGCAACTGCGCCCTCGAGATCATGGGCCTGCCGACCTACGGCTTCGCAGCCGGCCGCCTCGACGCCTGGGAGGCGGACAACGCCACCTACTGGGGCCCGGAGGTGGTCGAGATGGGTTCGGTCTCGAGCTTCGACGACATGGTGAATCGCGACAAGCGCTGGCGCGGCAGGAACGGCGACGCCGATTACGACCTGGAGAACCCGCTGGCCGCCTCGCACCAGGCGCTGATCTACGTGAACCCGGAGGGACCCTACGCGAGCGGCGATCCCCTGGCCTCCGCCCGCGACATCCGGATCACCTTCACCCGCATGGCGATGAACGACGAGGAGACCGTGGCGCTGATCGCGGGTGGCCACGCCTTCGGCAAGAGCCACGGCATGGTGCCGGCCAAGGAGATCGGGCCGCCGCCCGAGATGGCGCCGATGGAGGCGATGGGGCTGGGCTGGCACAACCCGAAGGGCGCGGGCTCCGGCAAGGACACGATGACTAACGGCATCGAGGGCAGCTGGACGCCCGATCCGACGAAGTGGGACAACGCCTACCTGGAGAACCTCTTCAAGTTCGAGTGGGAGCAGACGAAGAGTCCGGCGGGGGCCCTCCAGTGGACGCCGAAGGATCCCGACGCGCCGAAGACGCCGGACGCCCACGTCGCGGGCCAGATGCACCCGCTGATGATGATGACGTCCGACATCGCCCTGAAGGTCGACCCGGACTACCGCAAGGTCTGCGAGAAGTTCCTCAACGACTTCGACGCCTTCACCCAGGCCTTCTCCAAGGCGTGGTACAAGCTCACCCACCGCGACATGGGTCCGAAGCACCGCTACCTCGGCCCGGAGGTCGTGATCGAGGACGGGCTCCTGTGGCAGGACCCGCTGCCCGAGCGGGACTACGACCTCGTCGGCGAGGCCGAGATCGCCGCGCTGAAGCAGGCGATCTCCGGCACGGGTCTGTCGGTCTCGGATCTGGCCTTCACGGCCTTCTCGGCGGCCTCGACCTACCGCGACAGCGACAAGCGCGGCGGGGCCAACGGTGGCCGCCTCGCCCTCGCGCCGCAGAAGGACTGGGCGGTCAACCGGCGGGCCGCGCCCGTGGTCGAGGCCCTGCGCGGCGTGATGGCGACCTTCAACGGCGGCCGCAGCGACGGGAAGAAGATCTCGCTGGCGGACCTGATCGTGCTCGGCGGCTGCGTCGCCGTGGAGAAGGCGGCCCGCGACGCCGGGGTCGAGACGCCGGTCCCGTTCACGCCGGGCCGGGTGGACACGACGCAGGCGCTCACGGACCTCGAGATGTTCGAGTGGCTGAAGCCGGTGGTGGACGGGTTCCGCAACTACGTCGACGACGGCTTCGGGCAGATGACGCGCAGCGTCTCGCCGGAGGAGATGTTCCTCGACAAGGCGAACCTGCTCACGCTGACGGCCCCGGAATGGACCGTCCTGACCGGCGGCCTGCGCGCGCTCAACGCCAACCACGACGGGTCGAGCCGGGGCGTCCTGACCGACCGGGTCGGGGTGCTGACGACCGACTTCTTCCGCACCCTGACCGACGTCGATCTGGTCTGGGAGAAGGCGGATTCGGACGGGATGACCTTCGCGCTCAAGGACCGCGCGAGCGGGCAGACGAAGTTCGAGGCGACCCGCAGCGACCTCGTCTTCGGCTCGAACGCGCAGCTCCGGTCCATCGCCGACGCCTACGCAGGCAGCGACGGCCAGCGGCGCTTCGTGGCGGACTTCGTCAAGGCCTGGGACAAGGTCATGATGCTCGACCGCTTCGACGTGAAGGGTCACCGGCGCTACGGGCCGATGGCCGCCTGAGCCCCAAATCGAGACCGCCCGCGCCGGAGGCGCGGGCGGTCTCTCAGGGGACCCGCCGTGTCACGGCCTGAGGCTGTGCGTCGTCAGCGCGGCCCAGTAGGCGGCGCCGACCGGCAGGGCCTCGTCGTTGAAGTCGTAGCCCGGATTGTGGAGCGGCACGCTCTTGCGCGTCCCGTCGGTCCCGATCCACGCATAGGCGCCGGGGCAGGCCTCGAGCATGTAGGCGAAATCCTCCGACGCCATGGAGGGGCCGACCTCGCCGCGGCGTGCGGTGATGTCCGGGACGGCCCCGGCCGCTTCCAGGGCGGTGCCGACGGCGTCGGCGGTGTTGACGGTGGCGGGGTATCCGAACCGGTAGTCCACCTCCGCACGGGCGCCGTGCGTGGCGGCCGTCCCGCCGGCGATGGCCGCGACGAGGTCCGCGACGCGCTTGCGCACGGTCTCGTCCAGGCACCGCACAGTCCCGCGGATGACCGCGCGCTCGGGGATGACGTTGTAGGCATCGCCGCCGTGGATCTGCGTCACGCTGAGCACGACCGGGTCCGTAGGGGCGATCCGGCGGCTCACGATGGTCTGCAGGGCCAGAACGATCTCGGAGACGACCACCAGCGTGTCGGTGCCGCGCTCCGGCATGGCCGCGTGGGTGCCGAACCCGACGACCGTGATCTCGAACGTGTCGAGGGAGGCCATGATGGCACCGACCCGGGTCGCGAAGGTCCCGAGCGGCAGGCCCGGCCAGTTGTGCAGGCCGTAGACCGAGTCGCACGGGAACGACCGGAACAGGCCGTCCTCGACCATGGCGCGCCCGCCGCCCTCGAGCTCCTCCGCCGGCTGGAAGATGAAATGCACCGTTCCCGAGAGGTCGGTGCGCGACGCGAGGTGCCGCGCCGCGCCGAGCAGCATGGCCACGTGGCCGTCATGGCCGCAGGCATGCATCACGCCGGGCGTCCGGGACGCGTGCGCGGCGCCGGTCGCCTCCTGGATCGGCAGGGCATCCATGTCGGCGCGCAGGCCGAGGGTCGGGCCGTCGCCCCGGCTCAGGGTCCCGACCACGCCGGTGCGCCCGAGCCCGGTCTTCACCGACAGGCCGCAGGCGGCCAGCTCCCGGGCGACGAGATCCGCCGTGCGGATCTCTTGGAAGGCCAGCTCGGGATGGGCATGCAGGTCGCGCCGCCACGCGACCATCCGCTCCACGGTCTCCGCCTCGATACGCATGCGATCTCTCCCCAATGCCGGAGGCCGCCGCAGCGCCTCGATCCCCCGCCCGGACCCTACGCCGATCGGCGCGGCGGCTCATCCCATCGGCGGATGCATGAAGAACTGGGCGATGAGAACCGCGCCGAGGAACGTTCCGGCATTGGCCATGAACGAGACCACGACGATCCGCCAGCCGAGGCGACGGAAGGCAGGCACGTCCTTGGCGACCGAGAGCCCCGCGAAGGTCAGGATCGGCGTGGCCAGCGCCAGGAAGTTGAGCTTGCCGGTCAGGGCGGTGATCTCGGCGGCGTAGGGCGTGCCGGGATAGGTCAGCGCCATGCCGATGATCGAGACCCAGAGGACGGCGGGCAGGCGCCGGCCGAGGAGCAAGTACAGGCCCCAGCCGGCGAGCACGGTGCCGATGATGATCGCCATCCCGGCGACGACCTGCGCGTCGGGGACGACGCCGTACGTCAGCCAGTTGCCGATCAGCCCGTAGGCGCCGATCAGGATCCAGGCGAGCACGGTCTCGCCGAGGCTGATCCGCACCTCCTGATGGGCCGGCGCGGCCGCCTGAGGGTCGGCTTCGGCCGGGCGGGCGGCGTCCACCCGGTTGCGGCCGAGGATCGGCTCCAGCTTGCCGTAGGCCCAGATCGTGAAGGGCAGCGACAGGAACAGGGTGAAGTACGTGCCGATCGTCGTGGTGACGAGGTTGCTGGCCGCCGCGAAGGTCGCGACGTCCTTGGCGACCTCGGGAGTCTGCTGGGCCGCGATCGCCCCCGAGGCGGCGGCCATCATGCTGCCGGAGCCGACGCCGGCGCCCATCGCCAGGGCCAGCGGGTTGAAGATCTTGAGGCTGGCGATCAGCCCGGCCAGCAGGGCGATGAACACCGCGCCGAACACCGTGCCGGTCAGGTACTCGGCCAGCACGCCGCGCCCCTCCGGCGAATCCATGCCGTAGCGCTCGCCGATGATGGCGAGACTCGGCTCGCGGCCGACCGAGAAGGTCGCGCCGATCGCCTCGCGCTTGATGCCGAGCAGGAGCGCGACCGGCAGGCCAAACACCATCGTGCCGAAGAAGTGGCCGAATTCCTGGAAGGCCAGGGCCCAGCCGGAGGCGAGGATCTTCGGCAGCGACCCGCCCACGAGCAGGCCGAGCTTGGCGATGAAGATCAGGAGCGCCGGCTGCAGGTAGGCGCCGGCCGCGTTCTGCAGGGCGGTCGACAGCCGCAGCGGCGCGGGCAGGCGCGGGCTCATCAGCCCCAGCGCGCCGCCCAGCAGCAGGGCCCAGAGCAGCGGGAGCAGCACGATCTTGCCGGCGCCCACCGGGATGCTGACGTTGCCGATCGCCTCCGCGACGATGACGATGACGAGGGCGAGCAGGAACAGCGTCAGCTTGCCCCCGCCCGAGACGGGCGGCGCGACCGCCCGCGTATTCGTCGCAAACAGTTCCCCCGCCATCATCGTCCTCCTTGGGCCCCCTCGGGGCTGCCCGTTGCTCCGCCTGCCGGTCTTGATCGCCGGCTTGGCGGTAGATCCTCTCGGTCGTTGCGCCCGTGGCGTCGGGCTCAGCCCACGTAGCCGAAGGTCACGGCCGGCGCGGCGGCGGTCTCGACCCAGACGCTCTTGGTCTGCGTGTAGGCCATCAGCGCCTCGCGGCCCGAGGAGCGGCCGAAGCCCGAGCGGCCGAAGCCGCCGAACGGCGAGGCCACGTTGATGGTCTTGTAGCCGTTGACCCAGACGGTGCCGGCCCGCAGGGCCGCCGCGACGCGGTGGCCGCGCCCGCCGTCGCCGGTCCAGACAGCGCCGGCGAGGCCGTAGGGCGTGCCGTTGGCCAGCGCGACCGCCTCGTCCTCGCCGTCGAACGGCAGGACCGTCAGGACCGGGCCGAACACCTCCTCCCGGGCGATCGCGGCGTCCGGCGCGACGCCGTCCACGATGGTCGGGCCGTAGTAGAAGCCGCCCGTGTCACGCAAGGCGGCGGGGCAGGCCCCGCCCGCCGCGATGGTCGCGCCGGCCCCCGCGGCGGTCTCGACCATGGCGGCGATCTTGTCCCGCTGGCGCCGGTTGTTGATCGGGCCGATCTGCGTCTCCGGGTCGGTCGGCGCGCCGACCGGGATGCGCGCGGCGGCGCGCGACAGGCGCTCGACGAAGGACGCGTGGATCGAGCGGTGCACGAGCAGCCGGGAGCCGGCCACGCAGCTCTGGCCGGCGCCGCCGAAGATCGCGGCCTGCGCGCCGATCAGCGCCCGGTCGAGGTCAGCGTCGGCGAACACGATGTTGGCCGACTTGCCGCCGAGCTCCAGCACGCTCGGCACGATGGCGCGGGCCGCGGCGGCGGCGATCTGCGCGCCCGCCTCGGCCGAGCCGACGAACACGACGAGCCGCGTCTCGGGATGGGCCACCGCGGCGGCGCCGGTGGTCGGGCCGGCCCCCGCCAGCACCGAGACGAGGCCGCGGGGCATCCCCTCGGCCCGGTCGCAGATCAGGCCCAGCGCCAGCGACGTCAGCGGCGTCAGCTCGGAGGGCTTCAGCACCACGGCGTTGCCGGCGCAGATCGCCGGCGCGATCTGCCAGCCCGCGGTGAAGATCGGGGCGTTCCAGGGGGTGATCTGCACCACGGTGCCGAAGGGCTCGTGGCGGGTGTAGTTCAGGTGCGAGGTCGGGACCGGGATGACGTCGCCGTGCAGCTTGTCGCACCAGCCGGCGTAGTACTCGAACATCTCGGCGACCTTGGCGACCTCGCCGCGGGTGTCGCGGATCGGCTTGCCGGCCGAGAGGGTCTCCAACTCGGCCAGAGCCGCGGCGTGCTGCCGGACCAGGGCGGCCACAGACCACATCGCCCGGCCGCGGGCGGCCGCGCTCATCCCCCACCAGGCGCGCTGGGCGTCGCTTGCCGCCGCCATGGCGGCCGCGACGACCGACGGCCCGGCATCGGCGAAGGTCGCGAGCACGCCGCCGTCGGCGGGGTTGGTGAGGTCGAGGGCGGCGCCGGTCCCGGCGAGGATCTCGCCGGCCACGACGCTGCCGATGCGGCCGCCCGGCAGCAGGTCGGCCAGGAGGGCGGCGACCCGGTCGGCGGCGGGCGAGTGGGGCGTGCCGGACATCAGTGGGCTCCCTTGGGATCGCGGTAATCGGCCATGCGGGTGAAGTCGGCCGTGTCGGGGATGGCGGGTTTCGTCGCCTGCCAGATGCGCTTGACCTCGGCGGAGAGCGGCAGGTCGATCCCGCATTCGGCGGCGAGTTCGAGGGCGAGGCGCACGTCCTTGCGCATCAGGCCCGCCGAGAAGCCGCTGTCGAAGGTGCCGGACTGGACCCAGCGCGGGACCATGACCTCGCTGATCGCGCTGCGGCCGGTGGCGGTGTTGACGACCTTGACGGCCTCCTCGGCCGAGAGGCCCGCCGCCTCGGACAGGCGGAGGGCCTCGCCGGTGGTCACGAGATGGGCCGCCACCAGCAGGTTGTTGACGAGCTTGACGATGTTGCCGGCGCCCGACGGCCCGACATGCGGCGCGCGGCCCGACATGGCCTCCAGGACCGGCCGGGCCAGTTCGTAATCCGCCGCGGCCCCGCCGATCATCATGGTCAGGGTGCCCTCGGCGGCGCCCGACGGGCCGCCACTCACCGGGGCGTCGAGGAGGGCGTGACCGGCCGCGGCGAGGCGCTCGGCGAGGCGGCGGGTCGTGCCGGGATCCGAAGTCGAGGTGTCGATCACCACGACCTTCCGGTCGGTCCGGGACAGGAGGCCGCCCTCCGCGGTGACCACCGCTTCCACGTCCCGCGCCAGCGGCAGCGAGAAGACCAGGGCGTCGGCCCGGCCGAGCACGTCGTTCAGGGCGTCGAGGACGGTGACGCCGGCCGCCTCGGCGGCGGGGCGCCGGCCCGCGTCGATATCGTAGCCCAGGACCGCGAAGCCCTTGCGGGCCAGGGTCACGGCCATGCCCAGACCCATGTTGCCGAGCCCGACGACCCCTACCGTTGCGATGGTCATGCCGATCCGTCCTCACCGTGCAGGAGGATGATCTCGGCAAACGAGCGTTGCCACAATCATAGATTTCTGCACATTCCGTGCGGAAATCCAGAACGGTAGGGTCAGGCCGGTGGCGACCGGAACGCCACCATGTGGTCGGCCAGCCAGCCGAGTAGCCGCGCCGCGCCCTCGGGCAATCGCCGCCCCGCGCGGATGACGAGGTGGGCGCTCGCCTCCGACAGGATGCTGTCGCGCAGCGGCACAGCGTCGAGGAGGTCGGCACGCAGCTCGGCCGCGACCACGAAGCGGGGCAGGAAGGCGACGCCCATCGCGGCCATGACGAAGCGGCGATGCAGCTCGAAGGACGCCGTCTCCAGCCGCGGCACCAGCCGGAAGCCGCCATCCGCCTCGACGCGGCCGATCAGCTGGCGCACCCCGTGGTCTGGCGGCAGGAGGGCGGCGGGCTCGGTGGCGAAGCTGCGCAGCGGAACCGGCGCCGCCCCGTCGGCGAGGGGATGGCCCTTCGGCAGGATGGCGAGCAGCGGCTGCCGGGCGGTGACGATCCCGCGGACATCCGGATGCGCGGGCGGGTTGTAGACGAGGCCGATATCCGCGTCCCCCCGGGCGATGGCCGCGAGGATCCCGTCGGTGGTGCCGATCTCGACCTGATAGGCGATGCCTGGATGGTCCTGCGCGAACCCGGCCAGCGCGTTGTCGAGGAGGTCGATCAGGAAGCCGGCGCCGCAGCGCAGGCTGATCGTGCCCCGCTGCACCCCGCGCAGGCGCTTCAGCTGGTCCTCCAGCAGCGCCGCCTCGTCGGCCTGCCGCTGGGCGTGCGCGGCGACGAGACGGCCGGCCTCGGTAGGAACGACGCCCCGGGGCAGGCGCTCGAGCAGGGTCTCGCCGACCTGCGCCTCCAGCTCGATGATCTGCCGGCTCACCGCCGAGGCCGCGACGTTCAGCACCTCGGCGGCCGCCCGGACCGAGCCCGCGCGCACGACGGCCAGCAGGTAGCGCAGCGCGCGGTCGTTCACGGCGGCGGGTCCCCGGCGGCCGCGCCGCGCCGGTCGATCGCGACGGCGCCCCGCGCCACGACCAGCACGGGCTCCTGGCGCTCCACGATCACCTGCGGCACGCCGGCGGCCGCGAAGGCGATCAGGTCGGCCCGCCCGCCGGGCGCCACCGTGCCCGGGCCGAGGCCCAGCACCCGCGCCGGGACGACTGTGATCGGCGCCAGCAACGCCGCGAGGTCCGCGTCGGCGCGCAGGTCGAACCGGTAGGCGGCGAGCTGGGCGCGGGCGATCATGCTGGTGACCGTGGCGGGGTTCCAGCAGTCGCGGACATTGTCGGTGCCGAGGCAGACCGGGACGCCGAGCGCGCGCAGCCGCGGGATCGGCGGGCATCGGGCCCCGCCCGGCACGCTGCTGAGGATCGCGACGCCGGCCCGGTTCAGGGCTTCCGCGATCCGGCCGAGCTCCCGGTCGTCGGCCTCCGCCAGCGCGAAGGCGTGGCTGATCGTGACCCGGCCGCCGAACCCGGCCGCCGCGGTGCGGGCCGCGATCGCCGCGATCGTGGCGAGGCCGGCCGCGCCGCCCTCGTGAAGGTGGATGTCGATGCCCCGTCCGTGCCGCTCGGCCAGGGCGAAGACGACGTCCAGGTGACCGTCGCGGTCGCCGTCGATGCCGACGGGGTCGAGGCCGCCGACGAGGTCCGCGCCCATCCGCAGGGCCGCGTCCAGGTCGTCTGCGACCGGCGGGCAGCCCAGGATCCCGCTCTGCGGGAAGGCGACGATCTGGATCTGCAGGCGATCGGACCAGCGCGCCCGCAGGTCGAGGATCTGGGCGAGGTGGTCGAGCCGCGTGACGTCGTCGATATCGACATGGGTCCGAAGGCTCGTCGTGCCGCCACGGAGCAGGCGTTCGAGGAGCGCCTCGGCGCCCTGCTCGGCGAGCGGGATCCGCGTGGTTCGGCGGAACGCCTTCTCATCGTCGATGATCGCGCGGACCGACCTTGCCGCCGCGTGTGGGCGCCAGGGCAAGCCGAGCAGGCACTTGTCGAGATGGACGTGCCCGTCGGTCAGGCCCGGCAGCACCAGGGCGCCGCCGAGATCGATCGTGCGGCCAGCCGGCGGCAGCGGCGCGCCGGGCTCCCGCAGCGCCGCGACGCATGCGCCCCGGATGTCGATCGTCGCCCGGCTTCCGTCGGCGAGCGCGGCGTCGTGGAGGCGCAGGTCGCAGGGGGCGCCCGCGCGCGGTTCGGTGCTCGGCGTCATGCCGGGTTCCCCTCAGAGCGGCCGGCCCGCCGCCACGACCGTCCGAATGGCGAAGCTCGATTGCAGCCGGGCGACCCCCGGCAGGCGCGACAGGACATCCTTGTGCAACCGCTCGTAATCGGCCGCGTCGATCACCTTGAGCTTCACGAGGTAATCGGCCGTCCCGGTCATCAGATAGCAATCCTGCACCTCGGGACAGCGCCGCACGGCCGCCTCGAACCGGTTGAGATAGTCCTCGGTCTGGCGGTCCAGGGTGAACTGCGTAAGGACCACGAGCCCGGGCCCGTCGACCGCGCCGCCGATCAGCGCCGTGTAGCCCCGGATGACGCCGGATTCCTCCAGCAGCCGCACGCGGCGATGGCAGGCCGAGGCCGACAGGCCGACCGCCGCGGCGAGATCCGCGTTGCTGATCCGGCCGTCGCCGCGCAGGGCCTGGATGATGCGGCGGTCGATCGCGTCCACACCCGACTCGCAGGAACTTCGAACTGGCCGCAGAAACTTGCACGGCCACGCTTCAAACTCAAATCTCTTCGACAGGATGCACGCTCGTTCGACGATCCTTCGTGTAGCTTTCGGGCATCGCATCCGCGCGTCGTCCCGAGGGTCGCCATGAGCATGATCGATCGCGCGTTCCGGCCCGATGCGGGTCCGGCCGGGACAGCCTCCGCGCTCCTCACCATTGATCTTGCGGCCATCGCGGAGAACTACCGCCGCCTCGCCGTCCAAGCCGGGACCGCGACCTGCGCGGCCGTCGTCAAGGCCGATGCCTACGGGCTCGGGGCCGACCGTGTGGCGCCGGTCCTGGCCGCCGCCGGCTGCCGACACTTCTTTGTCGCCCAGGTCGGCGAGGGCGTGGCTCTCCGGTCTATCCTCGGCCCCGGCGCGGTGATCGCCGTGCTCAATGGCGCCCCCCCGGGCAGCGAGGCGACCTGCGCGGACCACGACCTCGTGCCCGTCCTCAACGATCTTTCCCAGCGCGACGGCTGGCAGTCTCTCGCCCGGCGCCTCGGACGGCGCCTGCCGGCGATCCTCCAGATCGACAGCGGCATGGCGCGCTTCGGCTTCGCGCCGGAGGAGGTCGGCGCGCTGCTCGACGACCCAGACGCGCTTGAGGGCCTCGACCTGCGGCTTGTGATGAGCCACCTCGCCTGTGCCGGCGAGCCGGACAGCCCGGTCAACGCCGCGCAGCTATCGGTCTTCCAGGCCGTCCGGCGGCGTCTGCCCGCGGTGCCGGCGAGCCTCGCGGCCTCGTCAGGGATCTTCCTCGGTCCGGACTTCCACTTCGACCTCGTGCGCCCCGGCGCCGCCCTCTACGGGATCGCCCCGCAGGACGGCACGGCGAACCCGATGCGGCCGGTGATCGGCCTGCGGGCCCGGGTGATGCAGACGCGCAGCGTCCCGGCGGGGACGCCGGTCGGCTACGGCCACGCGGCCACAGTCACTAGGGAAAGCCGCCTCGCCACGGTCGCGATCGGCTACGCGGACGGGTTCTTCCGCAGCACGGCGGACGGCGCGGCGTGGTTCGGCGGCGCCCGGCTGCCCGTGGTCGGGCGCGTCTCGATGGACAGCCTCGTCCTCGACGTCACCGACGTGGCGCCCGGCACCCTCGGGCCGGGGGCGCTCGTCGACATCATCGGGCCGGAGCGCGACGTCGACGCCGTCGCCGCGGCGGCCGGCACGATCGGTTACGAGGTCCTGACCAGCCTCGGCCACCGCTTCCACCGCATCTATCTCGGAGCCTGAGGCCCGCCATGCACGTCCTCATCCTCGGCGGCGGCGTCGTCGGCGTCACCTCGGCCTACTACCTCGCCCGGGCCGGCCATCAGGTCACCGTGCTGGAGCGCCAGCCCGGCTCCGGCCTGGAGACCAGCTTCGCCAATGCCGGGCAGGTCTCGCCCGGCTACTCGGCCCCCTGGGCGGCCCCCGGGATCCCCGTGAAGGCGCTCAAGTGGCTGATGATGCGGCACCGCCCCCTGGTGCTGTGGCCGCGGCTGGAGCCGCGCCTCTACGCGTGGCTGACGCGCATGCTCGCGAACTGCACCGAGGAGGCCTACCAGCGGAACAAGGGCCGCATGGTCCGGCTCGCCGAGTACAGCCGCGACGCGTTGCGTGACCTGCGCACCGAGACCGGCATCGCCTACGACCACCGGGAGAAGGGCACGCTGCAGCTCTTCCGGACGCAGAAGCAGCTCGACCATGTCGGCGACGACACCCGCGTCCTCGACGCCTACGGCGTGCCCTACACGGTGCTGGATCCGGCCGGCTGCATCGCGGCCGAGCCGGCCCTCGCCGCGGTGCGCGACGTCTTCGTCGGCGGCCTGCGGCTGCCGGGCGACGAGACCGGCGACGCGCACCTGTTCACGCAGCGCCTCGCCGCGATCTGCGAGGGCCTCGGCGTCACCTTCCGCTACCGCACGGCGATCGCGCGCCTGCATCACGCCGGCGACCGGGTGACGGCCGTCGAGACCGCCGACGGCGACCTCCTGCGGGCGGATGCCTACGTGGCGGCGCTGGGCAGCTACACGCCGGCCCTGCTGCGCCCCCTCGGGATTGCGCTGCCGGTCTACCCGGTGAAGGGCTACTCCCTGACGCTGCCGATCACCGACGCGGCGGCCGCGCCGGTCTCGACGGTGATGGACGAGACCTACAAGGTCGCGATCACCCGGCTCGGCGACCGGATCCGGGTCGGCGGCACCGCCGAACTCGCCGGGTTCAGCAGCGCCCTGCGCGCGCCGCGCCGCGAGACCCTCGCGCGCTCTGTGCAGGACCTGTTCCCGGCCGGTGGCGATCTCGACAGTGCCTCGTTCTGGACCGGCCTGCGGCCGATGACGCCGGACGGCACCCCGATCGTGGGGGGCTCGCGGGTCGGGAATCTGTTCACCAACACCGGCCACGGCACGCTCGGCTGGACCATGGCCTGCGGCTCGGGCCGCCTGCTCGCCGACCTCGTGTCGGGCCGGGCTCCCGAGATCGCGAGCGACGACCTGGCACTCGACCGCTACGCCGCGTGAGCCGGCCGGGGCCGCCCGCTCGCGAGCCGGGTGCACACGGAACCGGTGGCGCGCTGCGCAGCGTGTGCCGTGGTGCACCAGCACAAGGCTGCCACGCACAGCGCAGAGCGCGACCGGACTCCGCTCCGAGAAAGACCCCGCGAGTCGTAGCGACATCTCGCCGGGTCTCCGGGCAATCATTCATTATTCAGCACGATACGACCACCGGTTGATTACATGACGTTCATGAAGTGCGGAATCGCATGATCGTCGGATGACTTCCGACAGGCCTGGCAACCCTTCGCAGCGTGTCGAGTTGAGGATCTGAACGAACCATCCGAGTGCGCAGATGAGCTTCATCGTCGTACAGGGCCAGGAAGATCACGAGCAGGCGGACGCCGTTCTCCGGGGCGTCGCCGACGGGCTGGCCCGGTTGTTCCGCGTGCCCGATCATCCGCCCGGTGTTCAGGGCCTGCTGGATGCCGGACCGCAGGAACAGGGCGCCGACGCTGAGCAGATCACCCATCGCGGCGCGCGGCGCGGCGGAAGCAAGAAGCTCCCCCGAGCCCAGTCGGTGAAGACGGGTACCGGCCGGACGCGGCGCGCAGCGGCCCAGCCATCCAGCCGCACACGGGGGCGCCGGGCGAGATCCGAGGCGCTGGCCGGGCAACGCGATCAGTCCTGAGCCCGGCGCGCGCCGCAGCCTCAGCGCGCCGCGGACAGGCCGAAGCGCCGGATCTCGAGGTGCATCTGCTCGAGCGGCAGGACCTTGGCGGCCGCGCCGCGGTCGATCGCCTCCTTGGGCATGCCGAACACCACGCAGCTCGCCTCGTCCTGCGCGACGGTCTGGGCCCCGACCCGGCGCATCTCCAGCAGACCATTGGCGCCGTCGTCGCCCATGCCGGTCATGAGGATGCCGAGGGCGTTCGCGCCGGCCGCCCGGGCGGCCGACCGGAACAGGACGTCGACCGACGGCCGGTGGCGCGCGACGAGGGGCCCGTCCTTCACCGACACCGCGTAGCTGGCTCCGCGGCGCTCGACCATGAGGTGCCGCCCGCCCGGAGCGATCAGGGCGCGGCCGCGCAGCACGAGGTCGCCGTCCTCCGCCTCCTTGACGGCGATCGCGCAGAGCCCGTTCAGGCGCTTGGCGAACGCCGCCGTGAAGTGCTCCGGCATGTGCTGCACGATGACGAGGCCGGGGGACTCGGCGGGCAGCACCTCGAGCACGTCGCGCAGGGCCTCCGTCCCGCCCGTCGACGCGCCGATGCAGACGATCCGGTCGGTCTCGGCCACCACGCGCCCCGGGACCGGCGGCGGCAGGACGGCGTCGGCCGAGAGCTTCGCCTCGACCATCTGCCGGCGCGGTCGGCTCCCGCGCAGCTTGGCCCGCGCGGCCGCCCGGACCGCGTCGCAGACCCGCACGGTGGATTCGAGCAGGAACTGGCGCGTGTCGACCCGCGGCTTCGGCAGCACGTCGACCGCCCCCGCCTCCAGGACCTCGAACAGCATCCGGGAGCCCGCCTCGGTCAGGGTCGAGCAGACGATCACCGGGAGCGGCTTCTGCGCCATGATCTTCCGCAGGAAGGTCAGGCCGTCCATGCGGGGCATCTCGAGATCGAGGATGATGACGTCCGGGATCTCCTCCTGGATCCGGCGGGCGGCGATGAACGGATCGGCGGCCGTTCCCAGGATCTCGATGTCGGGCGCCGTCTCGAGGATGCCGCACAGGGTCTGGCGGACGGAGGCCGAGTCGTCGACGACGAGGACGCGGATCGGTCGGGACGCGCTCACCGGCTGGACTCCCTCAGCTTGCTGAAGACGGTGGAGGAGACCTGCTCGAGGCCCGCCACGCCGACGCCCGCCATGGACTCGGAATGGCCGACGATCAGGTAGCCGCCGGGGCGCAGATGCGCGGCTAGGCGCGCGACCACGGCCTTCTGGGTCGGCTTGTCGAAGTAGATCAGCACGTTGCGGCAGAAGACGAGGTCGACGTCCCGGTCGATCGGGTAGACCTCGTCCATCAGGTTGAGCCGCTGGAAACGCACCCGGGCGCGCAGCTCCGGCACGATCCGCCCCTCGCGCCGGGCCCGGTCGCGCGCGACCATCACGTAGCGCCGCCGCAGGTCCGGCGGCACGGCGGCCAGCATCTCCTCCGGGTAGATCGCCGTGCGGGCACGGTCGAGCACCTCCGAGGAGATGTCGGTCCCGAGGATCGCGTAGCGGAACCGATCGGCGGCCATGTCCTGCAGGACCATCGCCAGGGTGTAGGCCTCGGCCCCCGTCGAGGCCGCCGCGCTCCAGACCTTGAGCAGCGGCCGGTCGCCGCGCGCCGCCAGCCGCGGCACGATCGTCGCGCGCAGCAGGTCGAAATGCGCGGGCTCGCGGAAGAAGTCGGTCTTGTTCGTCGTCACGCAGTCGACGAGGTGCGGGAACTCGTCCGCGAGATGGCCGGCCTCGAACAGGTGGCGGCCGTAGGCCTCCAGGGTCGGGAGATCGAGGGCGCGCATGCGCTTGCGCAGCCGCCCCTCGACCATGGTGCGCTTGGCCGGCGGGAGCTGGATGCCGACGTGCTGCTGGATCAGGTCGGCGACGGAGCGGAAATGCCGGTCGCTGAGCGGCCCCGGATCGGTCTCCATGGTGCGGGATCCCTCAGGCGGCCCGGGGTGCGGCGTCGAGGGCCGGGGCGTCGCCGTCCATCAGCGCGGCGAGGTCGAACACCACCACGAACGCCTCGCCGCGGCGGCCGATCCCCGCGATGTAGCGCGC